>NZ_JAWRXB010000002.1:0-485735 GCF_046535245.1 Paraburkholderia sp. SIMBA_030
GGGGAACGACGGCGTGCTGGTGTGGATGATCACCAGATCGTATTGCTGCGCGATCTCGAGCGAGGTGTCGACGGACAGGCCGTCGGCCGGGGCGTCGAGTACGCGGCTATCGGCGATGAGCGCGGCGGGCTGCGCGAGCCACGTCGGATACCAGAACGAGCGGATTTCACGCTTGGCCTGATAGCGCGAACCCGCGCCACCATCGAAACCGTCGTACGACGGCGCCTGCAAGAACAGGGTTTTCATGAATGCTTCGCCTATCAGATTGGGATGCAACGATTGTTTGTGTGAATGATGCCGCACCGGCTCGATTGGGCGCCGGGTTGGACTTGAATGCTTATCTGCCGTCGGAAGCCTTCATGATCCTCGGGCGTGGCCGCGTGACGCGATTATCCACCGGTACGCGTTCCCCGCGCCACATCACGTTCGAGCCGAATGCCGCGGCCATCCACTGTGCGGCCAGCAGGATGTCGCGCAGCGGCACAAGCGGGAGATCGCGCCAGAAGGAGCGCGAGTGATGCGCGCTGCGCGCATGCAGCATCACGCGCGACACAGCGCTCACGATCGTGCAGACCACCATCGCCCTGGCCGCGAGCGGATGCAAGCCGGCCTCCGCGCCTACCTGGAAATAAAGCGCGAGCAGCGCGCCGGCGAGCACCCACGGGGTCGTGAACGTGATAAAGAGGCTCGCGAAGCCGAACGGGTTGACTGAGCGGATAGTACGCAACCAACGCGTTTCGCGCTGCCACAATGTCGCAAAGGTGGGTTCGATGACATCCGTGGCCACCATCACCTCGGACAGAACCGTGCGCAGACCCAGGGCGCGGACATGCTCGGCGAGCCAGTAGTCGTCCGCGAGCGAATCCTTGATCGCCGCGAATCCGCCGATACGCGCGAGCGTCGCGCAACGCAGCACCAGGGTCGCGCCGAATCCGAAGCGCCGCGAGCCGCCTGCATGGGCAACTCGCACCGAAGGTGCGAACCATTCATTGATAAAAAGCGCACCGACGCGCGGCCAGAAGCCGCCGACACCCTGCGCGCGATAAAGGCAGGTCACGACGCCCACTTCCGGATCGGCCAGCGGCGCCGACACCGTTGCCAGGTAGTCCGGTTCGACGGCGATGTCGCTATCGGCGATCACAATGATGTCGTGCCGCGCCATCCCGGCCATGTTGATCAGGTTGCTGACCTTGAGATTGCTGCCGTGCACGCTCGCATCGACCGCAAGCTGTATATCGACCTGCGGATACGCCGCCTGCAAACGCCGAACGACGGCAATCGCCGGATCGCCCGGCGACGACACGCCGAACAAAAGTTGAAAGCACGGATGAGTCTGCTCGCAAAACGTCGCCAGATTCTCATACAGCCGAGGTTCCGCGCCGCAGAGCGGCTTTAGCACGCTGACGGCCGGAGCCGGTCGAGTTCCGTCAACGGGCGCGTTCCCGGTTCGTTCCGTGCCGAAGAAGGGCATTGCCAAAGCGGCAAACA
Source organism: Paraburkholderia sp. SIMBA_030 (assembly GCF_046535245.1). Taxonomy (NCBI): domain Bacteria; kingdom Pseudomonadati; phylum Pseudomonadota; class Betaproteobacteria; order Burkholderiales; family Burkholderiaceae; genus Paraburkholderia; species Paraburkholderia sp. SIMBA_030. The sequence goes on from NZ_JAWRXB010000002.1 coordinate 1,489, forward strand.
CGCCATAAATCGTGGCGAAGCAACACACAGTCATCAGCAGCCATTGGCAAACCGACAGCGAATGGGCCGTCATCTTCTGCTACTCCTGGCAGCCCGCCGCACGTCCGACGGCGGGCGACTCAAGGAATTTTCGTCAGGAACGCAAATCCGCATGATCTCAACTTCCCTTTGCATATCTTTTTGTTCGACGCTTTCCGCTTCAGCACACTGCAACAGGCGACATAATTCGGGTATTGTAATGTTTGAAATAATACAAAAGGAATTGCAAGTCTGAAGATAGTTTGATTCGCCTGCGCTTATCAGTTCTGCGTCTTCGCTATCACCGCACGGTTACTGGGCGCCGATTGAACCAGACTTTTACTTACCTCTTACTTATCCGCCACAATGAGCCGGAGAGCAGTCCGCGCGCGAGTACCGCGGATTCTAGCAATGCCCGTATCCGTTTTGAACGTCTGAATGTGCATTTCATCGTTGCATTAATATGGCTTGCTGTATTCCATTGCGTGGAACACGTGTACTGGTTTAGCGCGCCGCCTTCGGCGTTCATGGGTGTGCAGACAGCTTCACGTCCGAATGGCGTTGCCGATTGAACTGGTGTTCAAGACGAATCCGAAGTCCTTTATCGAGCCGCAAGAGCTGTTCCCGCACGGATCGCACACGTTGCTCGCTGGTCCCCTGCAAGCTGATTCGCTGATCCAGCAGGTCACCTCGGCGCACGATCGTCCAGTTGGAAACAGAGGCTTGCTCATCCTTTATACAGTCCAGAATCTGGTCGACGATGTCCAGATCCGGACCGGAGACGACGTTCAGAATATGGGTCAATCGAAAGCCTGGAAGACAATTTTCGAAATCGTCTTCAGTACCGCTGGTGCCGGTCGAGGAAGATGGGCAGGGCGTTGCGTGATGCATAGCGACTCCGGGAAGAGATGAACCGAACCGGTGCAAGCTATGCCGCTCCCGCTTCGTTGCCGACTATCGGCCGCATTGCCTTCGAGGAAGGCTTCCACCTTGCCCGGGAGGGGCAGGTTGGCGTCGGTGTATTACCGACTCTTAATGCTGTTTCGATGATAACAAAAAATCGAACAGCCTGCGTTCGACGCAACGAACCGCTTTGACCAGATCCCGAGGCCCCGGCGCGCGCTCGCGATCGTGCGCCGCACCCGCCGCTAGCAAGGCTGGAGGGTTCCTCGTCCTGTGCACCACGGGAAATTGTAGCGAAAAGCGAGAAACTGCGTTTATCAAACGGCCGCTGATCATTCATGCGGGATAACCGATACTTCAGCGGCAGGCTCGACCTGCTTCGCTGTCCACTGCCGATGCGACCCGGTATTGGGAAGGATCGGCAAAGTTACCCCATGTCAACTCCGCATCTTTTTATGCAGACGAAACTTTGTGGATCTCCGCTTGCCGCTGCGAATGTTCTTGCCGCGATTCGCGCAAATGTGAAGCGAAGCGTCCTATCCGGTTCGACTATCGCCCTGCTGGCGGCCAGTGTCGCGACAGGCTGCGCTTCGGTGACCGACGTCGTTGCGAGCGACAAACCCGACGTCTACATGGTGACGGCGCAAGCGACCGGCACCAGTCTCGCCTGGGCCCACGCGCACGAGAAGGCTGTGTCCGCGGCTGCCAGTTACTGCAAGCAGAAGGGGATGCAGCCCGCGATCAAATCAGAAGTGACAAGCGGCGTGAGCCATCTCGAACAACATAGCGCCACCGTGTCGTTTGAGTGCCACCCCCAGACATCGGCTGTCGCCAACGGGGCGGCGCATTGAGCGCGGCGCGTCCCGGCATGACAAAGACAGCGGCAAGGGTGTCGCCGCTTTGCGTGTCCTGACCCGGCCGTGTCGGTGACCCGGGTACGTTTCAAACACCAAGTCGTTTTGATGGGACCGGAAAGGGCGCGAATTAAAGGGCGGCGTCCTCGTCCAGCTCCTTATCCGAATCGTCCACAGCCATATCGCCAGCGTCGTGTATGCCGTACGCGACCATCAGCCGATACAGCGTGACGCGCGAGATTCCGAGCGCCGTCGCCGCCTTGCCGACCCGGTAATTGTGGTGCCGCAATGCGGATTCGATCGCTTTGCGCTCGGCCATTTCGCGCACGAGGTCGAGCGACGCCGTTGCCTTGTCGATCGGCGATTCGAGGCCGAGATCATGGGACGTCAGCAGCCTGCCTTCAGCCATTACGAGCGCGCGGCGCACGCGATTGATCAATTCGCGCACATTGCCGGGCCATGGATGGTTGCACATGGCATCGATCGCCGACGGCGTAAAGCCGCGAATCTTGTGGGTGCTTTCGGTCTTGTACTTCTGCAGGACGTAATGCGCGAGTATTTCGATGTCTTTGCCACGTGTGCGCAGCGGTGGCTCGTCGATACGCAGCACGCACAGACGATGGAACAAATCGGCGCGGAAGCGTCCATCGAGTGTCGCCGCTTCGAGGTCGACGTGGGTCGCCGAAATGACCCGTATGTCGACGGGAATCGATTCGTTGCCGCCGAGCCGCTCGATCCTGCCTTCCTGCAGGAAGCGCAACAGGCTCGCTTGGGCCGCGAGCGGCATGTCGCCGATTTCATCGAGAAACAGGGTGCCGCCGTTCGCCGATTCGATGCGGCCGATCTTGCGCTGCTCCGCGCCGGTGAACGCGCCGCGTTCGTAGCCGAACAGTTCCGACTGCAGAAGATGCGGCGGAATGGCACCGCAATTGATCGCAATGAATGGCGCCTTGCGCCGCGGCGAGCGCTGGTGGATCGCGAGAGCGGTGAGCTCTTTGCCGGTGCCCGATTCGCCGGAAATGAACACGCTGGCATTTGCGTTGGCGACCTTGCGAATGGTGCCGAAAAGCCGCTGCATCGCATCGCAGGTGCCAACCATCTCGTTGTCGCCCGGAAGGGCGGCTTCGGCGACGTTGTCAAGGTAATCCAGTGCCGCCATGCCGCGAGCATGGCTGAGCACATGGGAAATCCAGTCAGGCGACAGCGGCAGCGTGATGTAATCGAAACAATAATTGCGAATCAGTTCGCGCACCGCGCGGCTTGCCGGTTGGCCTTCAGCCCTGACCGCTACCCAGCCGATGGTCGATTCGCTCAGGCACGCCTTGAGAGCGGCAAAGTCGCGCGGCGCGAAGCCGTCGAAATCGATGAGACCTGCCGCGACGCCCGTTTTTTTCGTTGCGGCTTCTGCGCCGACGGCGGTTTTTGCCACGGTCACATCCCAGCCGATTGCGCGCATATTCGCCAGCAGCACCTCGTTCGGTGCGCGAGCAACGCACATCAGACGACGTTGGGTGTCCGGCTGGAGCGGGGGCGCGGACTGCGCCGCGCCGGCCGTCACGCAGGAACTCGTTCGAAAACGGTCAGGTGATTTTGGCACGGTATTCCCCCCTTCTTTTTGCGTTGTTGCACGCCTGAAAATCGGCTGTGCAGCAACGTCCGGTACTTTGATGCTACTCGCTGCGGACGCCGCAAAAAAAAAAGAATATCGGTGCCGCCGTTACAACGAGGTCCGCGAGGTGCCTGTACAGGGTTAACGTTCCGATTCGGCCGCGGATATATTGGTATTTTCCCCGGGGAAGTCCGGCCAGGGAGCATTGTGCGTTAGCAACTGACCCGCTAGCCGCCGCCCAGGGTGGGCAGAAGAGTCCGGTAGATGTGGATAAACGCCGGCCCCAGCAGGACGGTGAGAAGGGCGGGAAAGATGCAGAAAATGAGCGGAAATAGCAATTTCAGCGCGATCTTCGACGCCTGCTCTTCGGCGCGCATCCGGCGGCGGGTGCGCAGCGTGTCCGACAGCACACGCAAAGAGGAACCGATGCTGGTGCCGAAACGTTCGGCCTGAATCAGCATCGCGCAAAAGGATTCGACATCCTCGACACCCGTGCGTAGAGACAGATTGCGCAGCGCTTTCTCCTTGGTAAAGCCGGAGCGCATTTCGAGCAGCATCAGTTGGAGTTCGCTGGCTACCACCGGGCTGCGCAATTCGATTTCTCCTGCCACTTTCATCAACGCCGCATCAAGGCTGAGACCTGCGTTGACACGACCGCTGACATGACGAGCATTCCCTCGTTCCGCGTCGTCTGGCGTCGTCAGGCGGCGTGTGGCGGACCGTCACTCGGCCACGCGCGGCGCCGCGGCGGCGGGGGCGCCGACGGTGCGCTTGCGCAGCGGCCAGTACAGCGCGACCAGCACTGATGCGGGCTCGGCGTTGTCGTCGAGCCCGGTCGGCGGCCACTCGTGCGGCGCCGGTGTCCACATCGTGCCGAACAGGCGATCCCACAGCGGCAACATCTGCGTAAAGTTCTTATTGAAATGTTCGGCGCGGCGAGAGTGATGCAGCCGGTGATATTGCGGGTTGTTGACCCACGTAACGAAGCGACCGAGGTCGACGCGCAGGTTCATATGCGCAAAAAAGTTGACTGGCAAAAACACCAGGGTGGCGATGCCCGCGATCGACGGATCGACCCTGAACAGCACGCCGACCAGCGGAAACAGCAGGAAGCCCTTGAGTAGCACCTCAAACCAGTAGTGGCGCGTGGTCACGGTGACGTTGAACGATTCCGCGCTGTGATGCAACGAATGCATGCGCCACAGCAGCGGCCACGCATGTTGCAGGCGATGAAACAGATATTCGAGCAGGTCGATCGTGAGCACGAGCGCAAGAACCGATACGAGCACGCCCCTGCCGTGGGCGGGCAACACGATCAGGCCGCCTCCCAGCAGGTTGACGATCCAGACCGAGGCGGCCGCGGTCAACGGCCGCGCGGCCTGACCCAAGACCGTATAGATGGCTGAGTATGCGAGGTTCAGACGGATGGCCGCCCTGGACTGCAGACGCTGTACCGGCCGGCGCGCCTCGATCAACGCGCCTACTATGAACAGCGACAACACGATCTCATAGCCGAACCACCATTCGCATGCGAAGTGCCACAGTGCAGGAAGCGGATTGGACGCAAGCATGGATTTCCTCGATAGATACAAAGCCAGCTTCTTGCTTGGCATCGCCGCTCGATCTGTCGCGCTTGAGCAGGCGATCGATAAAACGCACGGCAATCGCCAGCGGAAGCAGCAGCGTGTTGAAGTCGATGCCGAACGATTCACAGGATCAGAACACCCCAGGAATCACCCGATAGCGCACATTTCCTTTGTACCGGCGATAGTTCTCGTCGGAAGACAGGATCTGCTCCTCACGCAGGATGCGCCCACCCTGCAAGGCAAACTGAAAGCCGTACACGAGAACGTTCTGCAAACCGAAGTTCGTCAGCAGAAAGCCAATATCCGCAACGAGGTAGCCGAGATACATTGGATGCCGTACGAACCGGTAGGCACCACAGGACACGACACCGCGGTTGGCCGGCAGAATGCCGAACGAGCGCCGCAGCGAAGCCTTTGCAACGAGCTGCCAGCAGATACCGGAAACCTGAAGCGCAGCCCCGACCGATTCCGGTACGAGTCGAGCCCCAGGTCCAAGCTGAACGGCAAGAAAGTAGTACGTGGCACCCATCGAGCACACGAATGCGAACGGCGTCCAGTCACGCTTGACCGGAACCCTAGTGAAAAGCGACAGACCCACGGTGAAGCACTCGGCGATTACCAGCAGCAACAGCGTGATACGTCCAGGGTCGGCAAGCCAATGCCGGATTGTGAAGTATGCGAATAGGCCCAGCAGCAAAGCCGAGCCGATCCGTGCCAATACTTCGAGCAGCGCCTCGCCCAAGCGCGGTATCGCCTTGTGCATCATGCACGCAAGGCTCCCGGCTAGAGGTATTACAAGTGCCGCTGTTTTGGTGGTGACCGTGCTCATGTCTTTCTCCGACTGTTCTTCCTGGGGCGCCGCATCGCGTGGGTCTGCATGATCGGGCTGGGTGCCGACATATATTCGTCGAGGATCCTCACCAATCCGCACAGATACTTTTTGATGCTTTCCAGTTCTCCGCTATCGAGCGTGCGATCGAAATCGGCCAGATCACGGTTGACCGGTTCAAAGTAAGCATCGATCATCGCCCGCCGGCCTGGAATAAAGCGCAACAGGATGCGCCGACCGTCGGTCGGATCGGATTCGCGTTTGATCAACTCGGCTTTTTCAAGGTTTTTCAGGGAAGTCGTGATCGTGCCAGGCGATAATCCCGTCAGTTTCGACAGCCGGCCAGGCGTGACGGGCTGCACCTCATCGTAATAAGCGACTTCCAGGCATTTCAGGTCGGTGACGTTCAGTCTCAGTTGCCCCGCAACAAATTGGTTGAAGGCCGCGAGCTTGACACCCAGCATGAACCGGAGCTTGACGACCTCCACGCGTTCGTCGGGAGCATGAGTCATGTTTGCACTCCAGTCCTCAAAACTGTGATAAGGCCGCACCTGCCTCACCGGACAGCGTCGGCAACAGTACGCGTATAACCTGAATGACCGCCGGGCCGAGCAACACCAGCATCAGCGTCGGAAATATGCAGAACATCAGCGGAAACAATAATTTGACGGCGATTTTCCCGGCCGCCTCCTCGGCCCGAAGCCGTCGCTTGAGCCGCAGATTTTCCGAATGCACGCGCAGCGAATCACCCATGCTGGTGCCGAAGCGCTCCGCCTGAATCAGCATGGCGACCAGCACGTCCAGGTCTTCCACGCCCGTGCGCAGTGCCAGGTTCTTGAGCGCGGTTTCCTTGCTTAACCCAGCTCTCAACTCGAGCAGCAGCAGTTGCAATTCTTCGCTCAACGTCCGACTTTTCAGGTGCATTTCATCAGCCACTTTCATCAGCGCCGCATCCAGTCCGAGACCTGCCTCCACGCACACCGTGAGTAGATCCAGCGCGTCGGGAAAGTCCTCGAAAATAGTCAGCTGGCGCAGGCGCACCTTGCGAGCCAGTGCGACATTGGGCAGGTAATAGCCAATACCCGCCAGCACCACCAGCAGGACCATAAGCAGACTGCCGTTATTGTTCGACAGGTAAGGTCCAACCGCCATCAGGCAGACGAGAGGCAGCCCGATGACCAGAACCGTCTTGGCGGCAAAAAAAACGCCAGGGGCAGACGGACCGCGCCATCCCGCGTGCATGAATTTCGTGCGCAACACCGAATGCTCCCATCCTTCTTTAGGAATCGAGAGTTTGGCGATCGGCTGCGAAGCCTGCACAACCTTCCTGACCCATTGCGCGACTTCGCCATCGTCCGGTTCCGACGAGGGCTGGCCGGAACTCGTGAGCTGACCAAGGCGGCGATGGATCGAGTTCGGCATGAGCAGCGCCATCACCCCGAATGCGACAAGGGCGACAATCACAAAAACAATGGCCAGCAGTATGAGTTGTTCATTTTTCATGGCAGGCATGGGATCGACCCATCTCCAAAGAATGAAAGTGACGTGTCTCGATCAAACATGGATGCGAATGACTTTTCTCATCCAGACCACGCCGAGCATCATCATGACCAGCGCCACGCCGATCAGTTTTATGCCGGCCGGATCGGTCCACAAAACGCTAAGGAAACGCGGATTCACTATCGAAATCAGAAAGGCCATCACGAACGGCAGAGCCCCAAGGATCCAGGCCGACAGTCGGCCTTCTGCCGACAGCACCCGGACCTTGCCAAGCAGCGCGAGCCGGCTGCGGATAAGCTGGCTGATGTTGGCGAGAATTTCGGCCAGGTTACCGCCACTTTCGCGCTGAATCAGCACTGCGATCACGAAGTAGCGCAGATCGCCGATCGGTACGCGGTTGGCCAGCCCCCCCAACGCGTCGTTGAGCGGCACGCCAAAATTGATTTCGTCGAACGCCGTGCGAAACTCGGCGCCGATCGGCTCGGGCATTTCGTCGCCCACGATGCCGAGAGCCGTCGAAAATGAATGACCGGCCCGCAACGACCGGCTGATCATATCGGCGGCTTCGGGCAATTGCTCCTCGATCAGTCTAAGCCGCTTGGCCTTGGCCCGGCTAACTTTGAGCGGCGCAAAGAGGCCCGCGATCAGCATCGCCGCCAATTGCGCCAGCAACGGCATGTAGATCAAGCTGCCGACCGCCCATATCACCAGCGGCGGAAACACGGTGTAGGAAAAAAATTTCCCCACCGACCAGCTCAGCCCCGACTGAACCAGCCGGCGATCAAGCACTTGAATGCGCGGTACCCGCAGCAGCAGGCCGGTCATCAGCGGTGAATTGCTCAACTCGCGCTGCTTGAGAATCGACACCGCCTTGTCATTGGCATGCCCCCCTGCGGACATCATGCGGATGCGGCTTTCGAGGCGTTTGGCAGCGCTGCTGTGCCGGCTCTGCCACCAGATATTGCCGGCCTCGATCAACAAAATGATCGCAAAGAACACCAGGATGATGAAGCCGTAGTAAAGATAGTTCATGACGATGTCCCATTTATTGAGGCGGCAGCATTCCCACCGCCGCCTCCGTCCTGCCAGTCGTCTTTGTCAGCCGCCGTTACACCGGATAGTGCTGTGTCGGGTCATACAATGTATCCGGCACCGCCACGCCAAACGCTTGCAGCCGCTCGGAAAATTTCGGCCGCACGCCCGTCGCGCAAAAGTACCCGCACACCTTGCCGTCCTTATCCACACCGCTACGCTTGAACGTGAAGATTTCCTGCAAATTGATCACCTCGCCTTCCATGCCCGTGATTTCCTGAATGCTGACGATCTTTCTGCGCCCGTCGGTAAGACGCGCCACCTGAATAATGACGGTGATCGCCGAGCTGATCTGGTGGCGCGCGGCCTTGGGTGGCAGATTCAATCCGGCCATGCCGATCATGTTCTCGAGCCGTGTCAGCGCGTCTCGCGGGGTATTGGCATGCACCGTCGCGAGCGAGCCCTCATGCCCTGTGTTCATCGCCTGCAGCATGTCCAGCGCTTCGGGGCCGCGTACTTCACCAAGAATGATCCGGTCGGGCCGCATCCGCAGTGCGTTGCGCACCAGCGAGCGCTGCGTGATTTCCCCCTTGCCTTCGATGTTGGGCGGACGCGTTTCGAGCCGCAGCACATGCAACTGGCGCAACTGAAGCTCCGCAGCGTCCTCGATCGTCACGATGCGTTCGTCGGACGGAATGAACCCCGACAGAACGTTGAGCAATGTCGTCTTGCCGCTGCCCGTGCCGCCCGAAATCAACGTGTTGATCTTGGCAGCCGAAAGCGCTTCTAGCATCTGAACCATCGGTGGCGTGAGGCTCTGATAGTCGACCAGGTCCTTCACTGTCAGCGGATTGACGGCAAAACGGCGAATCGACAGCAGCGGGCCGTCGATCGCCGACGGTGGAATGATCGCATTCATGCGTGAGCCATCCGGCAGACGTGCATCCACCATCGGGTTCGATTCGTCAATGCGGCGGCCGACGCGCGACACAATCTTTTCGATGACTTTCATCAAATGCGCGTCGTCATAGAACGTGACATCGGTCAGTTCCAGTTTGCCGCGCCGCTCGATATAGACGTGCTTGCACGTGTTGACCAGAATGTCGGAGATCGTCGGATCCGCCAGCAGCGGCTCGAGTGGTCCAAAGCCAAGCATCTCGTCACGCACGTCGCGTATGAGGTGGCGCCGCTCGACCTCGTTGATCGGAATGTTGTCTTCTTCGATGATGCGCTCGACCAACTGCGCCAGTTCATGCTGGATCTGTTCGTTCGACAGGCGCTGGAGTTTTTCCAGCTCGACGCGGTCGATAATGGCCTCATGCACGTTCTTCTTGAGTTGCTGGTACGCTCTCCTGGCCATTTTGTTTCGGCTAAGGCTTTGCTCGTGCGCAGACACATCACCCTGTTCACAAAATTGCTCGCGCAGCGTCAAAATGTTTTCCATTTTCATCTCCTCTCTCAAGCCCTGCTTAACACCGGCTTACCAAAGAATTTCTGCAGAATGCTGCGATGATCGTTTGCTTTTGCTGGCGGCGGCGACAGGCTTCGCACCAGTTCGCTCAGACTCTTTGCCACGCCACTCGATTTGGCGAGCCGCAGAATCGGTACACCCTGATTGATCGACGCCGACACCAAAGCACCGTCTTCCGGAATCACGCTGGCCACCCGCAGACCCAGTGCCTTCTCCAGTTCGGGCAACCCCACCGGCCCCTTCTTCTGATAGCGATTGACCAGCACGCGCACCTTGTCACCCCGGTAGCCGAGCGAGCGGAAAATATCGAGCAGCCGGCGGCCACCGCGCAAATACGGCAAACTCAACTGCAGCACCGGAAAAATGTACTCGCTCTGGTCGAGTGCTGAAATCGACACGTTGCTGATGCTCTGGCCGATATCGAAAATGATCAGGTCGTATTGACTCCGCACCAGATGCAGAATCCGCTGCAAATGTTCCGGTTTGATTTCCTTTGCCTTGGCCGGATCAGGTGCGCCGGCCAGCACATCGAAACGATCGCTGACGTGAGTCAGGCACGCGTCGAGAAATGCGGGGTCGAGCCGGTCGATCTGGATGCTCACGTCGGCCAGCGTGGCGGGCGGTGTGACTTCCGATACCAGAAAGGCCGCCTCACCGAATTGCTGATTCAGATCGATCAGCAGCGTACGCTTGCCGACCGCCGACGCGGCGAACCCCAGATTAGCGGCCAGGAAAGAAGTGCCGCTTCCACCTTTGCAGGACACGAAAGAGATCACCCGGCCGTCGCACCGCGTGCCGGTAACTTTTTGAGCGATGCCTTCGATGGCATGCTGCAGGTCTTTTGGATTAGCCGGCCACGGCTGCACATCGCGCACGCCGGCACGCATCGCACTAATCAGCAGATCGGCGGACGGCGACGGTGCCAGCAGCATGCAGGCCAGACCGGCTCGCTGTGCAGTGAGCGCAGTGAGTGTGCCGAAATCCTGCTGCGTCATCTGCGCGCCATCGATAACCAGCAAATCGACACCGTCGAGCGCCTGCTGATGCGCGCACAGATCGGCCAGCCCGGTGGTTGATGTCCTGACTCGGTGATGGGACTCTCCCGCCGCGACGATCCGGGCGATCGCGCTGGCATGTGCGGGATCTGATGAAATCGTGAGGATGTCGATCATTTCGTTCTTCCGTGTGGATGGGCGATGTACTAACTGCAAGTGGGATTGGTGCCGTTCACACTATTCAGGCTTTCTCTTGGCAAAGTTGTCGAGAATGGCGGCATCGATATCGAAAGCGGCATAAAGGGCATGACAGTACTGACAGTGACGTTGGTCACGCTGACCGTGACCGCGATGCATGACGAAGCGTCGCAGCCCGACGGCGTGTAGGCCACGGTGACGTTGGCCGGCTGCAGGATCGGCAACAACTGCTGCATCTGTGCGATCACCGGGTTGCTCGCCGACTGGCTGCTGTTGATGTCGCAGACCACTGCCACACGGGCGCCAAGCCGGGTCGCTTCCGCTGCGGTGTTCCAGTAAAAGAGCACGCGCCCCATCTCCATGATGCCGATCAGCAACGTGAAGAAAACCATCGATATCAAGGCAAATTCGAGCGCCGCGGCACCGCATTGGCGCCGGGCGCCACGCGAACGATGGATGTTGAGCGTTTTCATAGCGTCTGCCTCATCACGCAGCTGATATCGCCGAAGATCAGATTCGCCAGATTAAAAAAACCGGTGATCTGCGAATACGGATATCCGGTAACTTTCACTTGCACTAGATTGATCGTGTCGCCGGTCGGATCGGTTTGCACGTTCTTGAATTGCCCGGTACAGCCGCTGGTATTCACCTGATCGCACACCACGACCATATTCGTCGTCAATCCCTCGACGAGAGGGGAGCCCGAGCAGTCATTCGTGCCGTAAGCAGCGAGACACTGGGCTTGTGCGATCGGGTAGGTGCTCGTCGTCGGATCGTATGCTGACAACAAGCGTGTCGCGTCGCGAACCGACTTGACGATCGTGTTGTACTCATAGAACGCATGACCGAACTCGGCGATGCCGAGCAGCAGAATGATCATCGGGATCGACAGCAGCGCGAATTCGACGGCCACGGCGCCCCGCATGCGACGAGGGGATCTTTTTCGATTGCGCATGACGGCTCTCCTATTGGACCAGCACGGGCACCATCGGCCCGATGCCGGCAGTCGTGCTGCCGGGAATACCCTGCGACGCACAGGGCGAAGTCGGGTCGGAGGCATCGCCGCGATATTCGATATAGATAGAGCCGTTGAGCGCCTGGTTGTTGTTTTTCTCCATTGGGTGAAGCATCAGCACGCAGGCCCATGACTGAATCGTCGATTTCTGGCTGCTTGTCAACGCCCCGCAGTCGACCACCGGGACCAACGCCAGTCGGCGGTCGGCGCCACTGGTGTAATAGCTTGTCGGTTGTGGCCCAGAGCTGGATCCCTGAACGGACAGCCCCGATGCCGTATCGCCCTGGTAGGGTGTGCGGCCCGGCCGCCGCTGGTCGCGAAAATCCGGGAAAGCATTCGATGTGAGCGGTGCCCCGCCGTTGAACGGGGTCACGGGCGAGTAGGCATAGCCGGTGAAATCGGGCACCGCAGCGGAGGGATCAGGCGGAGCATTGTAGGGATTCTGGTAAATCCCGAAACGGGTATTCCAGGGACCGTCCATGCTCTGAATGTTGCCTGTCGCGCCGACCTTGCTGCCAACCGTGGGTAACGAGCACTGGCCTCCACCCGTCAGGAGTGCCTTGATCTCGGGAACCGTCATGAGACTCCCATCGGAGTTGTAATACTTGACCCACATGAAGTTGCCGGTCAACTGGTTATCCGAGCCGACCTTGCTGGCCAGCCACTGGCCCACCGTATAGGGGGTTGCGGCCGGCGGCTGGCAAACGGACACCGGCAGTGCACACGTCGTCTGCGACTGCGTGGTCGACGCTACCGCGGTTGCAGCAACAGCTGACGTGCCAAGCGTGGCGCTGATCACCTGCATGAACCAGTTGCTGATGTTGGCGCGGTTGACGGTACAGCGCACAAAACCGATGCTGGGCACATCTGCAGCACTGAACTGGTCTTTGGTCAGATACGGGCCGGTAAACTGCTTGCTGAATGTGACGTTGCTGTTGGTCGTGAGCACGACATTTTCACTCTGCAGCAACACCCGATTTTTCTCGCCGACAGAAATACCCGCTGCCTCGGGCGTCGCCAGCGACACCGCCTTCGTGAGGTCGCGTGCAGCCGCCAGCGCACAGGAATCGGCGGCGTTGGACAGCTCGCTCTTGGCGGTGTACAGCTTGCCCAGATCGAGCGCGAGACCGGCGAAGCCGATCAGCACCGCGAGCGTCAGTGCAACGATGATCGCCACGACGCCGCGCTCGCCCCGACGAACTGGACCGCACGCACCAGATTGCATTACGTGACGCATAACGACCTCCCCAGCATGTTGTTTTCACTGACCGCCGGCGCCGCCGCTCCCGACGCCGATGACGAATGCATTCGGCGCGGGGGTGGGCTGTTGAAACGACTTTTCGTAGGTGTCCATCGCCGAGACGGCGGACTTGCCGTCGATGCCCGGTGCGGACTGCGCATGCTCGGCGGCGTGCGGATCGATGATCTGCGCCTGCATGACGGCGCGCTTGGCCTCGCCAAAGTGGGCGTCCCAAATCGGCGTGCTGGTCATGCAGCCGCTGAGGGCAGCGAGCATCGACACGGCGAGCACGGACCGATGCGGGAAGACGATGTGTGCGAGTTTCATGAGAGTCTCCTTGACGATGGCATCAGTGTTCGGCGGCCTGGCCAGCCGCATCGGTCTTTGCGACCTGCTGCGGCTTGTGGCCCTGCGTGCTTGCTGCGGCAATCCTGGCGGCAGCGCTTTCGATGCGCGCGGCGCGCTCGGCCTCACGGTTGGTGGTCGGTTGCGCTGCTGCCGTTGTTGCTGGCGATGTCGCTGCTGTTGACGGCGCCGCTGCCGACGTCGGGCTCGGCACCGCGGCCTGCGGGGCAGGACGCGGCAACGCTGTCGCAACGGGCGCAGCGGGCGTTTGTGGCGCCGGTGCAGGCGAGGGCAGCGGTGCCGGCGGGCTCACTGAAGCCGGAGCCGGTATGGGTGAAGCGGCCGGGGCAGCACCGGCAGGCGCGGCAGTCACCTTCGGATGGCGGCCTTCCATGTTGCCGGTCGCGTAGACATCGACTGCGTTGGGCTGCGAGAAGCTGTCCGTCGGCAGCGGCAGATCCGCGGTTTGCAGCGGCTTGACGAGATGCGGCGTGATGATGAACACGAGTTCCGTCAGGTCCTGCTGGAACGACGTGCTGCGCGCCAGCGCACCGAGCACCGGCACTTCGCCAATGCCGGGAATGGCTTTCAGCGCGCCGGTGACGTTGCTCTTCATCAGTCCGCCGATCGCAAACGACTCGCCGTCGCTCATCTGGACGACAGTGGACGCGCGCCGGGTCGTGATGAGCGGCAGGATCGACACACCGCTTACGTTGGTCGCGCTGAGTGTGATGCCGGTCGGCGACAGCTCGGACACCTCGGGTGCGACCTTCAGGCTGATACGGCCGTTGGATAGCACGGTCGGCGTGAACTTCAGGCCGACGCCGAATTCCTCTTCCTGCAGCGTGATCGTAGTCGCGCCTGTACTGCTGCTTTGCGGCACCGGAATGAATATCTTGCCGCCGGCGAGGAAAGTGGCCTCCTGCCCACTGATTGCGACGAGGTTCGGTTCGGCGAGAATCTTGACGAGGTCGTCGGTCTTCTGCGCATCGATGGCGAAGGCAAGCGGGCGGTTGTTCGCCTTGCTGCCCGTCACGACGCTCGTTACGCCGGCCAGCAGGTTGCTCACCAGCGCGCCGCTCCATGAACCGAAGCCGCCCTGAATGTTGAGCGCCGAGCCCAGCTGGTTGATGAGCGTCTTCGACACCTCGGCGACCTTGACTTCGAGCATTACCTGCTGCGGCGCATCGACCGTCATCATGTTGATCACCTCGGCTGGCTTGCTGGTGCTCGCACTCTGCTGGCTCACGCTGGTGGCTCCGTTGCCGACGCTGCCGGACGCCGCCTGCGATTGCTGGGTGGGCTGCGCGCCTGCAAAGGCCTGCGCGATCTGCATCGCCTGCTGGGCAGCCGGCGAACTCGACGCGTGCCCCCCGAGTACCAGGTTGCCCGCTGCGGTCGATACCCGGATGCCGCGCTCCTCGGGCAACAGTTGCCCAAGCGATTGCTGCAGTCCGTTGGGATCGATGTTGACGATCACGTCGATGATCTGGCATGAGCCGCTGTGTCCCTGAACGATCATGTTGGTCGTACCGACCGCCATGCCGACGAGGTAGAGCGTGCGCGGCGACACCAAGGTGGCCTGCACGATCGACGGGTTGCCGAGCGTGCGGTTGCGTGCCGGTTCGGCGAGAGGCACGAGCGTCGACTTGCCGATCGGCACGATGACGCTGGTTTCATCATGGATCGCGCCGGTGCAGTTCGGGCCACGCAGCGGCGCGGCGACCGCGGCTGTACCGGCCGGCATCGGCGCCATGCTAATCATCATCGGCGTCGGCCCGCGGCCTACCGGCAACGGTGCTTTCATTGCGCCTTTCGCGAGAGCCGGGCTCTCGATCGCCTCCTGTGCTGCGCCGTTTTGTGCGGCGAATATTCCGGTGCACAGCGCCGCGGCGAGCACGATACTGCCCGGCGAGCGGCAACGCATCGCGCTGCCGGATGAGAACCCCAGTTTCGTCTTCATTTTTTCATGCCCCCGTTACCGATATCGGTCAATCGAGATTTCTGTTCTTTGCCTTCGTGGCGCCCGCTGCACGGTCCGTCATCGCAGATGCCACCACGTCCAACCTAGAAACATTCGACACTGCCTAACACGCCCGAGAGCACGCCGACACAGTCCCGCTTCGCCGCAGGTCGTGCGGCGTAGTGCACACGCGCCGGACGTGCGGGTAAAGCAGCGGGCGCCGAGGCCGGCAGGGCTGGCGTGCCGAGCAACGTGACCTTCGTTGCACCGATGGTGGGCAGTGTCGCGGTATCCACCTGATTGCGCAGCACCAGTGACAGCGTGCCGACACTGCGCGCGAGGTCGAGTTTTTCCGCCTGCTCAGGTGTGACTTCGAGCGTGACCGCGTTGACGACTTTCGGTTTTGTTTCGTCGCGGCCCACTTCCTGCGCGACAGCCAGCACCAGAATTTTTTCCAGTACGATCTTGGAGATGCTTTCGTCGTTACCCGATTTGTTCGCGCTGCCTTTGTCTCGCTGGGTGCTGACAATGATGTCGACATAGTTGCCCGGCAGGGCGAAGCCCGCCACGCCGATCACGTCATTGACGCGCACCGTGATTGCGCGGCGGCCTTCTGAGATCACGGCGGATAGCCCGCCCTGTGTGCCGACCGGCGTCAGCTTGCCCTCCAGAATCGGTTCGCCGCGCAGCGCGCTGTTTTTCATCACACGCCCGTCGAGTTTCTGCACATCGGTGAACGCACCGGCCGGTATGCTGCCCGCAGGCCAGTCGACCATCTTGATGAATTCAGGGTTAAGGCGTTGCCCGAGATTGAGGTCAAGGGCGGCGACCGCAACTTTGGTCGTCATCCCCGACGATCGATCCATCAGCCAGCGCGATGCCATCGCGACCGCACCGAGCCCCGCCACTGCTGCGACCAGCAACATCACCAACGCACGTACGTTCTTCATGATGAATCTCCTTGATGCTTGACCTGTGTCCTGACTAGAATTTCCGGCCGCCTAACCGGTCACTTAACCGGCCGCGAATTTTTTTGCTACCCACTCCGCGCCGCCCTGCTGCTGTGGCGGCGGGTTGTCGTGTTCGCCGACCACCGCGAAGTAACTGTTCCAGGCGCGCAGCAGGTTCGGCCCGTCTGCTACGGCGGGCTGTTCGAGGTATCGCGCGTTGGCCAGCACGATGCGCAGCAGATCACCCGGATAACACGCCAGCAGTGGCCGGCCGGACGACATATGCAAGTGATGCACGAGATACTCGAAGGCGTCGTCGTCCGACGCCACGGCGAGTTCTTCACGGCGCTGCTCGTACACGGCGCGATACTCGGCGACATCGAGTGGGCCGACATACAGCTTGCAGCCGAGGCGCCGGAAGAACGCTTCATCGCCGAGGTCGGCGGGTGAGAAATTGCTCGAAAATGCAACCCAGACGTCGAAGGGCACTGAGAAGCGCAAACCGGTATGCAGCGTGAGCATGTCGCGTCCACGATCGAATGGCACGATCCAGCGGTTGAGAAGATCAGCCGGCTCCACGCGCTGGCGGCCCAGGTCGTCGACAACGTAGAGACCACCGTTGGCCTTCACGTGCGGGGGTGCCTGATAAAAACCGCTTGCCGCGTCGTAACGCAGTTCGAGCATGTCGAGCGTCAGCTCGCCGCCGGAAAGCACGGTGGGCCGCTTGCAAATTTGCCAACGAGCATCCGAAGGCGCGCTCAACGCACTTTCGGGCTGCGTCGAGCCACAGAGTTCATGAATAAGCGGGTCGAAAATCTGGATAACTTCGTTTTCGACCACGATTGCGTACGGCACGGCGACGTGGCCCGGCAGCAGCCGCCCCAATCGTTCGGCCAACGAAGTCTTACCGCTGCCCGGTGGGCCGAAAAAGATCACCGGTTTGCCGCTGTTGACTGCGCCTCCGATGTCGTCGAGCAGCGTTCCCCTGACAGTCAGGCCGGCAAAGGCAGCCCGCATGCCGGCGCGGGTGGCCTGCATCTGCCGCACCGATTGTCGCTGCAGCACGGCTTCGTATGTGGCGAGCGCGACCGGCGCCGGGCCGACGTAGCGGCAATGAGCCATAAACTCGGCTGCGCGCTGACGCCCGTTATCGGTCAACTGAAGGTCGACGTCCATATCGCTGGCGCCGCGCCGCACGATCTCCAGCACCCGTTCGCGCACTGCAAAGGCCACCACGCTGTCGAGCACGTTGACGCCCAGCTTGAGGCGCTGCACCAGTTGAGACAGCGACACCTTGCCCAACAGGAAGGCAGTCTTGGCCACCATTTCAAGCAGGAAATTTTGATCTAGGCCGGTATCGGCGATCGTGCGTGGCGCACGCGCCAGCAGATGCGTTTCTGCGCCTCCCCCGTCGAGGCGAGCCCGGCTGGCATCCTGCAGGCGACTAATGTCAGCAGGCGCGCCCGGCGCCGTTTTCAATTTGTCGGTCATGCTATTTCCCCGGTTATCCCGTGCCGCGCACGAGCCCTGCTGTACTTCTTGCTCTTTTCCCCTTCTGTGTGGGGGCTTCCCGCATGGTCGAGCGCTCGCGCGCTTAGCCGTCAGAGCGTGCCACCCCTCGTCTGGAGAAACATCACGCAAAGCGTGCCGAGGGCAATCGCGACGCCGTATGGCAGCGACCCTACCGAGGTGAAAGTAGCGCCTTTGCCTCGCACCTCCTTGCTACCTAACGAGGCGGTTCCTGCCAGGACGATTGCCAACATGTTCGCGCCTGTATCCTTCACTGCACGCTTGAGAATGATCGTCGCCAGCGCCCACACGCCGCCCAGCACGCATGTCACGAGCACAATCTCCAAGGCAATGTCTGGTCCGGCAAACGCGCCGACCGCCGCCATCAGCTTTACGTCGCCCGCGCCCATTGCGCGCAGCAGGTACAGCGGCAAGAACAGGCTTCCACCGGTGAGCATCCCGAGCAACCACCGACCGCCACCTTCACCCACCCCATGCAGGCGCCACTGTATCGCCAGCGCCAGCGCCAGCCCTGTCAGCACAAGCCAGTTCGGAATGCGACGGGTTTGTAAATCCCAGCCCGCGGCCACCGCCACCAGTCCCAACAGGCACACACCGACCGGAAATTCAAAGGCGTTCATGGAGTCCCCCGTTTTCGTTTCGCCAAGGCAAAACAGGGAGCCGACCCAAAAGAATATAAGGGCCCGCCCTCTTCTCAATTTTTAAGGCACTACGATAGCGCTAAACCAAACACCAAGGTTGTTGAACAGGGCATTGAGCCCCGCGCCGAGAGCCGTTGCGCCGGCAATAATGGCCACCCCCACCAGCGCGGCGAGCAGGCCATACTCGATAGCCGTCACACCCTCTTCTTCGCGCAAGACGTTGCGAATCACATCAAGAGCCTTTTTCATCTGAGCCCCCCGAAAAAAGTTTCTTTCTCAAGCGCACTTCGCCGGTACGACGCAAGGAACTGCCCTGAAGCACGTACGGGCAGTTCCTTTGCCGTCGGTTATGCGGCGGCGGCAGCAGCGGCACCGGTCATTCTCACGCCGAGAGCGTTGAACAGAGCGTTGAGTTGCGTGCCGAGAAGTGTTGCGCCGGCGATAATGGCTACCCCCACCAACGCAGCCAGCAGGCCATATTCAATTGCCGTCACACCATCTTCTTCGCGGGCGAAATCACGGATCAGGTTGAGAGTATTTTGCATTTGAAGCTCCTTGAAAAAAAAAGAAGTTTTTAGTACACCCAAGCATGCCCGCTGCGGGACCGAGCAATCATGAAAGGCTGCTGACTGCGCAGCCGGAATTGGCCTGGCTCACCGGTTCGGTACTGGAGCCCATCGTTTCGGTATCGTGTGCTCCAGCCGTTCCCCTCCCCAACGCCATCACTGCGGAAACTTCGATAACCGTCGACGCCGGTGACCGCTGTTCCCCGCCGTCGGCACTACCGTCCTTGAAGGTTGGTTATATGCCGAAGCTTTCCGGCGCCGCGGAATTGATACCCCCGTCAGCAGTTCTACGGCGCCTGAAACCGCGGCGCCCTGTACTGCTCAAGCAGTGCGCCACCGTTGCGAGACACTTAGCGAAAAGAATGCCAGCCCGTCGAAGGGCTTGATGGCATTGAATGTTTCGCACAATCAAAAGATCTGGACGCGCTGCGCCGTCCAGAATGTCTCAGTTTTGACGAGCCTTTGGCGAAATCGGCCCAAATAGCCGGAAAAATGCTTCACCGCCACCTTACGAAAGATGGCTGGGTCCGGAGGCACGTGTTGTTGCGATCAGCGCTAAGTCCGTGCGAATGGCCCCTGTCCGCCTTGCCACCCTAACCATTTGTTTTTCCAAAGAATAACTGGCCAACTCGCCGCCAGAAAAGGTAAGGAGTCCGGGATCTGCGAAACGGCGACGTCTCGCCGACTGATCGTTTGCTCATGCGAAGAATGTTCGCTTGAACACAGAGCCGAATTATTTTGGTAAGGAGAAACACGGGGAATGCGCAGTGCCGGCGCTGATCCGGCTATCAAAGGAAACCGGCGCAGCTTGTTGCAACGCTGATACGTCAGTTATATCTCTGGTTCTCACGCATCCTTCCGCTCATGCTGGCTTGGGCCAACCTCCACGGCAGCTTCATTTTCGGCCTTGCGCTTGTCGCGAAAGCATGGATTGAAGCGAAGGAGGGGCGGGGCAGGCTTGCGCATTGCTTCTGGCGATGCCCCTTGGCCAGGCTTTCGGTCGCAACGAGCCTGACAGCCCAGGCCACCTCCCTTCGCTACGCGGGGCCGTCGCTGGCCTGGCTTGCTTGGCGCTATTGACGACACTACGCATGGCGCACCCCCCTCGTGCGTACTAACGATCACGTGTCGCCGGTCACCGCGCTCGATCACGTTCCGGTCGGCGTCCTGCATAAGCCCGTGATCAATAGCTATGAATTTGGCGGCTATCTGATTTTCAGGCGCATCAAGCCGTTCATCGACGGCCGTGCCGACATGTATGGGGATCATTTTCTCGCTGACTACGTCACAGCCTTTTCGCCGAATCGCGCTGCCTTCGAGCAGATCGTGGAGAAATACAGGATCCGGTGGGCGCTTCTCAGTGCCCACAGTCCCGCTTTGATCATGATCGACGCGCTTCCCCAATGGCGACGCCTGTATGCAGACAGCACTGCCGCGGTGTACGTTCGCGATTAAGGAGGAGATGGTCCGGTGGGGATCTGCACTGCGACCGGTCATCCTTTAGTCCGCCAGAATGCCGTCTTGATCCTTGCAAGCATTGAGCCGCGTCAGCGGCCACGCGTACCCGTTCATATGGCGCTCACAGGAAGGCCGGATCGATACCGCCAGCCCACGCAAGGCGACGCAGCGATCCTTTATCGAACGGGATCGAATCATGAAATTTCTTATCGTCCTGACCTCGCACGACCCACTTGGTAACGCCGGCGAGAAAACGGGCTTCCGGCTCGAAAACTCGCGCTGTAATAAATATTTCGCAATGTTGAGATAGGAGAATAGCCGCTTCACGAAAAGCTAACCTATAAACACAATATTCAAATATAAACTAACCCAATACGCTTAAAATGAACTACCATCATTCAAGTTGCCTATTCAAATTCCGATGCAGTCCGGATCAACCCATAAGCCATGCCAGACATGGCATCCGCTGGTATCGGCGATGCCGTTGTGAGCGGCAGCGCTTCCACGCGATGCAAAAGTAATACTCAGACGAAACGACTGCGTTCATAAAAAGCATTCCAGATATTGCATTCGAAAATTTAACAGTTATGATGACGTCTCCGTGGTTCGATTTCTCGAATGATCGCTTACGGAGGAGATGGCAGAAATATTTGCCGGGCATTCACGCTGGAGAGAGTAATTAATACTCCCCGCGCAGACAGACTAAATCGAGGTGACAATATGCTGAGTCCCCATGAATTCGCGACGTTAATGCTCATCAAGAACGCACCGGACCAGATCGAACTGGACCGCGCCGAGCTTGATACGCTGCTGGAGCGTCAACTCATATCGCTGGAAAGTCTCACGTCAGGACGTCCACGTCCGCATGTCACAAGCGACGGCGACTCCATTCTCAAGGCCATCACCCGGATACGCTAGACATCTGCTGCGTCCATCCCCTTGTCCTGAATGAAATCGTAGCGTTTGCTGTCCCCCATGTTCGACACGAATGCTGCTGCATCACACGGCGAGCGCACCGAAGAAACAGTCATGAACGGAGCGTCCCAGCTGGTGTTCAAGTTGTAGTGCCTGTTGATGTAACGACCGATGTAACGACCGTCCGAAGTCCTCGCGACGCATGCTGCCTGGCAGGCGTCCTTGCACTTCGATTTATCCCAGCATTGCGATCCGCCGCAACACACCCGTCCGATCGGGGTTTCGCGCGCCGGATCGAATTTTGAGGAATTCAACAATGGCTCTATCGAATCCAGAACAAGTCGCTGCCGCGAAGGCCAACCTCGACGCATTCTTCGGGTTGACCGGAAAGGTCTTTGAAGGCGTCGAAAAACTGGTTGCGCTGAACCTGCAGGTCGTCAGGTCCACGCTGGCCGAGGCGCAGGAGCACATGAAGAAGGCGCCCGGCACGACAGACCCGCAGCAGTGGTTCGCGCTGCAAGCAGGTTTTACCGGACCCTTCGCGGAAAAATCGCTGTCATATGGCCGGCAAGTGTTCGACATCGCGTCGGCCACCCAGGTCGAGGTCACACAACTCGCACAGGCGCAGTGCGAGCGGTACAACGGTCGCGTGCAGGCACTTGTCGAAGAAACGGCGAAGCATGCTCCCGCAGGTTCCGAAGCAGCGATTGCTGCGTGGAAATCCGCGATTGCCGCCACCACGACCCTGTATGAAACGCTGCAGAAAACGGGACAACAGGCCGTACAGGTTGCCGAGAGTAATTTTGATGCACTCACGGCCACAGCGTCAAAGGCCGTGCGAAGCAACGCCGAGCAAGCTCCCGTAGCGGCGGGCGCGAAGCGATAGAACTGGCGCGGGCAGCGATGCCCGCGGTGCGGTTTCTGTAATACATGAAGGATTCCTTATGGATAGGGATCCCGGCTTCCAGTACATCCAATTCCTGGACTGAAGGCAGTGTTGCTCCAGATGAGCATGACGCCGGTTTTTATGAGGACGATTCGATGGCAAAGCAAATCGCGGTAGTAACGGGTGGCATGGGCGGACTGGGCGAGGCGATCAGCATCAAGTTGCATGACGCCGGTTATGCGGTCGTAGTCACCTATTCGCCCGGCAACACCGGTGCGAACGAGTGGCTCGCACGCATGGAAGCCGAGGGACGACAGTTCCGCGCGTATGCGGTCGACGTCGCCGACTACGACTCGTGCGAAAAATGCACGGCGCAGATCAAAGCGGAAGTCGGACCGGTGGACGTTCTGATCAACAACGCCGGTATCACGCGCGACGCCAGCTTCAAAAAACTGGACAAGGTCAATTGGGACGCGGTCATCCGGACCAACCTCGATTCGGTGTTCAACATGACCAAGCCGGTGTGCGACAGCATGGTCGAGCGCGGCTGGGGCCGCATCATCAACGTGTCGTCGATTATCGGTTCCAAGGGCGGGTTCGGCCAGACCAACTATGCCGCGGCGAAGGCCGGCATGCATGGCTTCACGAAATCGCTGGCGCTTGAGGTGGCGAAAAAAGGTGTCACCGTCAACACGATCTCGCCCGGTTATATCGCGACGAAGATGGTGATGGCGGTGCCCGAGGACATCCGCGAGACGAAGATCATTCCGCAGATTCCGGTCGGCCGGCTCGGACAGCCCGACGAAGTCGCCGCGCTCGTGCTGTACCTGTGCTCGCGCGAAGCGGGCTTCGTGACAGGCGCAAATATTGCGATCAACGGAGGGCAACACCTGCAGTGAAGCGGATAAGTCTGCCATGGAGGTTCCGATGAATGAAACAGTGGCAATCGTTGTGGGTTCGTTAGTGCTGGCGATAGCACCCGTGTTCGTCGTGGCTCATTATTACCGGGAGAAAACGCGTCGAAAGCGGCTCAGACAGCTGGATCACCATCATTACTGGCCGCACTGGCGTAACACCCGGCATTGAGCTACCGCGCCCCTTACGCTGCAGTTACCGTACCGGGCGTGATCGCATCCGGGCGCGATGAGTCAGTCCCCATGGCGCAGCTCTGATTTGTCAGTCTGTCGCCATGGCGCTGCCGCCCAGATACGCAGCGCGAACCCGGCTATCCTGCGCCAGTTCCCGGGCAGGGCCGGCGAGCGCGATGCGGCCGCTTTCCAGCACGTAGGCCCGATGAGCGATGCGTAGCGCCTGGCCTGCGTTCTGCTCGACGAGCAGGATCGAGGTGCCTTCGCTGCAGATGTCGGCGATCATGCCGAAGATCACCCGGACCAGCTTCGGCGCCAGTCCCATGGACGGTTCGTCCAGCACGACGACGCGTGGCCGCAGCATCAGGGCGCGTGCGATTGCCAGCATCTGTTGTTCGCCACCGCTGAGCGTGCCCGCCAACTGGCTGCGGCGCTCCCCGAGCCGCGGGAAAGTCCGATAGACCTCGGTCATGCGCCGTTCCAGCAAGGCGCCGTCGGCCCGGATCAGATAACCGCCGAGCCGCAGATTTTCCTCGACTGTCAGCGCCCCGAACATGCGGCGGCCTTCCGGCACATGACCGAGACCCAAGGCCACGATCTGGTGGGCCCGCAATCCGGTGAGCGCGTGCCCAGCCATCACGATCTGTCCCGCACGTGGGCGAATCAGGCCGGAAATGGCGCGTAGCGTAGTGGTCTTGCCCGCGCCGTTGCTGCCGAGCAATGCCACGATCTCACCTTCTGCGACGTCCAGCGATATCCCATGCAGAACCTCTACGTTCCCATAGCTCACGTGCAGATCGCGGATTTCTAGGAGTCCCACAGCGATGTCTCCCCGGCGGCATCGTCGGCCGCTTCGTCTGTCCCGGCTGTACCGAGATAGGCGTCGATCACACGCGGGTCGGCCTGGATCTCGATTGGCGGACCCTCGGCGATGATGACGCCATGGTCCATGACGATGATCCGGTCCGACACGCCCATCACCAGCATCATGTCGTGTTCGATCAGCAGCACCGTCACGCCAAGATCCCGGATACGCCGGATCAATTCCATCAGCGCGTGCTTCTCGGTCGGATTCATCCCTGCCGCCGGCTCGTCCAGCAGCAGGAGATGCGGGTTGCTGGCGAGCGCACGCGCAATCTCCAGCCGCCGTTGATCGCCATAGGGCAGGTCGGCCGCGCGTTCGCCCGCTCGCGGGCCGAGGCCGACGAAGCTGAGCCAGCCGAGGCCTTCTGTCGCGTGATCGGCCGCCTCGGAACGAGCGGAGGGGAGTGCCAGCAGCTCGGCGAGCAACGGCGTTCGGAGCCGATGGTCCATGCCGATCAGCACGTTTTCGAAAGCCGTCATGTTGGCGAACAGGCGAATGCCCTGGAAGGTGCGCGCCATGCCGCAGTGGACGATGCGATGTGGTGCGCCGCCAACCAGCGAGTCGCCGCGCCAGAGAACCTGACCGCCGGTTGGCCGGGTCACGCCGGTGAGACAGTTGAACACCGTGGTCTTGCCGGCGCCGTTCGGACCGATCAGGCTGAGGATCTCGCCGCTGCGCACGGTGAAGCTGACGTCGCCGACCGCCAGCACACCGCCAAAGCGGCGCCGCATGTTGCGCACGTCGAGCAGGATCTCGTCGGTGACCGTCTCCCGGGGCACGGACGCTGCGGTGCCGGCGCCCTCGCGCGGCGGCGCCACGCGGCGCAGCGGCGCCGGCCACAGACCTTGAGGCCGGAGCAGCATCAGGATCACCAACCCGATCGCGAACCCGAAGATGCGCCACAGGTTGAGGAAGCGCAGCATCTCGGGCAGGCCGGCAACGATCACGGCGCCGAGTATCACGCCAGGAATGCTCCCCCGTCCGCCGAGCACGACGATGATCAGGATCGTGACGGACTGCAGATAGGTGAAACCCGTCGGGTCGATGGTCCCGAAGCGCGCGGCGAACAGGCTGCCGCCAAAACCGCCGATCAATGCGCCCATCACATAGGCGAGCAGTTTGACGCGCAGCGTCGGCACGCCTACGGCCTCGGCTGCCGCCTCGTCCTCGCGGATGCTGGTCCAGGCGCGGCCGAGCCGCGACTGGCCGAGCCGGATCGCGAACACGAGCACCAGCACGAGGAACGCGATGCCCAGTTCGTAGACCGCATGGGGCGAGCTGATCTCGTAACCGAACAGGCTGGGGCTGTCGATGCCGTAGATGCCGTTCGGGCCGCCCGTGATCCGCAGGTTGGTGGCAATGATGCGTGTGATCTCGCCGAACCCGAGCGTGACGATCGCCAGGTAGTCGCTGCGCAGGCGCAGGGTGGGGTAGCCGATGACGATGCCCGACGCACCGGCAAACGCGAGGCTGAACGGCAGCGTTTCCCAGAATGAGAAGTGCAACAGCGTTTCCAGCAGTGCCGTCGTGTAGGCGCCGATTGCAAAGAAGGCTGCATAGCCCAGATCCAGCAGCCCGGCATAACCGACCACGATATTCAGCCCGAGGCCGAGGATCGAATAGGTGGCGATGGTCAGGCCGACATCGACGACATAGCTGCTGGCGACAGCCGGCAACGCCACGGCGGCGGCAAGCAGGCCGGCGCCGGCCGCCGGGCGGCGCCAACGCGCTGAAGCCTGCGTCGCGCGCATGGCCTACATCCTCTCGACGACGCGTTCGCCGAACAAGCCGGTCGGCTTGATCACGAGCACGCCGATCAGCACGCCGAACACCAGCACGTCGGTCCACTGCGAGGAGACATAGCCGGCGCCGAAGGCCTCGAGCAGGCCGATCAGGATGCCGCCGGCCATCGCACCCGGGATATTGCCGATGCCGCCGAGCACCGCGGCGGTGAACGCGCGAAGGCCCAGCACGAAGCCCATGAAGAAATTGATCTGCGTGTAGTAGAGCCCCTCCATGACCCCTGCGACGGCGGCCAGCACCGAACCGAGCAGGAAGGTCAGCTGGATCAGCCGTTCGACATTGACGCCCATCAGACGCGCCGCGTCCTGATCGATCGCCAGCGCGCGCATCGCCGTGCCGAGGAACGTGTGATGGACGAAGAAATAAAGCGCGAGCATCAGCGCAAGGCTCACCACGATGATGCCGATCTGCGTGAACGTGACCTGCACACCGTAGAGATCGAATCCTGCTTGGCTGAGCACGTGCGGATAGGTGTTGAAGCCGGCGCCGTAGAGCAGCAGCACGCCGTTCTCCAGCGCGAGAGAAACGCCGAGCGCGGTGATCAGAATCGACAGGCGCGGCGCGCGCAGCAGCGGCTGGTAGGCAAGCCGCTCGATGGCGAGGCCAAGTGCGCCGGTGACCGCCATCGAGGCGACGAGCGCGATCAGCAGTGCCAGCGCGAGTGGCAGGTGCGCCGCGGCAAGCACCGTCAAACCGGTCCAGCCGACGAACGCACCGACCATGAACAGGTCGCCGTGAGCGAAGTTGATCAGCCGGATGATCCCATAGACCATCGTGTAGCCGAGGGCGACGAGGGCATAGAAAGAGCCGGTCGTCAGCCCTTCGACGACGAACTGGAAAAAGGTGCTCATGGCCGGGCGCGGCGCGCGACAGCGCCTACTTCATCGCCACCCAGTGTCCGCTTGCATCGAGCCGCTGGTAAGGCGTGAAATTGCCGCCGCGCACGGTGATGACGATATACACGGCGTTGCTGCGGTCGCCTTTCGGGTTGAAGCCGATCGTCCCGGTGACGCCCTGGTAGTCCGAGATCTTGTGCAGAGCAGCACTGACCGCCGCGGGCGCCGTCGATTTGGCGTTCGCGATTGCCTTTGCGGTGACCCCGACGGCATCGTATTCGTACACGGAATACGGGCCGGGCGCTTGCCCGTAGGCCTTCGTATAGTCGTCGACATAGCCGTGCGCGGCGCTCAGGAACTGCGCCAGCGGCGCCGTGGTGATGACCATGTCGTCGGCCGCGGGGCCGGCGGTTTTCATCAGCGTGGGGTCGTTGGTGGCGTCGCCGCCCATCAGCGTCATCTTCAGGCCCAGTTGCCGTGCCTCCTTCACCATCAGGCCGGCTTCGGCGAAATAGCCGGTGTAATAGATCACGTCCGGCTTCAGTGAGGCGACTTTGGTCAGCGTCGGCGAGTAGTCCATCTGGCCGGGCGTGATCGCATCGTCGTAGACGACATCGACGCCGTTCTTCTTCAGGGCTTCCACCGTGTTGTCGGCGAGGCCCTTGGAATAGGTCGTGTTGTCGTTGATGACCGCCGCACGTTTCGCGTGCAGGAAGTTCTTGATGAAGTTGGCCGCGAACGGGCCCTGCTCGTCGTCACGGCCGATCGTGCGGAACACGTTCTGGTAGCCCATCTCGGTCAGTTTGGGATTGGTCGAGGCGTCCAACACGTAGGGAATGCCGACGCGGTGAAATGTCGTCAATTCCGGCAGCGCCGCGCTGGAGCAGTAACCGCCGGCCACGGCGGCAACGCCTGCATCGACGAGTTTCTGCGCCGCTTGCACCGCTGTCTGCGCGTCGCAAGCGTCGTCTTCCGGCACCAGTTCGATCTGCTTGCCGAGCACGCCGCCGGCCGCATTGATTTTGGCGGCGGCCAGCTTGGCGCCGTTGACGATGTCCTGGCCGGCATTGGCGCTGCTGCCCGACAGCGGCGCGGGCACGCCGATCTTGATGGTGGCGCCCTGGCTAAGCGCCAGACCGGGGACCGTGCCGGCGAGCACGGCCAGAGCGGCCAGAGCCGCGATTGTGGTTCGCCGCAAGACGGGAACTGTACCCGGCGTGCCATTCTTCTGAGCAATCATGTTAGAGACTCCTTATTGTGAAAGGGATCGAAGCGATCCGCCACCCGGATGGACCGGTGACATCAGAAAACGGACGAAAACGTGCGTTCGTGTGCAACGCATGACCTGCTGGATCAACGGCTTGTCTGGCGGGCTCATCGCCGCGCCGTCACGAAAGTGCTCCTTTCATGATAGGTCTCGCCGGACATTGGACGGGATAGGGTATCCGCGTATAAACCACCATTCGAAGTGTCGCCGGCACTATATTTGAAGAATGGGCTGCTCTGCATGGGGCTGGAGTCACGCATGAAAAGTGTTGTGCTGGGGGGCGGAATCGCGGGCGTCACGGCCGCCTGGTACCTCGCGAAAGAGGGCCGCGAGGTCACGGTGATCGACCGCCAGCCGGGTGTCGCGCTCGAGACCAGTTTTGCCAACGCCGGGTTGGTCGCGCCGGGACATTCGTATACCTGGGCGTCTCCGCGTGCGCCGAAAATCCTGCTGAAGTCGCTTTTCGTCGAAGGCCAAGCGCTGCGGCTCAAGCTCAACGCGGACCCGCAGATGTGGATCTGGTGCCTCCAGTTCCTGCGAAACTGCACGGCGGCACGCTCCCGCGTGAACACGACGCGCAAGGTCAGGCTCTGCCGCTACGCGCAAACGCAACTGCAACAGCTGAGCGCCGCCGAGAACCTGCAATACGACCGCCTCAGCCGTGGCCTGCTGTATCTCTATCGCGACGAAGCGTCTTTCGCGCGAGGCACGCAGAACATGTCGATCCTCAAGGACAACGGCCTGCCGCTCGAAACGCTCGACGCGGCGCAAGTTGCCGCGCGGGAGCCGGCGCTTGGCGCCGCGCGTGACAGGATTGCCGGCGCAATCTATTGCCCGACCGACGAAAGCGGCGACGCGCACCTGTTCACCCGCGCCCTGAAGACAGCGTGCGAACGCCTTGGCGTGCGTTTCGAATTCGACTCGCCGATCAGCGCAATCGAAGCGTCCGGCGACCGGATAGTCGGCGTGCATACGCCGGCAGGACTCGTGCGCGGTGATGAGTTCGTGCTGGCGCTCGGTTCCTGGTCGCCAATTCTCGCGCGTCGCCTGGGTTATCGGCTACCGGTGTATCCGGTAAAGGGCTACTCGGCCACTTTTCCGGTCGGGCCGGATCACCGTCCGCCGGATCTCGGCGGCGTCGATGAGAACCACCTCGTGGCGTGGGCGCGTTTTGGCCAGCGGCTGCGCTTTACGGCAACCGCCGAGTTCGCCGGCTATGACACCCGCCATACACCCGCCGACTTCACGACCATGCTGCAGACCGCCCGCGAGCTGTTCCCCGGCGGCGCCGACTATGACAGCCCGTCCTACTGGGCCGGTTTGCGCCCGATGACGCCGGAGGGTACGCCGTTGATCGGCCGCACGCGTCACAGGAACCTGTATCTGAACACCGGGCACGGACATATGGGGTGGACGATGTCGTGCGGCACCGCGAAACTGCTGGCCGACATCATGGCGGGTCGCCAACCCGAGATCGACATGACAGGGATGACACTGAAATGAGCACGCATGCACGGCAGGACGACACCTACGCAAGACTCGAATTCAGTCTGGACGATGGCATCTGCCGGCGTGCCGCCATTGGCCTCGTGGTGCTCGCCACCGATCATACGATCGAACACGAATGGCGCAAGCTGCTGACGCAGGATGGCGTGGCGTTCTACGAAAGCCGCGTGTACAACTCGGCGGACATCACGCCCGAACGGCTGATGGAAATGGACGCGCTCATCGCGCCCGCAGTGGCGCTGATTCGCCCAGCCGAGCGGATCGATGTCGTGGCGTTCGGCTGCACGTCGGCATCGATGGTCATCGGCGAGGAAAACGTGTTCGCGCGCATCCGTGAAGCGCGTCCCGGCGTCGCATGCACCACGCCGATCACCGCTGCGCTCGCTGCGTTGCGCGCGCTCGGCGTGCAGCGCGCCGCACTGTTGACGCCCTATGTGCGTGCGATCAACGACACCATGCGCGACTACATCGAGGCGCGGGGTATCGGCGTCACGCGTATGGCGTCGTTCGAGCACGCGAACGACAACGAAGTCGCGCGGATCGACGCTGCGTCCCTGCGAGCCGCCGTCGAGCACCTTGCGCAGAATGCCGACGTGGACGCTGTTTTCGTGTCGTGCACGAGCTTGCGCATCGCCGGGCTCATTCCGGAACTCGAGGCAAGGATCGGCAAGCCGGTGATATCGAGCAACTTCGCGATGGCCTGGCACGCGTTGCGCCTCGCTGGTGTGGCGGACGGCGAGCCGCATCTGGGGAGGTTGTTTGCGCTTTGATCGTAGATAAGGTGCGAGACCTGGACGCGGTCAGAGCAAACCGGATTGCGCCGATCAGTGCTATGAAGCGGGCAGGACTGAAAATGCGGACCACGTCACTTCCCTGCCTCCGTATTAGCCGTGACGACCGCGACGTGCGCGATGCCCGCGTGGCCGATTTGGGCGAGCAGATTTGCAACGGCGCCGAAGGATTGGCTTTGATCCGAACGCAGATTCGCCACCGTCCGGTCACTCTTCGCTGCGATACGGCGCAGCGTCGGCTCCAGTTGGTCCGCAGCGACGTTGCGGCCGTCGATCGCGAGCTTGCCATGCGCATCGAGGCTGACCGTCACCGCATGATCGCGCGCTTCGGCAGCGCTCGCGGCAACCTTCGGCAGATCGATATGCAGCACGTGGGTCAACATGGGCGCCATCACCAGAAGAATCACGACCAGCACCAGCATCACGTCGACAAGCGGCGTCACGTTGATTTCGGCGAGCGGCTCGTCGGTGTCTTTTGCGCTCGAACGGGGCATCATGAGCGCACCTCCGCCTGAGCGCCCGGCATCGCCGTCGTGGCGGCCACAGCAGTGTTTAAGCCGACGTGAAAACCGTTGCGTTGCGCAAGGTTGACGAGTTCGGTCGCGTAATCTTCCAGATCGGCGATCGTGACGCGAACGCGGCGCACAAAGAGGTTGTAGGCGAGCACCGCGGGAATGGCGACGGCGATCCCGATGCCGGTGGCGCTCAGCGCCTGCCCGACCGGACCGGCGATGCCTTCGATCCCGCTCGCGCTGCCCACGGCGACCGCGTGCAGCGCGTGGATGATGCCGAACACCGTGCCGAACAGCCCGATGAACGGCGCGGTATTGGCGATCGATGCCAGCAGCGTCAAGCCGCTTTCGAGCGCCCGCCGCTCCCTCTGGATCTGCTGGTTCAGGAATCGCTCGAGCAGTTCGTGGCGGTCCCAGGCCGCGAGTTGCGCAGTTGTCGCCGATGTCTGCGCGGTAGCCGCTCCCGACAACGCGGCAAAACCGGCGTGCGCCACGCGCGCCTTTGAACCCGCCGACGTGTGTGACTGGCTGCCGAGGGTGCCGGCCGGATCGCGCTCGGCCGTGCTCCAGAACAGGGCGGTGAAGCGCCGGTTTTCAGAAGCGAGGCGCCAGTACCCGAAGCCTTTGTACAGAATCAGTAACCACGTCAGCAGCGAACAGGCGGCGAGCAGGAAAAACGAAGCATCGACGACGAGCAGTGTGGCGAAATCGGACATATTCATGGCCTCAGGTTCCAAGTTTGAAGTCGATGGGTACCTGGACCCATTCGTCGATCGCCTGATTGCCGCGACGGGCCGGCGCAAAATGCCAGCCGGTCACGGCTTCGAGCGCGGCATCGTCGAGCGACGCATGCCCGCTAGATGACGCGAGTCCGACCTGGTCCGGCCGGCCGTTCGCCAGCACATGGACCCGGAGCAACACGGTGCCTTGCCAGCCGCGTTGCTGAGCGACACCGGGATAGGCCGGCGGCGGGTTGTGCAGGTAAGCGGCGCCGAAGCTGGGTTCGGTGAGCGGTTCTGGTGCCGGCGGGGCGTCCGGTAATTTTGCGGCCGATGTGTTCGGCGTTTCGGGATCGGCGTGCGTGGCGCTCGCCTGAGCAATCGCACTCGCGGGTTGCGGCTTCGACACGTTGTCCGGAGCCGTCCTCGCGAGCGGCTTCGATTGCGAAGCTTGATCTGTACTTTTCGCGGCGGCCACATCTCTCGCGCGGTGTGGCGTGATGGCGCGATGTGGCGCCGGCGATGCCCCGCGTGGCGGCAGGCTACTGGCGAAACCTGCGGATTGCGGTGAAGTCGGCACCGGTGCGGGTGCCGGTGCCGGTACGGCAGCACGTACGTCGAACTGCAGATCCAACGCGTGCGGCGCCGTGAGTTGCTGATTCTCCACGGACACGCGCCACGCCTTCAGCGCAATCACACAATGCACGGCAAGCACGACCAGCGCGACGGCATGAACGCGCGTTCTCCGAAGATCGTCGAATGCGCCGATGGTTTGCGGCGGCAGTCGGCACACACCAACGTGCACCGGCGGATTCACCGCCGCTGCGAGATGCAGGCTGCGCATCCTGCGCCGTGTTGCGTGCGCACTGTTCAGCGTCGAAGTGTTCATGCATGCCATTTCCAGGTTCCGATTGCCATTCGGCTCGCAACATGCGTGCCGGTCGTGAGGACACGTATGCCGTCCTGTTTCGCGCAAGTGCGCTTCGGGGGTGTCCGGTTGCTGTCCTCGTTCGGAACATCGCTGTACCAATTCGACACAGGTGTCACGTGAGCCGATGCAAGCGCGGTA
Source organism: Paraburkholderia sp. SIMBA_030 (assembly GCF_046535245.1). Lineage (NCBI taxonomy): Bacteria > Pseudomonadati > Pseudomonadota > Betaproteobacteria > Burkholderiales > Burkholderiaceae > Paraburkholderia > Paraburkholderia sp. SIMBA_030. The sequence goes on from NZ_JAWRXB010000002.1 coordinate 34,449, forward strand.
GAGCGTGCGTCATCGAATGATGTCGACGCCCGGCATCGATGTTGCTTGGAACAGGCGTCGCAGGAACTGCGGCCAAGAACATACCGCGCACGGCCACGATGCCGATACGCGCCGGAGGAGACAATGAACTACTCGCATCGCGAGGATTGGCGGCGCACGCGTATCGCCGCCGCCATAGCGGGCATGCTCGCGATGGCCCACGGCACCTGCGCGGTGGCGCAAGGCGAGCCGGCGTCGCAGACACAACCATTGCCTTCCCAACTGCTGCCGGTCGTGACCGTGGTCGGCACGGCGCCGCTGACCGGGCTCGGCATGCCGCTCACCGAAGTGCCTGCGGCCGTGCAGATCGTCGGCGCGAAGGACATCGAAGCGCAGCATCCGAATACCATCACGGCATACCTTGAACAGAACCTCACGAGCGTGACGCTCAATTCGAGTCAGGGCAACCCGTATCAGCCGGACGTCAACTATCGCGGCTTTACTGCTTCGCCGCTGCTGGGCACACCGCAGGGCTTGTCGGTGTTCCAGGACGGCGTGCGGATCAACGAACCGTTCGGCGACGTGGTCAACTGGGACTTGCTCGCGCAATCGGCGATCGAACGCATCGAAGTGATGCCGGGGTCCAATCCGCTGTTCGGCTTGAACACCTTAGGCGGCGCAATCGCGATCACCACGAAGAACGGCCGCGATAACGCCGGCGGCAGCGTCGAAGTGGAGGGCGGTTCGTTCGCGCGCAGGAGCGTGGTGTTCACGCAAGGCGGCCAGCACGGACACTTCGACTATTTCGTCACCGCCAACGACGAAGCCGATCGGGGTTGGGCCGACCACAACTCCAGCCGCGTGAAGCAACTGTTCGGCAAGGTGGGTTACACGGACGCGCGCAGCACCGTCGAACTGAGCCTCACCGCAGCCGACAACCAGTTGCAGGGAACGCAGACCATTCCGCGCTCGTTTCTCGACAATCCTCGCCAGGCCTACACGTATCCCGATGAGAACCAGAATCGCGCGATCATGCTGAACCTGTCGGGCAAGCATGACTTCAGCGATGCGTTGCAGTTCTCCGGCAACGTGTACTACCGGCACTACAACAACGACAACGTCAGCAGCAACGTCAACGGCGATTACGGTTCCATCGATCCGGCGACGGGCGCGATCGATACCGTGCCCGCGCACAACGCGCACTCCGTGATCTCGCAGGACAGCTATGGATTCGCATTGCAATTGAGCGTCACCGGCAAAGTGGCGGGGATGGACCATCAGTTGATGGCGGGCGTCAGCGGCGATTTTGCCAACGCCCGCTTCACGCAATACACGCAAGATGCGCAGTTCACCGCGGATCGCCAGACGGTCGGCACCGACGGCTACACGTTGCAAACCGACGCATCGACACGCAACAGCAATCTCGGGGTGTTCGTCACCGACACGCTTTCGTTGACCCGCACGATCGCGTTGACGGCCTCCGCGCGCTACAACCACACTAGCGTCGACATCGAGGATCGCAGCGGCATGCAGCCGTTGCTGAATGGCTCGCACCGTTTTTCGCGGATCAATCCGGCACTGGGCGTGACGTATAACCCGGTTTCCTGGCTGACGGCTTATGCGAACTACAGCGAAGGCATGCGCACGCCGACCGCCATCGAGCTGGCCTGCGCCGACCCGGCTGCGCCTTGCTCGCTGCCCAACGATTTCATCGCCGATCCGGCGCTCAAACCGGTCGTGTCGCGCACCTTCGAAGCGGGCGCACGCGGCACGCTGTCGTCGTCGGTTCATTGGAGTGCGGCGTTGTTCCGCACCGATCTTCACGACGACATTGCGTTTATCAGCAGCAATGGGGCGTCGACATCGACGGGATATTTCCAGAACGTCGGCACCACGCGGCGGCAAGGTGTCGAAATCAACGCGCGCGCGCAGACAGGGCCACTTGCCGTGAGCGCGGGCTACACCTATCTGCGCGCGACGTATCAAAGCAGCTTTGTCGAGCGGAGCGCGAGCAATTCGAGCGCCAATGCGCAAGGCAACATCACGGTGAATCCCGGTGACCGGATTCCCGGCATGCCGCAGAACACGCTGAAGCTGCGTCTGGACTATGCGGCTACCGCAAAATGGAATGTCGGCGGCAACGTGTCGTATCGCAGCTCGATCTTCGCTCGCGGTGACGAGAACAACCAGGATGGCAACGGGCGCATCGCGGGCTATATGATCGTCGACCTGGATACGACCTATCAGGTAACGAAGCAATTGCAGTTGTTCGCGCACGTGAACAATCTGTTCGACAAGCGCTACGCCGACTTCGGCGTGCTCGGGCAGAATTTCTTCAATGGAGCTGGCCGTTCGTTCTCGGCCGATGCTGCGACCAACGAACAGTTTCTCGGGATGGGAGCGCCGCGTGGGGTATGGGTGGGCTTGCGGTATGCGTGGAAGTAGAGCGGAATGGTCTGCGGTGTGCGGCTGACGGCAAACGGCAAGCAAACGAAACGTCTGGAGCGGCCCTCACGCCGCTCCAGACCAGGCTGCGTTAGAAGAAACCCAACGGCTGCTGGCTATAGCTGACGAGCAGGTTCTTGGTCTGCTGATAGTGGTCGAGCATCATCTTGTGATTTTCGCGGCCAATGCCCGATTGCTTGTAGCCGCCGAATGCCGCATGCGCCGGATACGCGTGATAGCAGTTGGTCCACACGCGGCCCGCCTGAATCTGCCGGCCGAAGCGATAAGCACGCGTACCGTCGCGCGTCCACACGCCGGCGCCAAGACCGTAGAGCGTATCGTTGGCGATCTCCAGGGCTTCCTCTTCCGTCTTGAACGTCGTGACCGACACCACCGGCCCGAAGATTTCTTCCTGGAAGATGCGCATCTTGTTGTGGCCGCGGAACACCGTCGGCTTCACGTAGTAGCCCTTGCTCAGTTCGCCGTCGAGCGTATTGCGTTCGCCGCCGATCAGACACTCGGCGCCTTCCTGCTTGCCGAGATCGACATACGAGAGGATCTTTTCGAGCTGTTCCTGCGAGGCTTGCGCGCCGATCATCGTTTTCGTATCGAGCGGATGCCCCTGCGTGATCGCGGCAACGCGCTTCAACGCACGTTCCATGAAGCGGTCGTAAATCTTTTCGTCGACCAGCACGCGCGACGGGCACGTGCACACTTCACCCTGATTCAGCGCGAACATCGCGAAGCCTTCGAGCGCCTTGTCGAAGTAGCCATCGTCCTGGTCCATCACGTCGGCAAAGAAAATGTTCGGGCTCTTGCCGCCGAGTTCGAGCGTCACCGGAATGATGTTCTGGCTCGCGTACTGCATGATCAGGCGGCCCGTGGTCGTCTCGCCGGTGAAGGCGATCTTCGCGATGCGCTTGCTCGATGCCAGCGGCTTGCCGGCCTCGAGGCCAAAACCGTTGACCACGTTCAACACGCCCGGCGGCAGCAGGTCCTGGATCAGCTCGATCAGCACCAGGATCGACGCAGGCGTCTGCTCGGCAGGCTTGAGCACGATGCAGTTCCCCGCAGCGAGCGCAGGCGCGACCTTCCACACCGCCATCAGGATCGGGAAATTCCACGGAATGATCTGACCGACCACGCCGAGCGGCTCATGGAAATGATAGGCCACCGTATCCGCATCGATCTCGGAGATCGAACCTTCCTGTGCGCGGATACAGCCGGCGAAATAGCGGAAGTGATCGATCGCCAGCGGAATGTCGGCGGCGAGCGTTTCGCGTAGCGGCTTGCCGTTGTCGATGGTTTCGGCGACCGCGATCCGCGACAGGTTTTGCTCCATGCGGTCCGCGATGCGATTCAGGATATTCGCGCGCACGCCCGGCGCGGTATCGGCCCACGCCTTGCGGGCGCGGTGAGCCGCATCGAGCGCGAGTTCGATATCTTCTTCCGTCGAGCGGGGAATCGACGTGAAGGGTTCGCCGGTAATCGGCGACACGTTGTCGAAGTATTCGCCGTGCACCGGGGGCACCCATTCGCCGCCGATGAAATTGGCGTACTGGCGCGCATACGGAAATTCGACATCGAGAAACTGCATATCTGCGTGATTCATGCTGGACTCCTCCAATGATTGTGTAGCGGGTGTCGATGGAGAAAGCATGCGTTGCTTCCACGCATCCGCAGTGCTGACGCTCTTCATCGTGCGAAGCGTTCAGCGAGAAGCGTGCCATTCGATCGTGGCCACATCGCGATAGGTGGCAGTCGCATAGGAATGCCGTGCTCCGCGTGCGGTGGACCCATCGCGGCGAGTGGATCGAGCGCGTGTCGTTTAATCCGCCCGCGCAGCAACTGTCACTTTTAGCAACACATTCCTGCTCGACTGCGCCAGCGTGCAACACCGGTTGTCATGCCGCGGGAGCCGTTCGACAGCGCAGCCGTGCCCGTCCTTCGTGAGCCGCTACGGCTGGCGGCGAGGTGACTGCCAATGGCACGCGACTTGCCTTGAATGGTCTGCAGCCAGTCTGCGTTCACTAGACGATGGCGCCGCCGCACGGCTTCGCGTCGATAACTCAACAGCAACCATGTTGCATGGGACCGGAGTAAGCCGTTAAAGCGGCAACTCCGGTCGACACAACCATGTTGCATGGGACCGGAGTAAGCCGCTAAAGCGGCAACTCCGGTCGACACAGGAGACAAGGATGAAAGCACGTTTAACTTCGGCGATGCGGCCCACGACGCTTGCGATCGGCGTGGCCGCCGCGGTCAGTCTGGTATTCGGGTCGGCTGCCGCAGCCGGCGACTATCCCGCCGTCACCTACGAGCGCTTGACAGCCGCGCAAAGCGATCCAGGTTGGCTCACCTATTACCGTACCTATAACGGCCAGGCGCATTCGCCGCTCAAGCAGATCGACGCGGCCAACGTCAAGAATCTCAAACAGGTGTGGAGCTACAAGTTTCCTGCGGATCTGCAGCAGGGTTTCGAAGCCACACCGATCGTCAATGGCCGCTACCTGTTCGTGACCACGCCGAAAGACAACGTGTACGCGTTCGACTCCGTGACCGGCAAGCAACTCTGGAAGTTCGAACCCAAGCTCGGCGCGGAATCGTTCAAGACTGCCTGTTGCGACGTGATCAACCGCGGGGTGGCGTTGTACGGCAAGAACGTCTACGTCGCGATGTTGAGCGGCGACGTCGTCGCGCTCGACGCGCAGACAGGCGCACTTGCCTGGCGCAAGCAGATGTTCGAGCCGGGTCTGGGCTACGCGTTCTCCCTTGCGCCGCTCGCGCTCGACGGCGCCCTGGTGGTGGGCAGCGCAGGCGGGGAATACGGCGCGCGCGGCTTCATCGCGGCGTTGAATCCCGACGATGGCAGCGTGCTGTGGAAGCGCTTTACGGTGCCCGCGGCCGGCGAGAAGGGCAGCGACACGTGGCCGAACGGCATGCAGGACCACGGCGGCGCACCTGCGTGGCTGACCGGCACCTATGACGCCGCCTCGAAAACGCTCTACTGGGGCGTCGGCAACCCCGGACCGTGGCTCGCCGATCTGCGGCCGGGCGACAACCTCTACTCCGACTCGCTGCTCGCGCTCGATCCGAAAACCGGCAACCTCAAATGGCATTACCAGTACACGAAACATGACACGTGGGATTACGACGGCGTCAATACACCGGTGCTCGCCACGATCAAGTACCAGGACAAGGAGTACGACGCGATCATCCACGCGGACCGCAACGGCTTTTTCCACGCGATCGATCGCGGCACCGGCAAGCTGATCTACGCGAAGCCCTTCGTCACGGCAACTTCGGTCACCGGCTATACGGCGGACGGCTCGCCGATCCAGGATGCGTCGAAATATCCGAAGGCCGGCACGACGATCGAGACCTGTCCGAGCTTCCTCGGCGGCAAGAACTGGTGGTCGGTTTCATACGATCCGGACAAGCATCTTGCGATCGTTCCCGCGTTGCATGCATGCATGTCGCTGTCCGGCAAGTCGGTGAACTATATGGAGGGGCTGCCGTACCTCGGCGAAGGGTTCGAAATCAAGCCGGAGCCAGGCAGTAAGGGTTATGGTGAACTGCAAGCGATAGATGTCAATACCGGCAAGAAGGTCTGGAGTCACTGGAGCAAGCTGCCGTGGAATGGCGGCGTAGCGACCACTGCGGGTGGCATTGCTTTTAGCGGCTCGCTCGACGGCCATCTGTACGCGTTCGACGAGGCGACCGGCAAGGTGCTGTGGCAAAGCCCGAAACTCGCCAGCGGGATCGTCGCTCAACCGTCGGTGTTCGAGGTCGATGGCAAGGAGTATGTCGCCATCCTCGCCGGTTACGGCGGCGCGAACCCGATCTGGGGCGGTCCGATGGCGAAGGCGGCGGAAAAAGTTCCACGCGGCGGCACGCTGTACGTGTTCGCGCTCAACCACGGCTGATGTTCACCTGGCTGCCGCGCCCCGTTTGCCCTGCGCACATTGGCGCAGGGCGACCCAGTCGCGGCGGCCTGCCTTTCCCGGAAGCAAGATCATGAAGACTCGACTTAATTCGTTTGCTCTCGCCAGCGTACTGCTGGCCACCGGCGCGCTCACGCCGGCACTCGCAAGCGCGGGCACGCGCGTCTGCACATTTCCCGGCAGTCCATCGACCGCGCTCGACGAGGCGGTGACACGGGAGGCGTTTCGCACGGCCGGTATCGCACTCTCGCTCGCCCCCGGAGGATTCGACGGTAGTGACGACGACGGCGTGTCGCTAAAAGAACTCAACAAGGCGCTTGCTCGCAAATGCGACGTGATCGCCGGCTTTCCGCGCTCGACAGTTGCCGATGGCTCCGGCAGCAAGCTGACCTTTTCTCGCGGCTATCTGGACTCCGGCTACGTCAGCGTGACTTCGCGCGGATATCCCGCACAGGCCAGCGGTGCGGAGGTCGTCGCGGCAACCTACGCGAGCCCCGCACAGTTGATCGCCGTGCAACAAGGCGGTGTCAAGCTCGACCTGGAGAACACGGCGCAACTCACGGTCGAAGCCGTCGCAAGTGGACGTGCCCAACGCGCGATCGTCTGGTATCCGGCGGTCGTGGCTTATACGATTGCGCATCCGGAGCGGCACTTCCAGATTGCCGGCGCTGCCTCGCCGTATGCCGTCTGGCATCTGGTGTTCGCGTTCGGGAAAAACGGCGCGGCGTTGCAACCGCGCATCGACGCCGCGCTGGAGAAGATGGCCGCCGACGGCAGGCTGGCGACGTTGACCCGCAAGTGGACGCTCCCCGAGACGGCTCACGCCGCCCGGCCGCCCACGGCGACGTTTGCCTATCGCGACGGCCCGGGCCGCAGCGATGCGGCATGGCGAATGACTCTGGCCGGCAGCGATGCATCGCAGCGGGGCCGTTTCATCAAGGTCGATACGAGCGCACCCGCCGACCCACCCGGCTTCGATCGCGCGCAGGTCGCGCACGGCAAGACCCTGTACTCGAGTTCGTGCGCGAAATGCCACGGCCCCGACCTGCAAGGATTGAATGCGCCGGCGTTACGCGGGCCGGCCTTCGCGCCGGCAGCCAACGCGAAGCTCACCATCGGCGGCGTGTACGGATATATGGCGAACAATATGCCGGCGGACCGTCCCGGCAAGATGAAACCGCAGGACTACGCGGACATCATGGCGTTCCTGCTGTATTCGAACGGCTATAGCGCCGGCGCGACCAGGCTGACGGACGATAGCGCGAAAGCGTCCACGACACCGCTCAACGCGCGGACGCCGCAATAGCTGCGATCGATGCAATAGCAAACAGCCCGGCGATCCGCGGTTATTCACGCGGATCGCCGGGCTTTTCTTTGCAAAGGCCTCAAAACAGGACGCGTCCATCATGTTCTCCCTGATATCGAGTAACCGAGAATCGCGAATCGGCGTGGCATTTATCAGCGTAAGACATCGGACCGACAGATGGGCACTGTCGGATAGCCGCTTTCCTGCGAGTAAGCCAAAAGATGTCGAGGTATCGCCAGATCACAAAAAATAAAATGTCATAGATCGAAAAACTAGGACGGGTCCTATCGACCGTGGTCGGGTCTTGAGATATGAATGAGAGTTTCGCACTCCATCCATTCCAAGGAGCCGTTGCAATGTTCCACATCGATGCGCAAGAGAACGCCAAACCCGATTCAGCTATGTCCCGCAGACGCTAGCCCGGGGGTGCTCTTGAGTCCCAATACTACCTACATCGACACGCCCTTGCGTGCAAAATCCGCCGTACACCGGCACTACCATCTCGCCGTGCCGCAGGCCCGTAGTTCGGCCCAGGCCGATGTGTTTGCTTTCGACGGTGAGCGGGCCATCGGCGTGGCGACGAAGTACGTGATCCGCTTCACCCATCCGCGGCCCGACCTGTCCCGCACCGAGTACCTGAACAAGCCCGCGACGTTCGAGATCCAGCCGCCTTTCAATCCGGCCAGGATGCGCGAGCCGGAACCCCCGCGACGGGTCCAGGGCGTGATTACCGGCTTTGCCCAGCTTGCCAGCAACCGCGACCAGACGACCTACGAGGTCGTGCTGGAATCGCGCCTCGCGCTGCTGCGCAATGCACCCAAGTGCCGGTTCTTCCTCGAAAAGAGCTTTCCGGACATCATTGAGCAGATCCTGCGCGAGCACGGCTTTGACCGGATCATGGGCAGCTTCGAGTTCAACCTGTACCGCGAATACGGCAAGCGCGCCTTCGTGATGCAGTGGGAAGAGGATGACCTGACCTTCATCACGCGCCTGTGCCGCCGCTCGGGAATCTGGTTCGTCTGCGAGGAGGGCGAGCATTGCGAGGCGGTGCGCTTTGGCGACGACTTCACGCACTATCGCCGCCACCCGAACCTGAGCGTGCCTTACCGCGAACGCAGCGGCCTGGAGACCAGTGGCGCGGAGTCGGTCCATACGCTCGAGACGCACTCGAAAACCGTGCCGGCGCGCTACATGGTGCGCTCGTATAACCCCCAGCGTGCGCCCGATCCGATCGACGCGACCAACGTGATTCGTGATGACCGTACCACGTATGGCGAAACCTATACCTGGGGCACGCCGTATCTCACGGAAGACGAGGCGCAGCGCGAAGCCCTCCTGCGACGCGAGGCGGCGCTGGCCGTACAGATCGAGTATCGCGGCACCTGCGACATGCTGGATCTCACGCCCGTCAGCGTGCTCAAGCTTTCGAACCGCGTACTGCCCGAGGCCACACACGGGCTGCTGGCCGTGTCGGTGAAGTGCAGCGCGTCGCGCAGCAAGCCGTACCGGGTGGAATTCACCGCGATCCCTTCGGACCGGCTTTACCGCCTGCCGCTGCTTGAACATACGTGGCCGAGAATTCACGGCACGATCACCGGGCGGATTGCCTCGCCCTGTGAGTATCCCCAGCCCTACCTCGACGAACGCGGCAACTATATCGTCAACCTTCATCTGGATCGCGACAGCCGTGTGCCGGGTCTGGATAGCTGTCCGATGCGTCTGGCCAAACCCTTCGCCGGCGCAAACCAGAGCGGCCTGCATTTCGGGCTGGTGGACGGCACGGAGGTCACGGTGGCCTTCCATCACGGCAATCCCGATCTTCCGTATATCAGCCAGGTGCTTCACAACGCGAGCGAGCCGGACCCGATCGTCAGCGGCAGACGATGGAACAGCCGCAGCACGATTCACACGCGCTCGAACAACACGATCGAGTTCGAGGATTTTCCGCGCGAAGAACACATCAAGGTCGCCACCGAGCAGGGCAAGTCACAACTGAATCTCGGCCATACGGTGGACCGCAACCTCAAGTTGCGTGGCAACGGCTTCGAGCTGCGCACGGACCTGAAAGGTGCGATGCGCGCCGGCGGTGGTGTGCTGGTGTCGGCGGACATGCAGGCCCGCGCGAGCGGCGAGCAGACGGACATGAGTGCCGCGCTCGACCAGATGCGCACGACACAGGCCGCCGCGCAGGAACTGGCCGATGTGGCACGAGCCGCCCAGGCGGAGGTGGCCAACGTGAAGGCCGAAAACCAGTGGCTCAGGGACGAACTGGCGGGCCTCAAGCATGCCGTCATCGCTCTTTCCGCGCCGCACGGTATCGGCCTGTCAACGCCCGATCGTGTACTGGTGTCGGCCGGCAAGGATGTGAGCGTGGCGACCTCAGCGGGCTTCAATGTCAGCGTCCTGAAAAACGTGGTCGTGGCCGCCGGCGAAGTGCTATCACTGTTCGCCCACCGGTGCGGCATCAAGCTGTTTGCCGCACGCGGCAAGGTGCAGATCCAGGCGCAGAACGATGAGATCAACATCGCTTCCGACAAGGACACCACCATCACCAGCTCAAACGGGCGTGTCGTCATCGAGGCGAAGACGGAACTTCTGTTCAAGTGCGGCGGCTCGTATTTCCGCATGACCAGTACCGGCATCGAGGATGCGACACCGGGGGACCGCAAGTGGAAGGCCGCCGCCTACGACCGCCAGGGGCCGGCCAGCATGCCGGCCGATCTTCCTGTGCTGCCCAGGCCTGCCGACACGCAGTGCGCGTTGAATGCCGGCCGCTCTGGCGTGCCGTTCGCGCGTTTCTAGCACCTTGCCGCTACACGGACAGTACCCCCATGTCATCTGAAAGAAGCAACCCGCTACTGGAGCGTTTCCGTAGCCAGTACGCCACCCTGAAAGTGACGCATCCCCAGGTGCGCCTGTATGCCCTGATCGACTTCGCCACCATGTCCGGCATCTGGCAACGCCAGCTGTCGGACACCCTGAAGACCGTGCCGCGTTTTGCGCTGTACAGCGATACCGGACTGGATGACCTGTCGCAAACCGGCCCGTTCCTGATTTCCTGCCCGGAGCCGGAAGGCGTCGAAGCGCGTGCCCTGTGCAACGGGCTTAACGGTCTGACCCGGAGCGATCACCGGTTCGTGTCGTGGATCTGGACGACACACGATATCGAACCGCTCATTGGCCATCTGCAAACGCTGCTGCACGCGCGGCTAGGTCCCGATGACGGTGATGCGTGGTTCTTCTTCCATCAGCCGGCCTATCTGCCAGTCCTGCATCGCGAGTTGCCCGAACCATCACGTCGCTACATGTTCGGGCCGTGCCTTGCGTGGTGGTGTCTCGATCCGCGCGGCGAGCTGGTCGAGCTGGCCGGTGAAAACCTGCCGCTGCCGGCCGCCTGGGACGCGTTCCCCGTGCCCGGAGAAGTGGTGAGCGCCCTGCATCGCGCCGGTGCACCGGCTCAGGTGCGCGCGTGGCTGCAAAAGGTCATGCCCGCCCTGCTTGACCGCAACGACGCCAATGCGCAGCTCCAGCAGCTTACGCCGCTTGCCGAGCAGGCCTTTGCGTATGGCATCACCGGAAAGACCGATCTCGGCGTGTATGCCGCCCACGGCCTGCAATACGGAGCGCGGTACGACGATCATCCCGCCCTGCAAGGGGTGCTCACGCAGTTTCGCGCTGGTGACGCGGCGCTGATCGACGCGTATGCCGCGCTGGGTAGTGGGGTGTGGAAGGAGGTGCAGGAAACGGCCCGGCAGCGAGCGGCCGAAGCCGCCGCTCAGGCGCATCAGGACAAGTTGCGCAAGTACGGCTATGCCAAGGTGCGCACACGGATCATCAACCGCACGGAGCACCGGAAATGGAAGGTCGGGCTGATCGCGGATCACGGCAACATCGGTTTCGAGTCCGCATTGGCCGACGAATTGCCGGGTGGGGTGTATTCGGATGAGGAGATCGACCTGCCGGCCGTGAACATCCCGATACCCGGAACCCAGGCCGTGGTGAAGTGGACCGGCCAGGCCGGGCGGGAAAACTCGGATGAGTTCGTGGTGACGGGGGAGCTGCCCCGCGCCGAAGGCGAGGGGCTGGTGATCGTGCAGTTCGCCCGCGACTTCCGCGTCTATGTGCGCATGTATGCCGAGGAGCCGAAGCCGGCGCGGCAATGGTAACAACACACGATAAAAGGTAAGTCATTCGAATGAAAAAGATAACGATACTGCTGGTGTCGATCGCGTTGCTGGTTAGCGCGTGTGCCACGGCGCAGCCTCGCGGTTATGTTGATGCAACGGCGTTGAGCACCAACTACACGGAAGACTATATACACGAGTTCCACATTCAAACGGCGTCCGGTCAGGACACGGGACTGGAAGGCATACAGGTTAGTGAGTTCTCGAAAGGTGGGAAGGGAAAACGAGAGTGCTGCTCGCTGATTCCCGGCGTGGGCCAGACGATCCGGCTTGTCTGGACTGTCGCTAATACCGTCGACGAGGCGCAGCGGAAATCCTACAGCCGGGATGTGGTCGTGATGGGGACCATGCCGAAGCCGGGATTCAAGCTTCAGAGTTATCTAGTTGTCCGGTTCTTTCCGAATCGTGAGGTCGAGGCGGAACTGCTGCCTGGTGACGGCGATTTGGGTCCCGAAAATCCACGGATGGACCGGCTGTTTTTTGTTGGGCCGCGAATCATGCGCCACATAGGAGAATAACCATGCAGGACTGGATTACCGATAACCACGACACGTTCCACCAGGCGCTCAGGACTGCCACGGAGCTGCACGCCGAGGAGTTCATGACCTGCACGACCTGCGAACAGCAGCCGTGGTTCAGCTTCTTTTTCGACGGAACGGGCAATAACCGTATCCTGGACAAACCGAAGCAGAAGATGTCCAACATTGCCCTGCTGTTTGAAGGGCATGTCGGTGACGACGCACCGCTAGTTGTGCCGCTCTACTACGCCGGCGTCGGCACGCCGCTTGATGTAAGTGACCCAAGTTGGTGGGAGAAGCTCCGCGACAGCGAGGCGCTGGGCGGAGGTGTGGCACTTGGTTCCGATGTGCGCCTGGTCAAGGCGGAAGCTGATTTTTGTCAATCCTTGAAGGCCAATCACAAGGTCAGTCGTATTGACGTTGCCGTGTTCGGTTTCTCACGTGGCGCGGCGCTCGCGCGGGCGTTCGTGAACCGGCTGCTCAAGAAGTGCGAGATGAAGGACGGCGTGCCCTGCTGGCCGTGCGCGACGGCGCTCGATGGCCAGTCCGCGCCGCTGCACTTCCGGTTTCTGGGGCTGTTCGACACGGTGGAGTCGGTCGGGCTGCCCGCTCTCAACCTGAACAGCAGCATGCTGATGCATGTGCCCGTTCAGGTCGAACGGTGTTTTCACATCGCGGCCGGCCACGAACTGCGCGCCTGCTTTCCGCTGACGCCGGTGCGCAACGGCAGCGCATCCTGTGAACAGCTCGTGTGGCCGGGCGTGCATTCCGATATCGGCGGCGGTTATCGTCCCGGTGAGCAGGGCCGGTCCGACCAGCTTGCGCGCATCGCACTGAACCGCATGCGGCTGGAGGGTGCGATGAGCGGTGTGCCGTTCACCGCGCCGTCGCTTGCCAGAAAGGACGTGCATGACCTGTTCGAGTACGACGAGGATGTCAAGACGCTGTCCGACGGGTACAGGGGGGTGGTGGGCATCGGCGGCACGCTGGAAGCGCAGGTTTTCGCGCACATGCGCCTTTACTATGGGTGGCTGAAAGTGCGCTACGGGCAGAACCCGAGCGACCTCTACAAGAACGTGTGCTCGACCGACCCGGAAGTGAATGCGCAACTGCAACGCATCCAGCAATACCATGAGCGCCTGAAGATCGACGCGGACACGATGAACTGGCGCAGCTACCTGACGAACCTGTGGAAGAACGACCGGAGCGAATACGAGCGCACGATTGCTACCGCCGGTGGCCAGCGTGAGATGAACAAACCGCTGTCGGACGAGGAAGCGGCCTACTGGGAGGCATGGCTGAATCCACCCACGCTATCGCCGGGTCTCGTGCGCCTGTTCGACCAGTACGTGCACGACTCGCGCGCCGGGTTCCTGCGCATCGACAGCAGCGGCTACTTCAGGCCGCGCCAGATCATCGAGCCGTCCGGCACCCCGAAGACCATCGCGCAGCCCGTGGCCGCGCCTCAACTTCCTGAAGTCGATGAAGACCGCCACGCAGCTGCACGCCGAAGAATTCATGACGTGCACGACCTGCGAGCAGCAGCCGTGGTTCAGCTTCTTCTTCGACGGCACGGCTAACAATCGCAAGCTCGATGAGCCAAAGCAAAAGCTTTCCAACATTGCCCGGCTGTTCGATGGGCATGTCGAAGAACGGCCGCTGATCTGTGCTCGACCGACCCGGAAGTGAATGTGCAACTGCAACGCATCCAGCAGTTCCATGACCGCCTCAAGGTGGACGCGGACACGATGAACTGGCGCAGCTACCTGACAGGACTCTGGAAGACCGACCGCAGCGAATATGAGCGTACGATTGCGACCGCCGGTGGCCAGCGTGAGATGAACAGACCGTTGTCGGATGAGGACGGCGCCTACTGGGATGCCTGGCTGAATCCACCCACGTTGTCGCCGGATCTGGTGCGCTTCTTCGACCAGTACGTGCACGACTCGCGCGCTGGGTTTCTGTGCATCGACAGCAGCGGCTACATCAGGCCACGCCAGGTCATCGAGCCGTCCGGCACCCCAAAGCCCATTGCACAGTGAGTTTACGCTGCGCGACCTGCGAAATGTAGCGGTGGTTCAGCGTCTTCTTTGATCGAGCCGGAAACAACAAACTCCAGGACGTTGCTTGTTCGTTCACAGCACGAGCACTCAACAGACAGCATGCCGAGCCTGATGCTCAGCTTCGATCGAATCCGCGGCCTCAACCCAACCTCAACGAGTTATCCCTGCTGCGGAAAATCAGCGGTTGCGCGTCGTCGTCACGTACCGGCCGCCGCGCCATGGTCACCACCTGCTCGATTTGCCCGTGATGCGCCGACTTTGCGCACACCGGGTCGGTAGCCGCGGCGTCTCCGGTCAGCAGATACGCCTGGCAGCGGCAGCCTCCGTGATCGGTCTCGCGCTCGTCGCAGCTGCGGCACGGCTCGCGCATCCAGCCATCGCCGCGAAACGCATTGAACGCGTGACTGCCGTACCAGATATCCGCGAGTGAAGCGTCGCGCACGTTGGGCAGGTCGAGACCGGGCAGCGAGCGCGCCGCATGGCAGGGCAAAGCGGTGCCGTCGGGCGCCATGCCGAGAAACACCGAACCCCAGCCGTTCATGCAGGCCTTCGGACGTGCCTCGAAATAGTCAGGCACCACGAACAGGATCCGGCAGCGATCGCCGAACCGTTCCCGGTAGCGATTGACGGTCGCCTCGGCTTCCTGCAACTGTTCGCTGGTCGGCATCAACTGCTCGCGATTGAGCATGGCCCACCCGTAGTACTGGGTGTTCGCCAGTTCGAGGTAGTCGGCGCCCATTTCGAGCGCCATCTCGATGATCTGTCCGACGTGCGGCAGGTTATAGCGATGCAGCACGCAATTGAGCACCATCGGGTAGCCGTGTGCCTTGATCAGACGCGCCACGCGGTGTTTCAGATCGAAGGTCTTCGTGCTTGACACGAAATCGTTGACCTCGCGCGTCGAGTCCTGAAACGAGAGCTGGACGTGATCGAGACCGGCGTCTTTCAGACGTGCGATGCGCGTCTCGTTGAGTCCTACACCCGACGTGATCAGATTCGTATAGAAGCCCAGTCCACGGGCATGCGCGACCAGCGTTTCGAGGTCGTCGCGCACCAGCGGCTCGCCGCCGGAGAAGCCGATTTGCGCGGCGCCCATGGCGCGCGCCTGCGTGATCACGTCGCGCCAGCTGTCGGTATCGAGTTCCGCGCCGTGACTGGCAAAGTCGACGGGGTTGTAGCAGAACGCGCAGTGCAACGGGCAACGGTACGTGAGTTCAGCCAGCAGCCACAACGGCGGGGAAGGGCGAGTGCCCGCGGTGTCGGGCGCGGTACCGGTCGGCATGTTCATGTCAGTCCAGCCAGCCGCGTTGCCGCGCATGGTCGATGAAGCGATACACATCGGCGGCAAGATTCGACGCACTGAACAGGTCTTCCAGTTCGCCGATGATGTCGTCCAGTTCGCGGGTTCCGTCGCAGCGCGCGAGAATTTCGCCCGCACTCGGATTGAGCTTGACCATGCCTTCTGGGTACAGCAATACATAGGCATCCTGCGCGTCTTCCCATTGCAGGCGGAACATCGCGCGTAGACGCGGGCGCAGGCTGGCGTAGTGGTCGAGGTGCGGGGCGTTCATACGGGGTACGCCTTTTCGATGGCGTCGAGCATCGACCACAGAATGTCGAGCTTGAAGCGCAGGATGTCGAGGGCACGCTGTTGCGCGTCGGGTGTCTTGAAGTGGCTCAGCGTGACCGCGAGTCCGTGCTCGACGTCGCGCTGGGCGAGGGGAATACGGCTGCGAAAGTACTGCAGCCCTTGCGCGTCGATCCACGGATAGAGGTCCGGCCAGCCGGCCAGCCGGTCGCGATGGATCTGCGGCGCGAACATTTCCGTGAGCGAAGAGCAGACCGCCTCCTGCCACGGCGCGCGCCGCGCGAAATTGACATAGGCGTCCACCGCGAAGCGCACGCCGGGCAGCACGTGTTCGAGCGACCACAATGCGTTGCGCTCGATGCCGACCGCGTCGGCGAGGTGCGCCCATGCTTCGATGCCGCCGGGGTTGTCGCCGTAGCCATCGTGATCGTGCAGCCGCTCGATCCACAGGCGGCGCGTCTGCCGGTCCTCGCAATTGGACAGGATCGCGGCATCCTTGATCGGGATGTTGATCTGGTAATAGAAGCGGTTGGCGACCCAGCCGCGAATCTGCTGAGGCGAACACTCGCCACGGTTCATCCGATGATTGAACGGATGATGAATGTGATAGTGCGCGCCGAGCGCGCGAAGACGCGCTTCGAATTCGCCCGGCGACCAGGGGACGGTGTGGGTAACAGCGGTAGGCAGCGGGGCGTTCATGGCTATACCTGGAATTGCATTCCGTCGCGTGCCACTTCGATACCGCGGGCGTGTATCACGGCATGTTCGGCGGAATGCGGGTCGAGAATCGGATTGGTGTTGTTGATGTGAATCAGCACCTTGCGCGTCGTATTGGGCAGCGCGTCGAGCAGTTGGGCCATGCCGGGCAGACCCTGGTAGCCGCACTGCGCAAGATGGCCCATGTCCGCGGCGTGATGAGTGGACAGGCCGAGATCGATCATCTCGGTCGCGGACCAGAAGGTGCCGTCGACCAGCACGAGTTGCGCGGAGCGCATCGCTTCGAGCACGGGTTCCGGCGCGCTCGCGAGACCCGGTGCATAGAAAACGCGTGCGCCGGTAGCAAGGTCTTCGATCAGCAGTGCGATGTTGTCGCCGGGCGCGGCTGCGGCGCGACGCGGCGAATACGGCGGCGCCTTGCTTTCGATCGGCAACGCGGTGAAGCGGATGCCCGCCACCGGCGCAACCGTGAACGGTTGATCGAGCGCGATCTCGTGACGCTCGACGCCGCAGAAATGTTCGAGCAGCGGCACGATCGGCAAGCCGGTCGAGAGGTCGTCGAATACCGGCGCGCAGGCATACAGCGGCAGGGGCGTGGTGCGTTCGCGCAGCATCAGCAGACCGGTGACGTGATCGATCTGCGCATCGATTAGCACGACGGCGGCGATGCCGCTGTCGCGGATCGCGCGGGCGGGTTGCAGTTCCGGATTCGCGCGCAACTGGGCGAGCAGATCCGGCGATGCGTTGATCAGAATCCAGTCCACGCCGTTACCGCTCACTGCAATCGACGATTGGGTGCGCGGCAACACGTCGCCGCTCTGGTTGCGGGCCTGGGTGCAGTTCGCACAGTTGCAGTTCCATTGCGGCAGTCCGCCGCCTGCACCCGAGCCGAGAATCTTGATCTTCATGAGCCATGCTCCGGGCGCCGCCGCGCACGCTCACTCACTGCGAGAGGCGGGCGGCGCTGCTTCGATGCTTCAGCGATTGGCGATATACATCGTGATTTCAAAACCGAAACGCAGATCGGTATAGGCGGGGGTGGTCCATTGCATGACTGTCTCCTTGGATACGACATGTGATTGAGGAACCGCATCGAGGAAGCGGTCATATCGATCAAACGCAAGGTCTATGCCGGGCATGTCAAGCGATGCTTCGGACACACTCGGCTCACAAAAAGCGTTTGGTATAGCGAACGGATGTGTAGTTAGGCACGCGCTCACGACTTGCCGCGCAAAAACGGACCATCTGAACCGGCGCGGCAAACAGCGCGCTGTTCAATTCGAGTACACCCCTGTTGCAAATTGGAGCATCTGTGGCGCACGCGGTCAGTCGGCCTCGGCGGCGTTGTCCGCACCTTGCATGGGTAGTTTGCGATAGATGGTATTGCGCGAGACGCCGAGCGCGCGAGCGGCGGCCGACACATTGCCGCCATGCTGCGCAACCGTCCTGGCGATGACGCTGGCTGCGACGTCCTCCAGCCGCCCGCTCGATAGCGGTAAGGTTTCCGTGGTGGCCGCAGGCGCGGCGGCAGTGCTGCGCAGGTCGTCGAAGAAGTCGTCGGGCAAATGCTCGCGCCGGAGTTCGCCGTCCGCATCGACCATCGCGGCGGCGGTCCGCAGAAGATTGCCGAGCTGGCGAAAATTACCGGGCCATGCACATTGCTCGAACAGCGTCATCACCTCGTCGGCGACGCTCAGACTCTGCCCGTCAGCGCTTTCGGAAGACGCGCACTGAAGCATCTTCTGGATCACGGCGGATAGATCGGTGCGCTCGCGCAGCGGCGGCAGTTTCACCACCAGCCCGTTCAGGCGGTAATACAGGTCTTCGCGAAAGCGGTTCTGCGCGATCATTTCACGCAGGTCGCGGTGAGTTGCGCAAATGATGGCGATATCGACCGGAATCGACTTCGCGGAGCCGAGCGGATTGACCAGCCGCTCCTGCAGCACGCGCAGCAGCCGCACTTGCAGCGGATAGGGCATGTCGCCGATTTCGTCGAGAAATAGCGTGCCGCCGTTGGCCTGCAGCAATTTGCCGACAGCGCCTTTGCGCCGTGCACCGGTGAAGGCGCCTTCTTCATAGCCGAACAACTCGGATTCGATCAGCGTTTCCGGTATCGACGCGCAGTTGACCGCGACAAACGCACCCGCGCGACGCGGCGAGTCGTTGTGGATCGCCTGGGCGAGCAGTTCCTTGCCGGTACCCGTCTCACCGGTAATCAGGATCGGAATGTCCTTGCCGATCACCTTGCGGACCTTGGCGATCACCGCCGCGATCTGCGGGTCGCCGGTGTCGAGATAGCTGAGTCTCGACAGTGCGCGCGCGGCCGGCGGTGGCGGCGGCTCGGCCCGGTGCACCGGGCGTGGTTCGCGGTGCACCTCCGGCGGCCAGCCGTCATCGGTGCACGTGACGCGCCGGAACTCGACGTGCGCGCACACCACCGTGCCGTTGTTCAGATTCAGCGACAGGTGCCGGTCCCGGCTGACGCGCAGACGGTCGATCAGTTGCGCGCTGGTGAGGCCGAATAGCGACGACAGGGTATGCGCGCGCAATCCGGCGAGCGGCAGGCCGAGCTGGAATTGCGCACTGCGATTGGCCGACAGGAAGCGGCCATCGCAGGTGAACGCGGCAATGCCTTCCATCAAGGTGCCGAGAAATTCGGGCCGCCCATGAAAGGCAATTTGCAGGGTTTCGCGAAAGGTATTGGTAAACAGATGATTCTCGATCATCTGCACGGACATCTTGGCCAGCGCCATGGTGTGCTGGTGGTAGCTGCGATGGTCGCCGGTGACGTCGAGCACGCCGATCAGATCGCCGTACGGATCGAGGATCGGCACGCTGGAGCAGGTGAGGAAGCGATTGGCTGCCAGGTAGTGTTGCGCGCCATGCACGACCGTCGGGCATCGCTCGGCGAGTGCCGTGCCGATCGCGTTCGTGCCTTGCCGGTCCTCCGCCCAGTTCGCGCCGGGGCGCAGCGCGACCTTCTCCGCGCGCCGCAGAAAGTCGTCGTCGCCGATCGAATGAAGGATCAGCCCTTCAGCGTCGGTCAGCACGATCATGCTCTGCGTGTTGACGATCTGTTCGTGCAGCGTTTCCATCACCGGGGTGGCGTGCGCGCACAGGATACGGCTTTGCTCCAGTTTCAACGCGAGTTCCGCGGCCGGCAGGACGTCGTAGTCCGGCTGCATCGAGGCACTCAAGCCGAATGTTTGCGAGCGCTCGTGTGATTTCTGAATGGATGGCGTGAGCCAGGCCGCTTCACGCGGTGCGACTGCCGTCGTGACGTGATGGACATCATCGCGCATTGTCTCCTCCTGCTAGTCAGGTCTGGTCGTTCGCCAGAACCGTGTCGGTGCAACTTTAAGCAAATCGCGCGCCAGATTCGACACGCCGGACCACTCAAACCGCGTCGGCGAACTGGGAAATCACGGCGGGATTCTCGACGGTCGACGTGTCCTGTGAAATCGCATCGCCTTTCGCAACCGAGCGCAACAACCGGCGCACGACCTTGCCGGAGCGCGTCTTGGGCATCGCGTCGCCGAAACGGATGTCTTTCGGTTTCGCGATCGGGCCGATTTCCTTGCCGACCCAGGCGCGCAACTCGTCCGCCACGCGCTTCGCTTCCGCGCCGGTAGGCCGCTCCATTTTCAGAACGATGAAGGCGACGATGGCTTCGCCGATCGTTTCATCCGGACGCCCGACCACCGCAGCCTCCGCGACCAGCGGATTGGCCGCCAGCGCCGACTCGATTTCCATTGTGCCCATCCGGTGCCCGGACACGTTCAGCACATCGTCGATACGGCCGGTAATCGTGAAGTAGCCGGTGTCCGGGTCGCGAATCGCACCGTCGCCGGCGAGGTACAGCTTGCCGCCGAGGTCGGCCGGGTAATAGTCGTTGCGGAAGCGCTCAGGATTGCCCCAGATGGTGCGGATCATCGACGGCCACGGCTTGCGCACGACAAGCACGCCGCCTTGTCCGTTGGGCACATCCTGACCCGTTTCATCGACGATCGCCGCGTCGATGCCCGGCATCGGCAGCGTGCACGATCCCGCTACGAGCGGCGTGGCGCCGGGCAGCGGCGAGATCATATGGCCGCCGGTCTCGGTCTGCCAGAACGTGTCGAGCACCGGGCAGCGTCCGCCGCCGACCTGTTCGGCGTACCACGTCCACGCGCTCGGATTGATCGGTTCGCCGACCGTGCCGAGGATGCGCAGGCTGCTCAGGTCGAAGCTGCGCGGATGCACGGCCGCGCCCGCTTCGGCGGTCTTGATGAGCGACCGGATCGCGGTCGGCGCGGTATAGAAGATGCTGACCTGATGGCGCTGGATCATGTCCCAGAAACGGCCGGCGTTCGGGTAAGTCGGCACGCCTTCGAAGATCACCTGGGTCGCGCCGACGGCGGTCGGGCCATAGCAGATGTACGTGTGGCCGGTGATCCAGCCGATGTCGGCGGTACACCAGAAAACATCGGCCGGCTTGATGTCGAAGGTCCATTTCATGGTCACGGCGGCCCACAGCAGATAACCGCCGGTGCTGTGCTGCACGCCCTTGGGCGCGCCGGTCGAACCGGATGTGTAGAGCACGAACAGCGGATGCTCCGCGCCGACCCATTCGGGCTCGCAGGTATCGGGCTGGGCCTGTTCGAGTTCGTGCAGCCACGCATCGCGGCCCGCGATCCACGGAATCCGGCCGCCGGTACGGCGATAGATGACGACCGTCTTCACGGCTTCGGCGCCGCCCATCGCAAGGGCTTCGTCGACGATGCTCTTCAGCGGCAGCGTCTTGCCGCCGCGCACCTGTTCGTCGGCCGTAATCACGGCCACCGCGCCGACATCGACCATCCGTTCATGCAGCGATTTGGCGGAAAAGCCGCCGAACACGACGGAGTGCGGCGCACCGATGCGCGCGCACGCCAGCATGGCGACGACGCCTTCCACCGACATCGACATGTAGATCACCACCCGGTCGCCTTTCTTCACGCCGCGCGCGCGCAGCGCATTGGCGAGTCTGCACACGCGGTGATAGAGCGCCTGGTAAGTGATGCGCGTGACCTTGCCGTCGTCCGCCTCGAACACGATGGCCGTTTTGTCGGCATTTCCGTTGATGAGGTTGCGATCCAGACAATTGTAGGAAGCGTTGAGTTCGCCGTCTTCGAACCATTGATAGAACGGCGCGTTCGCTTCGTTCAGGACCTTTGTGAACGGCCGCCTCCACTCGATATGTTCCCTGGCAAGACGCGCCCAGAACGCTTCGTGATCGCGTTCGGCCTCGGCCACCAGCGCACGGTAAGCCTCCATGCCGTCGATGGCCGCGTCCTTGAGCGCGGGGATCTGCAGCGCCGTCGCGTTGAGTGGATCAGGTTCGGTGGCAGGCATGCATAGTCTCCTCAGATGGGTCATAGGGCCGCCGGTGCATCAAGCGCATGGCGCTGGCCATGGTGTGCGCGCCGGCGCGTCCGGAACGCGGGCGCGAGTGCGGCGTCGGCTGCAACTCAGACGCGAAGGAATCGTCGCCTGCGCTGAATCGGCGTGGATGTAGGGTGACTATGACCGTCCGGCTGACGATGTACTTGATGCATATCAAGAGAAGAACTCCGCCGGGCGCCGGCCGGTATTCTCCTGATCAAAACCGGTAATCCGTCCCGCGGAAGTACTCGACCTTGGTGGCAGGGGTGGCAACGCTTATTCGCTGTCGTCGGCGGCAAAGATGCCGTCTTCGGGCTGCGTGCGTTCGTTGTCGACACATTGCACGTGCCAATGGCCCGTTATCAGCGTTTTGCCTGCATCGGAGCACCATTGCGCACGGCCGGTTTCACCCTCGAAGGGGCCAGATTCGGCGTTCAGATCGAGCCCTTCGAGCACGCA
This sequence comes from Paraburkholderia sp. SIMBA_030, assembly GCF_046535245.1. NCBI lineage: Bacteria > Pseudomonadati > Pseudomonadota > Betaproteobacteria > Burkholderiales > Burkholderiaceae > Paraburkholderia > Paraburkholderia sp. SIMBA_030. The sequence continues at coordinate 57,055 of NZ_JAWRXB010000002.1, forward strand.
GCAGGGCATCGAATCATGTGGCCCGCAAACGAGGGTGTTGCCGCAGTCGACGTGCAACGAGCCCCATTCGGGCAACTCGAGGCCCATATGCCCCTCGCGTGACCATCGACGCGTTTCCTCGTCGAGCCACAGGATGACGAATGCCATGGGATTGACACGGTCGAACGTGTCCAGGTGGATGGTGAGGCGCATGATGTTCTCCGTCCATGCTACGAACATGTTCAAACGAGCGGGTGCCTATTGACTCAAGACCCACTGGATCAACGTGTGGGCATCCTCGGGCGTCAACGGGCCGCCGCGATCCGCCGGCAGTGGCATTGCCATATCGCCCCAGTGGGCCTTGCCGCCGAGTCGCAGCTTGTGTTCAAGCATCACATCGGCGTTTGGCACGCTGCGATAACGGTCCGCAATCTGTTGAAACGACGGCGCGAGAAAAGGCGCGTCGCGGGTATGGCAGAACATGCAATGCTGCTGGTCGACCAGCGCAGTCGGCTCGGACTGGGCGAGCGCTGCGCCGCTTGCGGCCAGCAACAGCGTCAGTGCGCTTGGAGGGAGATAATGCAGGGGTGGGGCATTCACGGGACACACTCCAGGACGGATTGCGAGTTCAATGTAGAGACGGTGCCGCGCCCGCGATTGACTCATATCAAGACAGTATTTCTCCTTCCGTCCGACGATCCGTCCATGGCAGTGGCTCGCATGGCGGCGCCACTAGAGCCACGCATATCTTTCAGGCTGCGGTTATGAAAATCCATTTTCCAGAGGAACGTCCGGAATATTGCGCTCGCGATCTGGTCATCGCCTTTCCGGCAGAGGTCGACGGCGTGCGGGTTCAGTGCGCGATTACGGCCGAAGCGCTCGAAGATCACTTTGGCGCACGGTCGTTACGTGAGGACGACCTGATCGCCGCATTCGATGCTCACCGGCATCCGATCGAGCAGGCTGCGCGGCGTTTGTTGAACGAAGTGGGCGCCAAACCGCTCATGCTGCACAGCGGCTACTTCCGCTTTTACGATTGAAGCGGCCGGCAATGGGCATGGGCCGCGTCGTCTCTACTAGACGCGCGCGAGGCCCTCGAGGTCGAGAATCCTGATCTGCTTGCCGTGGGTGTCGACCAGGCCGTCTTTCTGAAATTTTGAAAACATGCGGCTGACGGTTTCGAGTTTCATCCCGAGGTAGCTGCCGATCTCCTCGCGCGTCATGCGCAAATTGAATTCCGCCGGCGAATAGCCGCGGGTCTTGAGCCTTCCGGACAGGTTCAGCAGGAAGGCGGCCACCCGCTGGTCGGCGGACATCGTGCCGAGCAGCATCATGAGGCTCGCCTCGCGAACGATCTCGCTGCCCATCAGACGATGGACGTGCTGCTGCACGACCTTCACCTCACGGCACATGACTTCGAGCAGATGGAACGGGATGATGCAGACGTGGCTGTCCTCGAGGGCAATCGCGTCGCAGTTGTGCCGGCCTGAGCAGACGCCGTCGAGGCCGAGCGAATCGCCCGCCAGATGGAAGCCGGTGACCTGTTCGCGGCCGTCGCGATGCATCACGATGGTCTTGAACGAGCCGGCGCGGACCGCATAGATGCTCTGGAACGAATCGCCGGCGTGGTATAGCGATACACCGTGTTTGATCGTGCGGGACACGCAGATCAGCGACTCCATGCGCTCCATTTCGGGGGGCGTCAAGCCTTGCGGCATGCAGATCGAGCGCATCGTACAGCTGGAACAGCGCGCGGCGCGGCGAGCCGGAACCGGCGTTGCGAGCGGGGTATTGCCTGAGGCCGGTAGCCGGACACGCTGGAGAGGCATGATTTCGGAATATTCGGCGACGTCAGACATGGTGTGCTCCTATCTCGTTGAATCGTTGAGGCCACGCACGCAACGCTCGTGGGCAATCCGCGTGATCGTCCTGCAGGCAAGATCGAACTCGCTCGTCTTGTCGAAGAAGTACTGTGCGCCGGCCGCGATGCACGCCTGCCTGAACCACGTACCCGAGTGATTCGTCAGCACGATAATGGTCACCCGCGAAATGCGACGCGCGAGGCTCTGCAGCAGTTCCATGCTGGTGCCGCCGATCAGGCGCAAATCCATCACCACGACGTCGGCGCCGGTGGCGTCGATGCCGGCGAGCGCGGCGCCGGGTTCCTCGGCTTCGCCGATAATCTCGACACCGTCGATTGCGCCAAGGAGCGCGGCCATTCGTTGTCTGACCGGGATCGAGTCTTCAACGAGGAAGACGCGCAGTGCTTGCTGGACCGGGCTTGAGTTCATGACTCGAAGTATCGTCGGCGCCGTCTCAAATAAACATCGGCGGCGAGCGAACTTCGGGTAGGCGAGCGCGAAGGCGTGTAGGGAATTGCCTACACGCCGCGCATGTGGCGGTGGATGATGCCGGGCAACCGGCGCATTGATGTGGGGATTGGATTGGCTCCGGAGCGGCCGGTACGCCGCCTTGGGCCTAGATTTCGTCGTCTTCGCCGAGCAGCTTGTGGCGCAGCGCGTAACGCACCAGCGCGGCTTCGTGCGGCATCTGCATTTTTTCGAGGATGCGCGTTTTATAGGTGCTCACCGTTTTGCTGCTGACGCACAATTGCGCGGCGATTTCGGTGATGGTTTGCCCTGCGGCGATGCGGCGGAACACATCGAACTCACGGTCGGACAGGCGTTGATGGGGCAGCGAGTCGGCCGGCTCGTTCAGGCTTTGCGCAAAACGCTCGGCCATCGCGAGACTCACGTAGACGCCCCCGGACGCGACTTTGGTAACGGCGGTCACCAGCTCGGCGCTGGCGCTTTCCTTGGTCAGATACCCTGATGCCCCCGCTTTGAAAGCGCGTACCGCGTACTGCTGCTCGGCATGCATGGTGAGCACGAGAATCCGCAGTGCCGGCTTCTCGTCCTTGATCTGTTTGATCAGCTCGACGCCGTTTCGCCCCGGCATCGACAGATCCAGCACGAGCACCTCCGCGGCGTTCGAGCGGATCAGCGCAATCGTGCTGGCGCCGTCATTGGCCTCGCCGACCACGTCGAAGCCGCTCGCGCCTTGCAGGATATGCCGCAGGCCATCGCGCACCAATGCGTGATCGTCGGCTATCAGCACTCGCGTCATGTTTGCATCTCCTGCTGCTGCACCGCCGAGACGGGAAAGGTCACGGTCAGCGCGAAGCCCTTGCCACTGGAAGTATGGATGTCGACCGTGCCGCCCATCATGTGCGCACGCTCGCGGATACCGAGCAAACCAAACGATTTCTCGGTGGAGGTGGCGGCGTGATTCGTGCCCTGGCCGTTGTCCGCAATTTTCACCACACACACGCCGCCTTCGACATGCACCGTCAACGTGACGAGCGTCGCTTCCGCATGCCGGGCGACATTGGTCAGCGCTTCCTGCACGATGCGAAAGAGCGTCGTCGCGCCCGCTGGCGTAAAGCTGGTGTCGCCGACTTCGATCCGGCGCTCCACCTCGATGCCGTAGCGGTTGGTAAAGTCATTGGCGAGCCATTCGATCGCGGGAATCAGGCCGAGATCGTCGAGCATGACCGGACGCAGGTCGGCAGCGATCCGGCGCACGGAGGCGACCGTCGCGTCGACCAGCCGGCGCATGCCACACAGTTGTTGCAGCAGGCGCGGTTCGGCGGTGGTGTCGAGCTGCTGCTCGACCGATGAAATGTCCATCTTGAGGGCGGTCAATTGCTGTCCAAGGTCGTCGTGCAGTTCGCGGGCGATGCGGGTTTTTTCTTCCTCGCGAACGTTTTGCAGATTCGCGGAGAGTTCGCGCAACTCCTCGCGCGATTGCCGCTGGGCATTTTCCGCTTTGATCCGCTCGGTGATGTCGCGCAGCATGACCGTGTACAGCTTGCCGTCGCCGTCGCGAATCTGCGAAATCGACGCTTCAACAGGAAACTCTTCGCCGTTGCTCCGCAAGCCGTACAGCACGCGCTGCTTGCCCATTTGCCGGTCGGAAACGCCGGTCACGCCGAACTGTTCGACGTGCCGCTCGTGCGCTGTGCGAAAGCGCTCGGGAATGAAGCGCGAGAGCGGGGCGCCGACCGCTTCCATGGCACTGCATCCAAAAATCTGTTCAGCCATTGGATTGAAGATGACGATGTTCTGCCGCTCGTCGACGGTGATGATGGCTTCCATCGACGACCGGATGATTCCCATCATACGTGCCTCGTTCAGCGTCAACTCGCTGCGCGCCTTGCTCGTCGCGGCCCATCCGCCGCCGCGTTCGCCGGCGATCAGGAAGGCCAGCGCGCCGAACAGGCAGGCTGCGGCCACGCCGGCGATCAGCACCGCGGTTTCTGCAAATTCGTCCTCGGCTCGCAGATAGCGGCCGCTCGCCGTATAGGTCAGCGTGATAGGTTCGCCGCCGACGCGCAAGGTGGCGGTTTTACGCATGACGGGCGCGGTCTGCGCGAGCTCGTCGTCCCCGGCGGCGGACGAATAGAGCAGCGTAGCGGGGGTTCCGCTCGATACCTGCAGATCGATGCTGTGTTGTCGGGCGAGGGCGTTATCGAACACACGGCCGGTGTCCAGCGCCGCCACCAGCAGTCGCTTGATGTCCGCGCGCCGCGCTTGTCGCGTGGGCGGCACGCCGGCGTGCGAATACACCGGGAAATAGACGTAAAGACGCGGGTGGAGGCTCGAGCCGATGTCGCCGAATGGCGCCGCGCCGGCGTCGAGCGCGCTTGCTCCTGTGTCGATGGCGCGCAGCAACGCCGTACGGCTCGTGGGCGTGCTGGCCAGGTCGTAGCCGACTGGCATCGCATCGGCGGTGCTCGGCGCCATCAACGTCACCGGCGCGACGGCCGGTCCGGCCACATGACCGGTGCCGCCCGTCAGGCGGGCGATGCCGCCGGCGTCGACATCGGCATAGCCAAGCGCGCGGACGGCAGACGACGTCTCGTCCAGATCGAGTTGCGCGACATATCGGCGCCATGTATCGGCATCGACCGCGGGCGCAACGGCGAGCACGCCGCGCGCGCCGCGCAGCAGCGATTCGCCGGCGGCGAACTCGCGCTGCAGATCTGCGGTGATTTGCGTAGTACGCTGATCGAAGCGGCTGTTGGCGGCGTGCAACGACTGCTCGCCGACCCAGTGCCATGCAGCGAGCGCAACCAGCAGGACAACAGCAAATGTGAGCGCCGCGACAAGTTTGGGGCGTCGCGCAGGTGGTACCACCCGCGTGTGCGGAGGCGATTCGTTAGCGAAGGGCGGCTTACCGCGAAAGGGCATGTGCGCCTCATTGGATGGTGGCGATGCGCAACACCAGCTTACAGAGCAGGCGCGGAGCGGGAAACGTCACCGCAATTTTCTTTAGTTGCAATCGGAACAACGCGTGCGCCGCTATTGTGCGCGGTTTGCACGGATCGTGCCAGTATCGTCCCAGGACGCCATCGAAGCCGCGCTATGCGCGAATGCCGGCGAACCGAGGACCCGCCGCGCTTGATCCGTGTCAAGCTCATTCCGGGCTGCGAACCGCAGACTGAAAGTGCGTCGCCCGCTGGCGTGCCCTGATAGCCGTGGCCGTTCAGGACGGCGGCGAATTCAAGGGGAAGGTCATGTACAAACGGATTCTCGTAGCAATCGACGGCAGCCAGGCCGCGCAGCTCGCGCTCGAAGAAGCGCTAAAAATCGCTCAGGCCGCGCAGGCGACGGTGACGGCCGTCTTCGTCGCCGAACATGTCGTGCAGATGGTCGACATAGGAACCGGCTTGATCGACGAGCAGCCGCGCGACACAGCAGCGGCCGAAGCCGCGATGGCGACGCTCGAAGATGCCCGCGCGCTTTTTGAACAGCGCAACGTGCGCGGATTGACGCGGACCATCGACGCGTACGGCGAAGACGTCGCCACTGTCTTGTGCCGTGTGGCAGACGAGTGCGAAGCCGATCTGGTGGTGATGGGCACGCATGGGCGGCATGGCATCGGCCGGCTGTTGCTCGGCAGTGTCGCCGAGGCGGTTTTGCGGGGCGCCGGGATGCCCGTTCTACTGGTTCGGCGCGAACGGGACATGGACGAGATCCCTTCGAGCCTGTGATAGGGGGAGAGGCGGTGAACCGGCGCGCGGGGGGCAAAAAAGAAGCGCCCTGAAAACCGGGCGCTTTGAGTCGCGCGAGGGTCACTTTCGCGCCATTCCTGAATGGTTCGGTCAATGCGACATCAGTACCGGCACGGTCATCGATTGGAGGATCGTGCGGGTCGCGCCGCCCATCACCAGCTCCTGCCAGCGGGCATGGCCATAGCCGCCCATCACGAGCAGATCCGCACCGATCCCGGACGCCTGTGACAACAATGCGTCGCCGATCGACGCGTCGGCGCCGGCTTCGATATCCTTGACCTCGACGTTGACGCCATGCCGGGCGATGAGCGTCGCGATGTCCGCGCCCGGCATGCGGGGGCGCAGCTCGCCACCCGCGCCGTTGACGGTGACGATCGTGGTGGTTTGCGCCGCACGCATGAACGGCAGCGCATCGTGGACCGCGCGGGTGGCTTCGCGGCTGCCGTCCCAACCGACCATCACGTGTGTGCCGGGCGACGTGACGCTGCTGGCGTAAGGCATCAGCAACACGGGACGACCCGAGGACATGATCAGGTTTTCGGGGAAATAGTCGCCGACATACGACTCCGGATCGTTCGGGTCGTCCTGGCCGGCGATGATCAGATCGGCGCACCGGCCGAGAGACGGCACCGCGAGCCTGGCTGGGGTCTCGACGGCGATCCACTCGCCGGCGACCTCCGCGCGGCTCAACTCCGCATGAAAGAGCCGCTCGAGCGCGCCGCGGCGTTCCATGCGCAGCTGCTCGTGCGTGCTGTACGCGGCGGTTCCGGCCATCACGTAGAGCGCGCGCGGATCGGGCGTGAACACCGCATACACGCCGGTCAGATGGGCGCCGAACTGCCTGGCCAGGCGCAGCGCGAGTTCGAACCGGGGATGCGCGTGCTGACTCATATCCAGATGGACGACGATGGTCTTGTAGGTCATTGCAACGCTCCAGAATTGGATGAGTGGCGCATGAACGGGTGATCTGAGTCTATGGGCCGGGTGGCCGGCGGGGTTGATTCAGATCAATGGTGCGCGAGCGCCCGATTGGCCCCGACTAGCGCCCGATACGCGATCTGCGTTGCGCCGGGCGCCATCCGCCATCCGCCGTCAGGCCACCACGTGAAAGCCCGCGTCCGTGTAAACCGTCGAGCCGGTCAGCGTCATGCCTGCCTCGCTCGCGAGCACGGCGGCGATCCGGCCGATTTCCTCGATCGTGACGAGGTGCTGCGCCGGCGTTCGCGCGAGTCCGCGCTTGCCCGTGTCTGGGTGCGGTGAAATGCCGTGTCGAACGATGCCGTCTGCAAAAGATGCGGCCGCAGGTGCTGGATCGCCCGGATGAGCCGCACGCTCTGCGGCTGGTGCAGCGGGGCGAGTGGCACGAGCGCGGCGATGGCCGCGAGCGTGGCGTCGTCGATCGCCACGGGCCCGCCGAAGCGGTCGCCGCCGTGCACCACGCGATGGCCGACGCGGACCAGATCGTCGAGCGGAAAGTGCGCGGCGAACCAGCCGAGCGTCTCGTCGAGGACTTCGTGGAGGTCGTCGGTGACGGCTGCCTTGAGCGGAATGTCGTTCGCCCCCGCGCCATGGACGAGATGAAGGCGCAACGGCTGATGCCGCAAATCGATCAGGCCATGACCGATTCTCGACGCCGCGCTGTCCAGCACGCTGTATAAGCCGATCTTGATGGTCGAGGAGCCGGGATTGAACGTCAGCAGGAGTGGGGCGCTCATGATCGGATCGGACCTCCCGGCGTGCGTTCGGCTGCCAGCTTGGCGAGCGCCACGGAAGCGAGGCGCACGCGCAGGCTGTCGGCGCGGCTCGTGACGATGATCGGCAGGCGCGCGCCGAGCACGAGGCCCGCCGCGTCGGCGCCGGCGAAGTACATGAGTTGCTTGGCGAGCATGTTGCCGACTTCCAGGTCCGGGACCAGCAGGATGTCCGCCTGACCCGCCACCGGCGAATTGATCTGTTTGGTTTTCGCCGCCGCGAAGCTGATGGCGTTGTCGAAGGCGAGCGGGCCGTCGACCAGCGCTCCGGTGATCTGGCCGCGTGCGGCCATCACGGTGAGCGCGGCCGCGTCGAGCGTGGTCGGCATTTTGGCGTTGACCGTTTCCACGGCGGCGAGCACCGCGACCCGCGGCAGTTCGGCGCCCATCACATGCAGCAGATCAATTGCGTTCTGGCAGATGTCGCGCTTGTGTTCGAGCGACGGCTGGATATTGACGGCGGCATCGGTGACGACCAGCGGCTTCGAATAGGCCGGCACGTCCATCGCGTAGACATGGCTGATGCGCCGCGCTGTGCGCAGGCCGGAGGCCGGCGCGACGACCGCGGCGAGCAACTCGTCCGTATGCAGGCTGCCTTTCATCAACGCGGCAACTTTGCCGGCCGCCCCCAGTTCGACTGCGCGCGCGGCGGCCGCGTGGCTGTGCTCGACCGCCTCGATCGGCATGCCGTCGAGATTCACGCCGGCCGCTTCCGCGGCGGCGCGGATTTTTGCCTCGGGGCCGACCAGCACGGGTTCGAGCAGGCCTTCGTCGCGGGCCTCGAGCGCCGCCATGATGGCTTCGACGGAGCACGGATGGACGATCGCGGTACGCAACGCAGGACGGGCGCGCGCCTCGTGGATGAACGCCTCGTAGCGGTCGTGCCGCCGGATCGAGACGTCGGGGCGCGGCGCGGACGGCCACACAACCGGTGTTGACGGCGCGATCACGGTTGCGGCGCCTAGCAACACCACGTCGCCCGCCTGGTTCGTGCAACAGGTGTCGAGCAGGACGATGCGTTTGTCCGGGCATTTTTCCTTCACGGTCACGGTCGCCGTGACGGTGTCGCCCGGCGCGACCGGGCGGCGGAACTGCAAGGTCTGGTCGAGATAGATGGTGCCCGGGCCGGGCAGCCTCGTGCCGAGCAGCGCGGAGATCAGCGCGGCGGTCCACATGCCGTGGACCACCACGTGACCGAACAGGTCGCCCGAGGCGAAAGCCGCGTCCACATGCGCGGGGTTGATATCGCCGGACATGGCGGCGAACAGATCGATGTCGTTCTGCGCGGCCACGCGCACGAGCGACGCAGATTCGCCGATCGCGAGTTCATCGAAAGTCCGGTTGCGCAACAGGTTGTCGTTCACGTGCGCCTCCTAAGCCTGGAAAACGTAAGTGCCGGGCGCGTCCGCCAGCGGCTGGCCGTGCTCGCCGGCCGGCATCGGCGGCGACGCCACGCGTTGCGGACTCGAATGCGCCTGGAGCCACTCGCTCCATACGGGCCACCACGATCCGTCCTGCTCGGTGACGTCGGCTACCCATTCATCGGGGCCGATGCGCAGGTCGTTGGCCGCGCTGAGTTTCATCCGGAAGTGCCGGTGCGGATGCCCGGGCTCGCTGACGATGCCCGCGTTGTGACCGCCGCTCGTCAACACGAACGCGATGTCGGTATCGGACAGGTTGTGGATCTTGTAGACGGATTGCCACGGCGCGATGTGATCGCGCTCCGTACCCACCACGAACATCGGCGCGCGGATGTTGCGAATCGAGACAGGCCGCGCGTCGACCAGATATCTGCCGCAAGCCAGGTCGTTATCGAGAAAGAGGCGCCGCAGATACTCCGAATGCATCCGGTACGGCATGCGGGTCGCATCGGCATTCCAGGCCATCAGGTCGATCACCGGCTCGCGCTCTCCGAGCAGATAGTCGCGAATCACGCGCGACCAGATCAGATCGTTCGACTGGAGCAACTGGAACGCGCCGGACATCTGGTCGGCAGCAAGATAGCCTTGCGACCACATCATGCTTTCGAGGAAATAGACTTCGCTGTCGTCGATGAACAGTTGCAGTTCGCCGGGCTCGGTGAAGTCCGTCTGCGCGGCAAACAGCGTGATCGAGGCGAGCCGTTCGTCGCCGGCTTCGGCCATCGCCGCCGCGGCGATCGACAGCAACGTGCCGCCGAGGCAATAGCCGGTTGCATGAATCCGCCGGTCCGGCACGATCCGCGAGACGGCGTCGAGCGCCGCCATCACGCCTGATTGCCGGTAATCGTCGAGACTGAGATTGCGGTCGTCACTCTCCACGTTGCGCCACGAAATGCAGAACACCGTGTGGCCTTGTTCGACCAGGTAGCGAATCAGCGAGTTATGCGGCGACAGATCCAGGATGTAGTACTTCATGATCCACGCCGGCACGATCAGGACGGGTTCGGCGAGAACCGCCTCACCCGCGGGGCTGTACTGGATGAGTTCGATCAGGTGATTGCGGAACACGACCTTGCCGGGCGTGACGGCGAGATTCACGCCGACCTTGAACTGCTCCATCCCGGCGGCGGGCTTGCCGCAGGCCGCGCGGTTCGCGTCTTCGAGCGCATTGCGGGCGCCCTGTGCGAGGCTCAGGCCGCGTGTTGCCGCCGCGCGTTGGAGGACTTCGGGGTTGGTGAGCGGAAAATTCGCCGGCGCCATCATGTCGAGCAGCTGGCGCGCAACGAACGCCGCGACGTCCTCGTGATGGCGCGTGGCGCCCGGCACGTTGCGCGTTGCGGTATTCCACCACTGCTCGGCGAGCAGGAAACTTTGCTGCCACAGACGGTATGGTTCGATCTGCCACGCTTCGGCACGAAACCGGTGGTCAGCAGGCGACGGCTCTGCCAAACGAGGCGCGGGCTGCCCGAGTGCAAGCTGAGCGAGATATTCGGCTAGCCGTCGCACATTCGACACGCACAGCGATGCCAGTTCGAGCTGCTTGCCCGGCGCGACCGCGAGATGAATCAGCCAATCTGACAGCGCCGCGCCCAGCGCCGCCGGTGAGAGACCGGCGGTCATGCGCGCGATGAGTGCCTCCTTGGCGTGGTCCAGATCGCGAAACGTTTTGCCATCGAGGCTGGGCGCGGCGCCGCCCGCTGCGGTGGGGAGGGCGGTGCCGACTGCTCGCGTGCGGATGTCCATTGAGATTCCTTTGCGTTCGACTGCGCTTGGTTCGACGGCGTCGCCGGATAAGCGCGAAGCCACTGAGAGACGACGGTCACGCCGGGAACGATGTTCCGGACGCGGCGCATACCTGGAGGCCAGATGCACTGCGTTAACGTAGCAATCACGCAGCAATCACCGCGCCCGGGTTGTGCGACGCAGCAATTACTTGATGCTTGGACTTTAGTCGCCCGCAGGCCCCGGTCTTTGATCCCGGTCAATCGAAGTGGGAGCGGGGAAACCGGATAAATGATCGCTGAACGCTGCTTACGCGCGTGTGACGCGCGTGCCCGCCGTACCGTTTGCCATCTCCACGATGTGATCGAGCGAGCCGATGACGGCCGGCCGGCCAGTGCGCGAGACGAACTCGCACGCCGCCTCGACCTTCGGTCCCATTGAGCCGGCCGGGAAAGACATCGACCGGAGTCCCGCCACCGTCACCTCGTGCAGCACGCGTTCGCTCGGCGTGTGCCAGTCGGCATAGACCGCGTCCACGTCGGTGGCGATCAGCAGCAGATCGGCGTCGACGTCCGCCGCCAGCAGCGCGCTGCACAGGTCTTTGTCGATCACGGCTTCCACGCCGCAGCGGGTCCGGCCATCGGCTGCGACCGTGACCGGAATGCCGCCGCCGCCGGCGGCAATCACCACGGCATCGTGGCCGAGCAGCCAATGAATGGGCTGAAGCGCGACGATGCGTTGCGGTTTCGGCGACGCGACGACGCGCCGGAAACCGTCGCCGTCCGGCGCGACGGCCCAGCCTTTGCCGATGACCAGGCGTTCGGCCTCCGCCTCCGCGTAAACGGGGCCGATCGGCTTGGTGGGGTGCATGAAGGCCGGATCGGCGGCGTCGACTTCGACCCGCGTCAGCAGGGTCGCCACCTCCCGTTGCGGCGGCAAGACGTTGGCCAGTTCCTGCTCGAGCAGATAACCGATCATGCCTTCCGACTCGGCGTCGAGCACATCCAGCGGTGCCGCGCCGGCCGCACCCGCGGCGGCGGCCTGCAATGCCAGCAAACCGACCTGGGGCCCGTTGCCGTGCGGAACGATCAGTTGGTTGCCGTCCGCCAGCCGCGCGATCTGCGCTGCGGCGCGGCGGATATTGGCGATCTGGTGGGACATCGTCATCGGCTCGCCGCGCCGAAGCAGGGCGTTGCCGCCGAGTGCGATCAGAATGCGCATGACGGCTCCTTAAGCGAGTGTCGCCACGAGTACCGCCTTGATCGTGTGCATGCGGTTTTCAGCCTGCGAAAACACAATCGACGCATCCGATTCGAAGACTTCGTCGCTGACTTCGAGCTCGGTCAGACCGAAGTGCTCGTGAATCTGCCGGCCGGTTTCGGTCTCCAGATTGTGATACGCGGGCAGGCAATGCATGAAGTGCGTGCGCGGCTTGCCGGTTGCGTTCATCAACGCCGCATTGACCTGGTATGGCCGCAGCAGCTCGATGCGCGGCCCCCAGGCCTCCACCGGCTCGCCCATCGAAACCCACACGTCGGTATAGACGAAGTCGACGCCGCTCACCGCCTCATGCGGATCCTCGACGATCGTCACGCGAGCGCCGGTCCGTTGCGCGAGGCGCCGCATCTGCCCGACGAGTGCCTGGTCGGGCCAAAGTTCGCGCGGCGCGGCAATGCGCACGTCCATGCCCATCTGCACGCCGCCGATCAGCAGCGAATTGCCCATATTGAAGCGCGCGTCGCCGATGTAGCAGAACGACAGTTCGTGCAGCGGCTTTTCACCGAATTCCTGCATCGTCAGCAAGTCCGCGAGCACCTGGGTCGGATGGAATTCGTCGGTCAGACCGTTCCAGACGGGCACATGCGAATACAGCGCGAGATCTTCCACCACGCTCTGGTGAAAGCCGCGATATTCGATCCCGTCATAGAGCCGGCCGAGCACGCGCGCCGTGTCTTTGAGCGACTCCTTGCGGCCAAGCTGCGAGCTCGCCGAATCGATGTAGGTGACATGGCCGCCCTGGTCGTGCACGGCAACCTCGAACGCGCAGCGCGTGCGGGTCGAGGTCTTTTCGAAAATCAGCGCGATATTCTTGCCGTTGAGCCGGGCGACTTCGTTGCCGGCGTACTTCGCGCGCTTCAGCTCGGCGGCAAGGTCGAGAAGAAAACGGATGTCGCGTGGGGTGAAGTCCTGCATGTTCAGCAGGCTGCGGTTGCGCAGGTTGAATGCCATGGCGTGAGGGTCCTTGAAATAGGGAAGGCGGAATGGGTCTCAGACGGGATCGCGTTCGATCGGGCAGGTCATGCAATGTCCGCCGCCGCGCCCGCGCCCCAGTTCCCCGCTCGGAATCGTGATGACTTCGACGCCCGCCTTGCGCAGCAGCGTGTTCGTATAGACGTTGCGGTTGTAGGCGACCACCACGCCCGGCGAGAGTGCGATCACGTTGTTGCCGTCGTCCCACTGTTCGCGTTCGGACTCCCAGGTATCACCGCCGGTGGCGACGACGCGCAGCGTCTTGATATCCAGCGCCTGCGCAACCACATCGAGAAACGGCGCGGTTTCGAGCCGGACGTCGAGCTTGCCCGGCTCGTGCGACGGCCGCAGGCTGGTGCAGCGGATGCCGTCGACAACCTCTGGAAAGATCGTGACCAGATCGCGGTCGCAGAAGGTGAATACCGTATCGAGATGCATGGCGCCGCGCGAGCGCGGCAACTGGGCGGCGATCACATGTTTCACCGATTCGCTTGCGAACAGGGAGCGCGCGAGTTGCGCGACGCCCTGCGGCGACGTGCGCTCGCCCATGCCGATCAGGACGACGTCGCGCGATAGCGGCATGACGTCGCCGCCTTCCAGCGTGGCGCCGCCGTGATCGACGTCCGGACCGCCCCACCAGATGCGCGTGCCGCCGTTGAACAGCGGATGAAAGCGGTAGATCGCCGCGCTTAGCAGCGTTTCCTGGCGGCGTGCCGGCCAGTACATCGAGCCGAGTACGGCGCCGTTGTTGATCCAGCAACTGTTGTCGCGGGTGAACAGCGTATTGGGCAGCGGCGGAAGGATAAAGCCGGCCGGTTCCGTACATTGCGACAGCAGGCCCGCGGGCTCGAACGGCAGTTCGGCCCGCACGATCCCGCCGATCAGCCGGGTGGCGAGCTCGTCGGCTTTCATCTCGTCGAGCCACGGCAACAGCTGCGCCGACAATTCCAGATCGACGGTGCCCGGCGACAGCTTGCGTTCGAGCACCCAGTCGCGTGCGTCCCGGCCTTGCAGAATGTCCGCCAGCAGGTCATGCATGTCGAGCACTTCGATGCCGTGCTCCTGCATCGCACTGACGAAAGCGTAGTGATCGGTCTTGGCCTGGGAGACCCACAATACATCGTCGAACAGCAGTTCGCGGCAATTCGCAGGCGTCAGGCGTGCCTGGGCGAGCCCGGGCCGACAGACCATGACCTTGCGCAACGTACCGACTTCGGAATAGACGCCGAGTGACATAGAATTTTTCCTTTTGAATAGCGGCTTACAGGCCTAGCGCGCCGCTCGCCAGCAGCCACGCGGCGATGGCGGCGAGCACGACCAGCGCGGCCAGAATGACGGCCTCGAAGGGCTTGAAAAGACGTGCGCCGCGTTCGCGTTTCGCCCAGCCGTACAGCAGTACGCCGGGTGCATAGAGCAGCGCGGAAAGCAGCAGATACTTCGGGCCGGCTGCATACAGCAGCCAGCAGCAATAGACGGTCGCGGCCGCACCGATCAGCATGTCGCGGCCGCGGACGGTGTCGGTCACCTTGTAGCCTTCGCCACGCATGGCGATGCGGGTCGCGTACACAGCCGAGAAGAGATAGGGGACCAGGATCATCGAGGTCGCGAGCGAAATCAGCGCCTGATAGGTCGCGTTCGACACCAGCGTGATGATCAGGAACAGTTGCACGAGCCCGTTGGTCACCCACAGTGCATTGGCCGGAACGCCGTGGCTGTTTTCGCGCGCGAGGAAGGCCGGCATCACGCCGCCGCTCGCCGGCGTGAAGAGTGTTTCCGCCGCCAGCAAGGTCCAGACGAGCAGCGCGCCGCCCACCGAGACCAGCAGCCCGAGGCTGATCAGCACCGCGCCCCAGGTGCCGACGGCCTTCTCGAGCACGCCTGCCATCGACGGGTTCTTCATGGCGGCCAGCTCGCCCTGCGGCACGATGCCGAGCGACAGCAGCGACACCGCCATCAGCAACAACAGCACCACGGCGAACCCGAGCATGGTGGCGCGGCCGATATCCTCGCGACGTTGCGCGCGGGCCGAAAACACATTGGCGCCCTCGATGCCGATGAACACCCAGACCGTGATCAGCATGGTGCTTTTGACCTGCGTGAACACGTCGCCGAGCTTCGGGTTGCCCCAGAAGTCCTGCGTGAAGATGTGGCTTCTGAAGGCGGCGAGCGCAAGCACGATGAACAGCAGGAGAGGAACGATCTTGGCGACGGTGGTGACCGCATTGAGAATGGCCGCGCTGCGCACGCCGCGCAGAATCACCGCATGCATGATCCACAGCACGATCGACGCGCCCAACACTGCGGCGCGCGTGTTGCCGTCGCCGAACACCGGAAAGAAATAGCCGAGTGTGCCGAAGACGATGACGAGATAGCCGACATTGCCGATCCACGCGCTGACCCAGTAACCCCAGGCCGAGTTGAAGCCGACGAACTCGCCGGCGCTGGCGCGCGCGTAAGCGTAGATGCCGTTGTCGAGATCGGGTTTGCGCGTGGTCAGGGTCTGATAGACGAAGGCCAGCATTAACATGCCCGCGCCGGTGATCAACCAGCCGATCAATACCGCAGCGGCGCCGGCGCCCGACGCCATGTTCTGCGGCAACGAAAACACGCCGCTGCCGATCATCGAGCCGATCACGAGCGCCGTCAGCAGGCCGAGACGCAGCGGCTTGGCTGCCGAAGTATTGGTCTGGACAGCCGATCCGGGAGTCGACGATCCCGAAAATGAATCCGCTAGATTCTTCATGACATGCCCTCGTTGGTTTTTTAGACACAGTGATTAGGTCACTTCGGGACGGTCGGCCGATTGATCTGGATCAGTCATATATCGCTGACGGTGTCGGCCGCAGTCAGGAAAGTCGGCTCAGCCGGTGTGATGACGGGCAAGTCCGTCGTTTGACATGGATCATAAGAACCCGCTGAAGCGCACCTATGCTCGTGGCATGCACAGCGAATCGCGCAGATGTGCTGATCCGTCGAGGGATTGAGCGGACATGAACAACAGGCTGTTTCTCATGCGCCTCTTTAAGGGTCATTTACTACAGGTTTGATGGAGATCAGTTTTTCGCCGGACTGCGGCGGTATCGTGCGACTGTTCGAACGCGGCCGTATGGAGGCCCAACAATGTCGGCTCAACTGGCAACACCCTCGACAGTTCCGTCAACCGCTACCGACGGATACGTGCTCGCCGTGCGTGGCGCGGTTGTCGAGGTCAAGTTTGCCGATGACACGCTTCCATCCGTCAATGACACGCTCCTCATCCTCTCCGACGACCTCGCGCCAGTTCTCGCCGAGGTGCAGGCTCACCTGAGCGAAACAACCGTGCGGGCGCTAGCGCTGCAATCGACGGCGGGGTTGCGCCGCGGCGCCCGCGTGAGCGTGCGCGGCGGACCCATCGAAGCGCCTGTCGGCGAAGCTGTGCTGGGCAGGCTGCTCGATGTGACCGGCGCGGCACACGACGACGGCGAGGCCTTATCCGCACAGATCGAGCGGCGCCCGATTCATCGCGCAGCGCCGCCGCTCGCGTCGCAGAAAGGCACCACGACACTGTTCGCCACGGGCATCAAGGTGATCGATCTGCTCGCGCCGCTCGCCCAGGGCGGCAAGGCCGCGATGTTCGGCGGAGCGGGGGTCGGCAAGACGGTCCTGGTGATGGAATTGATCCATGCAATGGTGGAGCGCTATCAAGGGATTTCCGTATTCGCGGGAGTCGGCGAACGCTCACGCGAAGGGCACGAAATGCTGCTCGACATGCGCACGTCCGGCGTGCTGGCGCGCACCGTGCTGGTGTATGGACAGATGAACGAGCCGCCCGGCGCCCGCTGGCGCGTGCCCTTTACCGCGCTGACGATCGCCGAGTATTTCCGCGACGAACGCCGGCAAAACGTTCTGCTGCTGATGGATAACGTGTTCCGTTTCGTGCAGGCGGGTGCGGAGGTGTCCGGCTTGCTGGGGCGCATGCCGTCCAGAGTCGGCTATCAGCCCACACTCGCGAGCGAAGTCGCCAGCCTGCAGGAGCGCATCGTGTCGGTCGGCGACGTCTCGGTCACCGCGATCGAAGCGGTGTACGTGCCGGCCGACGATTTCACCGACCCCGCGGTGACCGCGATCGCCGCGCACATCGACAGCATGGTGGTGCTGTCGCGCTCGATGGCGGCCGAAGGCATGTATCCGGCGATCGATCCGATTGCATCGTCGTCGATCCTGCTCGATCCGCTGGTGGTCGGCGAGGAGCACGCGGCGGTCGCCACCGAGGTGCGCCGGATCATCGAACATTACCGCGAGCTGCAGGACATCATCTCATTGCTCGGCATCGAGGAACTGGGTGCCGAGGACCGTACCCTCGTGGGACGTGCGAGGCGCTTGCAGCGCTTCCTGACGCAGCCGTTCGCCGTGACCGAAGCCTTTACGGGTGAAGTGGGCCGTTCGGTGGCGCTCGCCGATACGATCGCCGGCTGCAAGGCGATTTTGGCCGGCGAGTGCGATACGTGGCAGGAGAGTTCGCTCTACATGATCGGCACGCTTGAAGAAGCCCGCCTCAAAGAGCAACCCGCAGCGCAAGACGGCGTGTCCCGCGCCACGGAGCAGTCGACATGAGCGGCGCACCCTTGACGCTTACCCTGGCGACGCCGTCGCATGTGTGGTTCGACGCTGTCGAGATCGTCTCCCTGCGCGCGGAAGATGAAAGCGGCTCATTCGGCATCCGGCCCGGACATGCCGACTTCGTGACGCTGCTGACGCCCTCGGTGGTCCGCTGGACGTGTGCGGATGGCTCGATCCACTTCTGTGCGATCGATCGCGGCGTGCTGCTGGTATCGCACGGAACGACGGTATCCATCGCTTGCCGGGAAGCCATCCCAGGCGACTCGCTGGAAAGCCTCGAAGCCGGCGTTCGCAGCCGCCACGCCAGCGAAGCCGATGCGGCGCGGCGCGCCCGCGTCGAACAGCTGCGGCTGCATGCCCGCGCCGTGCGCCAGATGCTGCGCTATCTGAGCCCTCGCGCAGGCGCCGACGGCGCGGGCGCGGAGAACCTCGGCGGCACCCTGCGATGAACGGGCGCCACACCAACCAGCGCAAGCCGCGCGACGAGCGAATCGCCGAAGCCGCCCGGCAGGCCGCCGAGCGCGATTCGCGCGGGCGCGAGGAGCCGGAGCCGTCGCTCGGCAGCCGGCTCGGCCAGATCGGCATCCTCGGCTGGGCCATCGTCGTGCCGACGCTCATGGGCCTCGCGCTGGGACATTGGCTGGACCGGCTGTTCGGCACGCGCGTGTTCTTCTCGGCGCCGCTGCTGATGATCGGCGCGGCGGTGGGCTTGTGGTCGGCATGGAAATGGATGCATCGCCAGCAACGGAACCATCATGAATAGTCCACTACCGTCGATGGCGGCCCAACTCGCGCTGGGACTCGCAATCGGAACCCTGGCCGGCGCCTGGCACTTCATGTCGCTGCGCTGGAACTGGCCGTTGTTCGCCGCGGGCAAAGCGATCCCGACGCTGGCCTTGCAGCTTGCCAGGTTCGCGCTCACCGGCGCGCTGCTGCTGATGCTCGCGCATTCCAGCGCGCTCGCGCTGCTCGCGGGCATGATCGGGTTTCTGCTGGCGCGTGCCGTCGCGGTGCGCCGCTTCGGAGGTAGCCGATGACCACTTCACCGCTGGCGACCGCACCGCTGCTGCATATCGGTCCGCTATCCATTACTGAGCCGGTACTCGTCACCTGGGCGATCATGATTCTCGTGGCCGTGGGAGCGGCCTGGCTGAGCCGAAGCTTGTCGATCGCGCCGTCCCGGCGGCAAACCGCGCTTGAACTGCTGGTGGTCACGATCGACCAGCAGATTCGCGACACCATGCAAACCGGGCCGGCCACCTACCGCGCGTTGATCGGCACGCTCTTCATCTTCGTGCTGATCGCCAACTGGTCCGCGCTGGTGCCGGGGGTGAGCCCGCCTACCGCGCATATCGAGACCGATGCCGCGCTGGCGCTGATCGTGCTGGGCGCCACGGTCTTCTACGGCATCCGCACGCGCGGCACGGCCGGCTACCTTGCGGCGTTCGCCGAGCCGAGCTGGATCATGATCCCGTTGAACGTCGTCGAGCAGATCACCCGGACGTTCTCGCTCGTCGTGCGTCTGTTCGGCAACGTGATGAGCGGCGTGTTCGTGATCGGCATCATCCTGTCGCTCGCAGGGCTGCTCGTCCCGATTCCGCTGATGGCGCTGGACCTGCTGACCGGCGCCGTCCAGGCCTATATTTTTGCCGTACTGGCGATGGTTTTCATCGGTGCGGCAATCAGCGATACCCATCACCAGGTCAGCACAAAAAAGGGCGAAATCTCATGAATAATCTCATCGAAGTGATCAGCGTCGCCGCCGCGGCGCTCGCCGTGTCGTTCGGCGCGATCGGGCCGGCACTTGCCGAAGGCCGTGCCGTCGCCGCCGCGATGGATGCGGTCGCGCGGCAGCCGGACTTGGCCGGAACCGTGTCGCGCACGCTCTTCGTCGGGCTTGCAATGATCGAAACGATGGCGATCTATTGCCTGGTGATCGCCTTGTTGCTGCTGTTCGCCAACCCGTTCGTCAAATAGGCGGCGGCCATGCGAATCGACTGGTCCACGCTCGCGTTGCAGACGGTCAATGCGCTGGTGCTCATCTGGCTGCTGGCGCGCTTCCTGTTCCGTCCGGTCGCGGACATCATCGCCGAGCGTCAGAAAGCGGCGCAAGCGCTGATCGCGGACGCCGACGCAGCGAAGCGCGCCGCAGTCCTCGAACACGAGGCGGCAACTCGCGAGACGCAGCGCCTTGTCGCCGCCCGGGCGGAGGGCATGCAAACGATCGCTGCGGAGGTTGAGGGCGAGAAGGCCGCGCTGCTGGCGGCGGCGCATGCGGACGCGGACAGGCTGCGCGCGAGCGCCGCGGCCGAAGCCGGGACTGCGCGCCTCGAACAGGAAAAACGTGTCGCGGACCGGGCGACGCAGCTCGCCGTCGATATCGCGGCCAAGCTGCTCGACCGGCTGCCCGACAGTACGCGCGTGAGCGGTTTTGTCGACGGTCTCGTCGACGGGGTCGCGCAACTGCCCGCCCAGGTGCGCGCGGAACTCGGCGCAAACGGCGTGGCGCTTTCGCTTGCCGCGCCGCGCGCGCTGAGCTTGCAGGAGCAGGAGATCTGCCGCGCCGCGCTGGCGACCTGTCTGAGCCGGCCGGTGACCCTTCAGATCGAGGTCGATCCCGCGCTGATCGCCGGCTTGGAACTGACGGCTGCCCACGCGGTAGTGCGCAACAGTTTCAACGCAGATCTCGTTCAGATCAAAGCGGCGTTACTGAGTGGCGACCATGGGTCCCGCTGACATGACCGACGATCCCTGGCTCGCGGACCAGCGCGATGCACTCGCCCGAACCGTCGTGAAGCCGCACGCGCAGACGCTCGGCCGCGTCGAGCGTTTTGGCGATGGCATCGCATTTGTCTCGGGGCTGCCGGATGCGGCCCTCAACGAACTGCTTCGCTTCGAAAGCGGCGCGACCGGCTTCGCCCACACGCTGGACGCGGACGTCATCAGTGTCGTGCTACTGGACGACGGCACGGCAGTGGAAGCGGGCTCCCGCGTGACCCGCACCGGCACCGTGCTGGAAGTGCCGGTCGGAGAAGGGCTGCTGGGGCGTGTGATCGACCCGCTCGGGCGGCCGCTCGACCGCGACGATCCCATCGTTGCCGATATGCGCATGCCGGTCGAACGGCCGGCGCCGGCGATCATCGAACGCGATCTGGTCAGCGAACCGGTCGAAACGGGTGTGCTGCTCGTCGATGCACTGTTCGCGATCGGCCGCGGACAGCGCGAACTCATCATCGGCAACCGGGCCACGGGCAAGACCGCTTTGGCCGTCGACGCGATCGTCAACCAGAAGCATTCGGACATGATCTGCGTCTATGTCGCGATCGGCCAGCGCATGACGGCGGTGCAGCGCGTCATCGAATCGGTGCGCCAGTACGGTGCGCCCGAGCGCTGCATCTTCGTTGTCGCGCCCGCGGCGTCGGCGCCGGGGCTGCAATGGATCGCGCCGTTCGCGGGCTTCACGATCGCCGAGTATTTTCGCGATTCGGGACAGCACGCGCTGGTCGTGGTCGACGACCTGACAAAACATGCCGCGACGCATCGCGAGCTGGCGCTGCTGACGCGCGAGCCGCCGGGACGCGAGGCCTATCCTGGCGACATCTTCTATGTCCACGCGCGCCTGCTGGAGCGCGCGGCGAAGCTGTCGGCCAGGTTCGGCGGCGGCTCGCTGACCGCGTTGCCGATCGCAGAAACCGATATGGGCAACCTGTCCGCGTATATCCCGACCAACCTCATTTCGATTACGGATGGGCAGATCGTGCTCGACGCGGCGCTGTTCGCCGCGAACCAGCGCCCGGCGGTCGATGTGGGCCTGAGTGTGAGCCGGGTCGGCGGCAAGGCGCAGCATCCGGCCTTGCGAGGGGTGTCGGGACGCTTGCGCCTCGATTACGCGCAGTTCCTGGAACTGGAGATGTTCAGCCGCTTCGGGGGCCTGACGGATGCGCATGTTGCCGGCAAGATCGCCCGTGGGGAACGCATCCGCGCGCTGATCGCGCAGCCGCGTTTCAGCGCGTTGCGCACGCTCGACGAGATCGCGCTGCTCTCGGCATTGGCGGAGGGCGTGTTCGATTCGGCGCCGAGCGGAGTCGTCGCGCAAGTGCGCGCACAACTGGCTGCGCATCTGGACACCCAGCGCCTGCAAGCGCAAATTGCGCAAGGTTTTTCGCTGTCGTCGCCCGCGCCGTTGAGCGCCGAAGTTCAGGCGGTACTCGTCGATGCGGTTCGCGATCTGGTGCGGCAGTTGGCGCCAACGGCCGGTAGCGGCACGGCAAGCAGCGAGGTGGCGCAATGAGCGGAAAACTCACCGAAATCGAATCGCGCAGCGCGACCGCCCGGCAACTGGACGCCGTCATCGGCGCGATGCGCGGCATTGCGGCAGCCCGTTCGCGCGAAGCGCAACGGCGGCTGCCCGGCATCCGTTCTTCGGCCTCGACCGTCGGCGCGGCGATCGGCGCCGCGCTGGCCCACGTTTCGGGTGAACCTGCGCGCGTGCCGGAACACGGTGCGCGGATCGTCATCGCGTTTTGCGCGGAGCAGGGTTTCGTCGGCTCGTTCAACGAGCAGATCCTCGACCGCGCACTATCTCGTCTTGCGCCGGCGCAGAGCGAACTTCTGCTCGTGGGTACGCGCGGCGAAATTGTGGCGAACGAACGCCGCCTGCCGTTTGCCTGGAGTTCGCCCGCGGCCTCCCATGCCGACGATGTGCCTGCGCTCGCCAGCCGGATCACCGATGCGCTTTACACGCGTCTCGGCGATCGAAGTGTGACCCATGTCTCGGTCGTTCACGCCCTGCCGGGCATCGCCGCACATTGCGAGATCGTCGAACGCAGCCTGATTCCGTTCGATTTTTCGCGCTTTGCCGTTGCGCGGCGCGCCCAGCCGCCGCTCCTCACGTTGCCCGCCGACCATCTGCTTGCCGGACTGGTCGAAGCCTACGTGTATGTCGAGTTATGCGAGGCGTCGATGCTGTCGTTCGCCGCCGAGAACGAAGCGCGAATGCGCGCGATGCTGGCCGCGCGCGCCAATGTGAAGGAGACGCTTGCCGAACTCACGCAAAGCTACCGGCAGGTTCGCCAGGATGAGATCACGGCCGATATCGTGGAACTCGCGGCGGGCGCCGCAGTTGGCGTTTGAACGGTGGTACAGCCGTCCGTGCCGCGCGGCTCCAGCAGGAAGGGGCACAGCGACCGCTAGCGGTCACCGAACGTCGAAAACGCTTTGTACACGATCCGCGGATCATGCTGGCCTTTGTAGACATCCGGTGCGGCAAGATCGAGTCCGAGCAGCGCGTACACCGCATTCTGCGCCGAACGCACCGAGTATTCGACGGTGAAGACGACGTCGTTGGGCAATTCGCAGAACTGTCCCGTGAATGCCAGATTCTGCCAGCCGTCGGGCACCACGTTCGGCCGGTCGCCTTTCCTGCGCCGCAGGAACTGGCTCGTGATGAACGGCATCATGCACGGAATGCAGATGGCGCTCTCGAGAATGCGGGATGCTTCTGCTTCGATCCGCAGATGGCCGAGGATTTCGGTCAGAATTTCGCGGCCGGTGCATGCCGACATCGGCTTCCTGACGAAATCGCCCGGCTGATCGACCCGCAAGCCGTAGCCCCACAGCACCTGCACGTCCGCAGGCTGGCCGATGAAATGCGGCTGATACGGCACCACGACGGAGGCAAGCCAGCTCGACTCCGGAAAGGTCATCAGCCCGCCTTCACCCGGCGTATTGCCCGTCATGTCGCGGATCAGGCGGAACAGCGTCGGCTCGCGCAACGTCACCGTGAACGACAGCCACTTCGACTCGTCGGCATGATCCGCGAACACGGCGGGGCGACCGAACTCGGGCCGGCCTGCGGCGATCGTCTTCCAGAGGGGCCAGGCGCCCGCCCCGTCGACGGTAGTCAAAGGGGCGGGATGATCCATGTCGCCCAGGCTGGAACCGGCGGTCATCGATCCGAGCGTGACGATGACCTTGTCGGCCACGCCGACCGGTATCTCGAAGCGCCGCTGCGCGGTTTCGCAAACGATGCCGCGAACCCGGTTTTCCACGCCGGTTTCGTCGAACAACAGATCAATGACCCGGGTGTTCGTCTGGAACGCAACGCCGTGCTCGTCCAGCCAGCGGCGCAGCGGCCGGACCATCGAATCGTACTGGTTATAGACGGTGCGCATGATGCCGTGCAGCTGGTTGAATCCGGAGGACATATGCGCGAAGCGCAGCAGATAGCGCCGGAATTCGACGGCGCTATGCCACGGCTGGAACGCGAACGTCGTGCACCACATCAACCAGAAATTGGTCTCGAAGAAAGACGCATCGAAGTGATCGGAAATCCGGCTGTTGCCGAGCATGACTTCGGGTTCGATCGACAGACGGCCCAGCGTCAGCAGGTGCTGTTCAGCCAGTCCGTAAGCGGGCGAATCCTCGCGTTTGCCGTTCCTTACGAGCCGCGACCTTGACGAGGTCCTGATGGTTTCGTTCCAGTCGAAGATCTCCTGTGTCACGCTTTTGCCGCCGTTCAGCGCCGGTATCGACGAGAACAGGTCATAGGTGCACAGATACTTGCTTTCGAGCATGCGGCCGCCGCGCACGACGTAGCCGCTTTGCGCCGAACCCGCACCGTCGAGGCTGCCGCCCGGCTTGTCGAGCGCTTCCAGAATGGTGATGTCGCAGCCGCGCACATGGCCATCGCGGATCAGGAAGGCCGCCGCCGCTAACGAAGCGATGCCGCCGCCGACGAGGTAGAACCTGGCGTCCTCCGCATCGTAGCGGTCACCTTCCGCGGTAAGGGATCGTTCGGGAAGTTGATTGGAGTTTTGCACGTCGATATTCCTTTTCATGTTCGTCGCCATCCGAAAGCAGCCGGGTCGCCCGGAGGCGCACGGCGGATGTAGATTCACCATACCCGCGGCGCCGGCGCGCCGGTTGCGTTGGATCAAGCACCGATCACGCGCACGCACGCCCGATTGCTCCGATATCGCGCGATCGGGTTCATGCTCCGCCTGTGCCCGTTGCCGGCCCGGATCCGGCCTATCTCGCCACTTCATGATCCGCGTCAATGCCGGCCGGGGTCGCGCTCATACGATGAGATCAGCAACTGGCGTTATCCCGTTTGCCGAAGCGGCAGCCCGGTGAACGGACGCTCGCCGGGATCAGCATTGCAATTGAGCGTCGCAACCTCGGATGCGGTAGAGAAATGAACGAGAGTGTTCGCATAGTCGGCCTGGGCGGTGTCGATCCGCATGACAACGCACGGGCTGTGCGCACGTGGCGTTGGCTCCAGTGGGTGCTGTTCGGCTTCAGCCTGCTCGCCATTCCCGCGTTTTATTTCGAACTGGCCGTCGACTCGCCTTCGCTTCATCAGGTGGGCCGGGCGCTATACGTATTCATGGTGGCCGGTTTCGTTGCTTCGCTGGGCTGGATGACGCATCTGAGCCGCAAACCCAGGCGGTTTCTCATGCGAAACCGCTTCGACATGCTGATCGTGGCCGGCGCTGGGGCCAGCGTCGCGTGGGGCGTCTCCACATGGTCGACACTCGAGTGGGTGCTGCGCATGCTGTTCATGGGGCTGGTGGCGGTGCGAATAGCGGTATCGCTGCGCGGATTCTTCGCGCCCAACCGATTGCTGCTGTTGCTCGCCGCAGCCGTGGCGCTGCTTGCGTCGGCGGGCGCCGGGTTTTACTGGCTCGAACCGCGTGTGCACACCTACGCTGAAGGTGTCTGGCTTGCGTTCGAAAGCAGCGCGACAGTCGGGTATGGAGACATGGCGCCGACCACCCCGGCATCGCGCGTCTTTGCCGCTTTCGTCGTATTGCTCGGCTACGGTCTGCTATCGCTGGTGTTCGCCACCTTTGCCGCCATTTTCGTCGGACAGGAAGAACGTCTGCTGCGCCGTGAAATGCATCGCGACATCAAGCTTTTGCAGGCGGAAATCGCCTCGTTGCGAAGAGAAGTGTGCAGCCTGGGCGTCAACGTGCCTGTCGATCAAAATGCCGGCGGGCAAGACCGGCCAATGCCTTGACGCAAGTCAATTGCCCCACGCCGTTCGCGCCGATGATTCAATCATGCCGCCAGTCATGCGTCGCTAGGACGGCGATCTGACTGCAAGGGGAGGGACATTCGACCGCCCCGGCATACCGGCGAATGAATCTGAAGTCCCGCAAAAAACGGTGCAATCGGCAGCTTCGTCGGACCCCGCCCGCAACGATGTACCGCCGAACTTCCTGTAGTCGCGAAAGAAGCCGGCCTCACCAGAGAATTCGCGGCACGTCTGGGAGAACAGAGATGGGTGTCGGCATGCAAATCGTCTATCTCGGCTTTGCCGGGACCTCGCAGATCGAGGGCGAGGCGGCTACCCAGCTGGTGCGCCTCGAACGGTTCAGCAGGTCTATCGCGGGTTGTCACCTGGCGATCGAGGCTATTCGCGAACGGCCCCAGGGCGGCCGAACCGGCGTGCCTGTCGCCGGCATCCGCGGTCCGGTTTTCGACGCGCGGCTCGACCTGATCATGCATAACGGGGAGCTGGTCCCGATCGAGCATTGCCTGAACGCCGATCCGAACATAGCGGTACGGGCTGCATTCGATGCCGCTGAGCGGAAACTCGATCGACGCCCGGTTTGAACGCGGTGCCTGGCAAGCCTGCGTCCGTTGCTGCACCGCGCCGGTTTTTTCAACGCTCCATGAGGAGGGAGTCATGTACGCAAATATTCTGGTGGCAGTGGACGGCAGTGAAGCGTCGAAACGTGCGGTGGACGAGGGTATCCGGATGGCCAAACTGTCGGGCGGCAAGCTGACGGCGGTCTATGCACTGGACCAGTCCGCGGCTTTCACCTACGCGGGTGCATGCGATCCGCATCTGCTGACCGACACGGCGCGCCAGGTCGGGCGCAGCTTCCTCGACGAGGCTTGCGCGAAGATGCAGGCGCTCGGCGTGGCAGGCGGTTCGGAGATCGTCGAAACGCAAGGCATCGCCGAGGACATCGCCAGTTGCCTCGTTCGCTGCGCCGAACGGCTCGGCGCGGAGCTCGTCGTGATGGGCACGCATGGGCGGCGCGGTATGCGACGCATGGTGATCGGCAGTGTCGCCGAGCGTTTCGTGCGGCACTCGACATGTCCCGTGTTGCTGGTTCGGGAAACGTCGGCCGATGCCTGAGGGCCGTTCGGGCAGGCTTGGTGGCCCGTTCACCGGCGGCACTCGCGGCGGCACGCCATACGCTTGATACACGTCAACCCGCCGCTATCGGCGTCGCCTACATTGAACGCACTACTGCCGCGAACGCGACTGCACTGCACTGCACTGCGAGTGCGACTGCACTGCGACTGCGACTGCGAGATAACCGCGCGGCGCGTATGCGGTTCATCTGGACACGACGGAGGAGCACCATGGCAACTGGATTCATCACACCGTTCGATGTGCATCGAGCAAACCTGGAGTTCGCACTCCGGATGCTGAGTTTCGGCCACGAAGCCCGGCAACAGGCATGCGAGTTCGAGTTGCAGCGCATCAAACGCGACCTTGCCGCAATGCATGCCGCTCGCGAAGCAGCAGGCGCACGCGATTGGACCGAGTTCGGCGCGAGTTGTCAGGCCATGCTGCGCGATTACCTCGATGCCACGACGAATCTCTGGCAACAGGGTTGGGTCTCGGCGATGCGGCAACAGAGCGCCTGCTGTGACGGAATGCGCGAAGCGCTTGCCAGCTGGCAATCGACGTGGACCGAGCAATGGCAGAAAAGCACTGGCATGAATCCTGCGGCGATACCGATGCAGGAATGGACGAAGAATTTCGAGCAGGCGCTCAGGGGCGTACTGGAAGGGCGCGCGCCGGTCGCGGCGCCGCCGTTTGCGACGCTCAACGGTTCAGCACAAGGAGACCGACATGCCGGCTAAGCGAGTTGCTTTCATCACTGGCGGCATGGGCGGGCTCGGCGCCGCCATCAGCCGGCGTTTGCACGACGCCGGCATGGTTGTCGCCATGTCGCATTCCGAGCGCAACGATCACGTCGCCACCTGGCTCATGCACGAACGCGATGCCGGCCGCCGTTTTCATGCGTACGAGGCGGACGTGACCAGCTTCGAATCATGCGCGCGTTGCGCGGAACGCGTGCTCAAGGAGTTTGGCTCGGTCGACGTGCTCGTCAACAATGCGGGCATCGCGCGCGATGCGACCTTCGTCAAAATGAGCAGGGACGATTGGGATGCGGTGCTGCGCACCGATCTCGATTCACTGTTCAATATGACCAAGCCGTTTCTGAAAGGGATGGTCGAGAAAAAGTTCGGGCGGGTCGTCAACATCAGCTCGGTGAACGGCGCTCGCGGCGCGTTCGGTCAGACCAACTATGCGGCGGCCAAGGCCGGCATTCATGGCTTCACGATGTCGCTGGCGCTGGAGGTCGCGAAACATGGCGTGACGGTCAACACGGTATCGCCCGGCTATCTGGCCACAGCGATGACCGCCGCGATTCCCAAGGACGTCATGGACGCCAGAATCCTGCCGCAAATACCCGTCGGACGGCTCGGCCAACCTGACGAGATCGCGGCGCTCGTCGCGTTTCTCTGTTCGGACGACGCGGGTTTCGTCACGGGCGCGGACTTCGCGATCAACGGCGGCATGCATATGCGGTGATAGCCGCAACGGAGGCAGTAGATGAAAGCACTGGTGTATCACGGTCCCGGCAAGAAATCGCTCGACGAAAGGCCTGTTCCCACGCTCGCCGCGCCGACCGATGCGATCGTCAAGATGACGCGCACGACGATTTGCGGCACCGATCTGCACATTCTGAAAGGCGATGTGCCGAGCTGTGAGCCGGGGCGCATCCTCGGCCATGAGGGCGTTGGCATCGTGCAGGAAGCCGGTTCGGCGGTGTCGGCATTCAAGCCGGGCGACCGGGTATTGATTTCATGCATTTCGTCGTGCGGCAAATGCGATTATTGCCGGCGCGGCATGTATTCGCACTGCACCACCGGCGGCTGGATTCTCGGCCACAAGATCGACGGCACCCAGGCCGACTATGTGCGCATTCCGCACGCCGACACCAGCCTGTACCCGATTCCTGCCGGCGCCGACGAAGAGGCGCTGGTGATGCTGTCGGACATCCTGCCGACCGGCTTCGAATGCGGTGTGCTGAACGGCAAGGTGCAGCCCGGCAGCACGGTGGCGATCGTCGGGGCGGGGCCGATCGGACTCGCTGCGCTCCTGACCGCGCAGTTTTATTCGCCTGGACAGATCCTGATGATCGATCGCGATCCGAACCGCCTTGACGTTGCGCGCCGGTTCGGTGCGACCGGGTGTATCGACATCGGCCGGGCGGATCCGGTCGCCGAAGTCATGAAGTTGACCGAACAGACGGGTGTCGATTGTGCGATCGAGGCGGTCGGCATACCCGCAACGTTCGAGTTGTGCGAAGCGATCGTCGCGCCCGGCGGCGTGATCGCGAATGTCGGCGTGCACGGGGTCAAGGCCGATCTGCACCTCGAAAAGCTGTGGGATCGCAACATTGCGATCACGACGCGGCTCGTCGATACCGTCAGCACGCCGATGCTGCTCAAGACGGTTCGCGCCGGCCGCATCGATCCCGCAAAACTGATTACCCACCGTTTCCGGCTCGAGGATGTTGTCGGCGCTTACGACACGTTTGGGCGCGCGGCCGAGACGCATGCGTTGAAGGTGATTATCGAGGTCGCCTAGCCGGCGCCGCCGCTTGGGCGAGCCGATCCGCTGACCTGTTCAGGAGCGTGGCGAGGCCGGGCGAGCAATGCGGCCGAACCACTCGATGTAGCCCGATATCCATGACGTTCATGGATGAATCAAGGAGATAGACGATGAGCAACTTGACCCGTTTTGACCCGTTTCCGCTTGAACCCATGTCGGAACTGTTTCAGGGCCTGTTCCGTCCGCTGCGCGGCGCGGTCGGCGACGCCCCATTAGCCGACATCAAGGTCGACGTGACGGAAAGCGACACCGCCTACGCAGTGAAGGCCGAACTGCCGGGTGTCGAAAAGAACGATATCGACGTGAAAATCGACGGCAACACCGTATCGATCAGCGCCACGGTCGAACGCAATCAGGAACTGAAGGAAGGCGAGCGCGTGATACGGCGCGAGCGGTATTCCGGTGCGGTCAGCCGGTCGTTTTCGCTCGCGAGCGAGATCGACGAAGCCACCGCGGCGGCGGAGTACAAGGACGGCGTCCTGTCGTTGACGCTGCCCAAGAAGGCGGCTTCCGAGCGCAAGCGTCTGCCGATCGCGTGATTGACGCCGCGCCGCGCCGGGGTGGCGGCTGCACGTCCCGGCGCGGCTGCATCTTTGCATGCCATCGAGGAGGTAAGCGGCCCGCCAGATGCGCTCATGTCACACCGGTGTTGCAGGCAAGCGATCGATATCGGCTTCAACGCTGATCCATGTCAAAAGTTGACGGCATCTGCGGACGTAGTGTGAATGAAGAAGTGAAGCGAAACAGCCAAGGAGCGTTGCCATGCGGGCATCAGATGTAATGACCAGTAACGTCGTATCCGCCAAACCTGACATGACCGTGAGCGAGGTTGCCAGGCTGCTGGTGGACAAGGGAATCAGCGGCGCGCCAGTGATCGACGCGACAGGACATGTCGTAGGCATGATCAGCGAAGGCGACCTGCTGCACCGGGAAGAACTCGGCACCGATCAGCGCCGGCGCTCCTGGTGGCTCGATCTTTTTTCGTCAGGCAATGACGCCAAAGACTACATCAAGACCCATGCACAAACGGTTCAGGACGTGATGACCGCCCCCGTCATCTCGGTCGATGAAGACACGCCGCTGAGCGAAGTCGCCAACATTATGGAAACCCGGCGTATCAAACGTGTTCCTGTGACAAAGGCGGGTCAGCTGGTGGGCATCGTCAGCCGCGCGAACCTTGTGCAGGCATTGGCGAGTGCTCCGCAGGAGCCGGCGCCGGACGTGGCCCTCTCGGATCGGGAGATTCGTGCGGCGCTGATGGGTGAAATGACGGGTCACAATTGGGCATTTGCCGGACGCAACATCGTCGTGAGCGATGGGGTTGTCCACCTGTGGGGCATCTTTCACTCGATGGAGGCGGTGCAGGCCGTTCGCGTCGCGGCGGAAAGCATTCCCGGCGTGAAGCGGGTGGAAGACCATACCGAACCTTACCCGGTGATGCCGGGCATCTAACAGGTCAATGGGCGGCTCTTGCGGGATTCATCGCAAGCTCGCCGCCTCGACAGGAGGCATGGATGAGGTCGCGACACCTTTCGTGCCTGAACTCCCGACCGGCTGCGCCATCCGTGCTCGCTGGATTTCATAGAAGCGGAGGTTGTCCTGGATCGATGCTTTGGGCAAATCTTTAGCGAGAATCTCCGCTGCCGCCTCGGCGTTGCCAAGCAGTCCGTAAGCGAGCGCCAGATTCTGGCGCGCCTGGGGCGGCGCTCCGGGAAAGCGCGTAACGTCAAGCAACACGTTTGCGCCCTCGCGTGCATCACCGCCGAGCACCAGCGACAAACCGAGGTTTACGCTTAGCAGCGGATCGCCCGGATTGGCCTTGAGCGCCTGCCGCAACACCGCCTGTGCCGCGGCATGGTCGCCCTTCATGGCAAGCGCCGCACCGAGACCTGCCGAGGCCATCGGATCGTCGGGCGTGCTTGCGAGCACGCTGCGATACGTCGAGATCGCCTCGTCGAAGCGGCGCTGATGAATCGCGACACGCGCGATGCCGATCAGCGGCGCCGCTGCGCTCGGCTCGAACCTGCTTGCCCGCTGGTAGTAGACCCGCGCCCGCGTGAAGTCGCCGACCGCATAGAGCGTGTTGCCCAGACCGGTCAGGCCTGGGACGGACTTCGGATCGGCCTGCACGACCTTGTCGAAGAGCGTGGTCGCCAGTTCGACATTGCCCGCGTCGAGAGCGGCTTCGGCAATCCGCAGCTCGCTCATGCTGCTGGGCGACGAATTCCGTGTAACGGGCTGTATGTCGGCGACGTGCCGGCTCGTCGTCGTGCACGCAGCGCTCGTCACCAGCAGCGCGGTGCATAAAACCGTCAGGCACATGCTTCGTCCAACACGAACGGCTCGTGTGCGGATGGCCGGGGACGTTTCATTGTGTTGCAGTTCAGGTGTTTTCATCGGGCGGCAATAAATTGAAGGAGTTGAATAACCGCCGGGCCGCCTGCAATCGCCACGATTGCGGGAAGAATGAACAGCATCATCGGAAGCACTATTTTGGGTGCGAGCTTGGCTGCTTTTTCTTCGAGGGACACGATGTGCGCCACCCGTTCGGTGCGCGAGAGGATACGCAACGCCTGGGTGATCGGCGTGCCGTAGCGCATGGACTGGGTAAGCGTTGAAATCAGTGCACGGATCGACGGCAGATCGATTCGCTCGGCGAGCCCCTGCAAGGCGCGGGTGCTGTCGCCGGACAGTTTCAGTTCGTCGGCGGTCAGTGAAAATTCCTTCGAAAGCGGCGGGCAGATGGTCGCCAGTTCTTCGGCGACCCGCCGGATGCTGACGGGCAAACTGTTGCCTGCGTTCGTGCAGATCACGAGCAGATCGAGCGCGTCTGGCAGGCACCCGGCCATCGCATTGCGCCGGCGCGATGCGCGAAACGCAACCACGTATTCGGGAATGATCATGCCGATCACGAATGCGCCCATCATTGCCATGCCGCGAATCACCGGGTATGCGCCGATCACGGGAATGTGCGAACCCAGCATGACGGTCACCGCGGCGCATACGAGACCCGTGCAGAATTTGACCGCGAGAAGAATCGATACAGCCAGGCTGTTGCGGTATCCGCTGCGAATCATGTCCCTCTGAAGCTTGAGGCGGTACTTCGCGTCGAACAGCGGAATCCGGTCGCCGAGCTTCGCAAGGCGCCGTAAGCTGCGGCCGCGAACGCCGCCGTCTTCGACCTCGACTTCGAGCGATGCTTGCGCACGGTGATCGAGCGCGGCCTGGCGAGCACGTTCGGCGATCCTGCCGCGCCTGCCGCCACGTTGCGTCGCCCACCAGATCGCCAGCCCGGCGAACAGCGCCAGCAGCATCAGCAGGTTGATCAGGGCTTCGATATTCGACGGGCTCATCGCGACGTATCCAGTTTGGCCATCTTGCTGATCACGGCGATGCCGACAACGATTGAAATCACACTGAAGGTCAAAAGCTTGTGACCCGCCGGCCGGTCGAACAGCACCATGACGTAGCTGCGATTCAGCGCGTAGAGGCACAGCATGACGACGAGCGGAATAGCCGCAAGAATCTTGGTCGTGATGCGGGCCTCGGCGGTTAGCGCCTTGGCCTTCTGCCGAACTTCCCGCCGGGTACGCACGATGCCGGACAGATTTTCCAGCGTCTCGCCGAGTTGGCCGCCCGTTTCGCGCTGCAACAGCAGGCACACGCAGAAGAACGAAAAGTCGGCGATCTCGATACGCCGCATCGCCACCGCAAGCACTTCTTCCAGATCGCGCCCGACGCGAAGGGAATCGCTCATCAGTTTGAATTCACTTTTTATCGGCTCGGGGCACTCCTCGGCTGCCGTGCCAATTACGTGCGTGACCGGCACGCCCGCGCGAACCGCGCGCACGATCATGTCGATCAGATCGGGGAAGCTGTCCAGAAAGCGCTTGCGAAAGCGTTCGACCAGAAAGCCATAGGCCCGTGCCAGTGCAAACACGGGAAGGCCGATGACCAGCAGCGGTTTCGAAAAGTCGGGGAGCGGCATGAAGTGCGTCATGGCCAGCGCGACGAGTGCGCCGACGATCGCCGCAGCAACGACGACACGCAGTCCGTTGGCGCCCGCGACGGTCCTGAGACGCGAAATCCTGGGCCCGAACCAGCGGCTGACGGCATTATCGCGCCGGCTGACGGTAAACAACGTCGCGTGGGACTGGGTACTATCTTTTGTCCGCTCGGCCCTGATGAGGAACGATTGCCGCATGCGCGTCTTGATCCTGGCATGCGGCTGCTGGCTTCGCATGTCCAGCAGTATCATCACCATCAGCCCGCCCAGCAGCACGACGATGAACGCGCAAAGCGTGAACAGGTCGATGCGACTCATGATTTCATCGCCTCCAGCAAAGCCTCCTCCAGCCCGTAATACGCGGCGCGTTCCGAGAAAGCCGGCCTGACCAGCGCGCACTCGTACACGCCCTTGACCTCGTCGTTATAGGCGCTCGCGTCGTACCGGAAGGTGAACAGATCCTGCGTGATGATGACATCGCCTTCCATGCCCACGAGTTCGGTGATGCGCGTCACGCGGCGCATGCCGTCGCGCATCCGCTCGACCTGCACGATCAGGTGAACCGCGCTCGCGATCTGCCGGCGAATCGACATCAGCGGGAGATTGCCGTTGGCCATCATCACCATGCTCTCGAGCCGCGTAATCCCGTCGCGCGGCGTATTCGCATGGATCGTCGTCATCGAGCCGTCGTGGCCCGTGTTCATCGCCTGCAATACATCGAACGCCTCGGCGCCGCGGATTTCGCCCAGGATGATCCGGTCCGGGCGCATCCGCAGTGCATTGCGCACGAGGTCACGCTGCGCGACGCCGCCGAGTCCCTCCGCGTTTTCCGGCCGTGTTTCGAGGCTGACGACGTGCGGCTGCACGAGTTGCAGTTCCGCCGCATCTTCGATCGTGATGGTGCGCTCGCCCAGCCCGATGAAGTGCGACAGCGCATTCAGCAAGGTGGTCTTGCCCGAGCCCGTGCCGCCCGACACGATAATGTTGAGACGGCAGGTGCTCGCGAGCTTGAGCACGCTCGCCATCGCCGGCGACATATTGCCCTGCTGCGCCATGCGATGAAGCGTGATATCGCGTTTTGAAAACTTGCGGATGGAAATGGTCGCGCCGTGAATGGCGAGCGGCGGCAGCACGACGTTGACGCGGCTGCCGTCGGCAAGCCGCGCGTCGACCATCGGGCTGCTTTCGTCGACGCGCCGGCCCACGCCGGCGGCGATCCGCTGCGCGACGTTGACCACGTGGGCGTTGTCGCGGAACTTGTAAGGCGTCAGTTCGAGCCGGCCGTGACGCTCCACGTACACCTGATCGGGTCCGTTGACGAGCACGTCCGTGACGGTTTCGTCCGCGAGCAGTGGTTCGATCGGCCCGAGGCCGAACATGTCGTTGAGCAGTTCGCCGACGATCTGCCCCTGCTCGGCCATCGTAATGTTCAGCCGTTCGCGCTCGGCAATCCCCAGCACCAATTGTTCGACGCCGGGCTTCACCTGCTCGCGTGTCTTGCCGACCGCGGCCGACGCGTTCATCGAATCGAACACGCCGTTGCGGATGATTCTGAACAGATCCGAGCGCACCAGCGGCTCGTCGCCGTCCGGCGTGGGCGCGTGTGCGCCGGCCGGCGCGGATGCCGGGGCAGGCGTGACCGGCTGAACCGGCGCCTGCGGTTCGCGCACCGCTTCCCCGGCGCCGGCGTCGGACACGGTCTCTACGTACCTGACCTGCTTTTGCCCGAACATCAACCTCTCCTGAATATAAACTTCCGCAGAAACGACGGCGCGGCCATCTCGTGCTGGCCTGTGAGGTCGTTCGAAATCCGCATGATCGATTGGTTGAATCCGTTCGGGGTCTTCTCTTTCGGCGCCTCACCGAGGTTTTCCGCAATCGACAGCGCCTTCGGTTCGAACTGCACCTCGTGCAGCACGTTGCGTCCGACGGCCGACACGAAGTCGGATGTCTGTACCTTGCCGGTGCTCGCCGCGTTCGGGTTGTTCAGCAACAGCGAGGTCGGCGGGTTGCTGTCGCGGTCTTCAATGTAGCGCAGCAGGCGAATGCTTTGCCGCGTCGAATGCACGGAGCGGTCGGTCACCAGATACACGCGCGACGCATGGTCGAAGGCTTCGGCCGCGAGCGGGGCGGACGGACTTCCGGTGTCGAGCATCACGTAATGGAAGCTGTCGCACAGCAGTTCCAGAACGCGCCGCAGCGCACCCGGTTTGAACGGGTTTTCGGTTCCACGCTCCATTTCGGCTGACAGCACGAAGAGCCGGGTTCCATTGGTGAGCAGCGTGCGCTCCACATACTGCGGATCGAGCCGGTGCACATTCTGGAGCACATCGATCAGGCCGTTGTTGCTCTGCAGCCCGAGCATGCTGTTCGCGACGCCGCCATACAGGTCGAGGTCCACGTAGGCCACCCGGCGATGCGTTTCCTCCGCGAGATGACGCGCGAGGTTCAGGGCGATGGTCGTGACGCCGACGCCTCCGCGCGTCCCGGCAAAGGCGATGGTCTTGCCCACCCGCGCGAGCATCACCGGGCTGATCTTGCGCTCCGAAACATCGATGGTCCGCTTGAGCAACTCGACAGTCAGCGGCTTGACGAGGTAGTCGCGCACGCCGATCTTCAGCAGGCTGCGAAACAGTCCGACGTCGTTGCGCTCGCCGAGCACCACCACCTGAACCGACGGCTCGCACACTTCCGACAGGCGGGCAAGATCGGACAGCGGCATGGTCGACCCGTGCAGATCCACCAGCAGAAACAGCGGCGAGCGTTCTATCCTGGACAGGTACGCGATGGCGTCGTCAATGCTGCCGATGGCGATGTGCGTGTGCGGCATCGCCTGTTCGAGCACGAAGCTCTTCAGAGTCTGTTCGGTATTGCGGTCAGCGACGAACGCCATGAAGTCCGCGGTTCGCACGCCGGCCTTCGCTTTTGAGTGGTTGAACTCTGTCGTGCTCATGGCGTTTCTTCGGTGAAAGTTGAATGCATCACTTGGAACCGCGCGAGGTCGAGGTTTCGGTGTCGAGCGGTATCACTTGTCCGGTCTCGTAGCGGCGCACCGCGCTCGCCGCAACCGCGGCGTCGGCGGGAGCGAGCGATTTGGGCGCGACGAGGTCTTTCGGATTGGCGACCTGGGCCGCAAGATTGGTGTAGGTCGCACAGCCCCACTGCATGGCCGGTCGGCGCAGGCCCGCGTCGGTCAGCAACGAGCTGCGGGCGAGTTGGGTGCAGTCCGGCGGCACGGCGTTTTTGCCGTCGAAGCCGATCACCGACTCGTCAGGCATGCCGCGCGGCGGCTTGAAACATCCGCTCAGGGACGCCGCCAGCAAGCAGACGAGAACGAGCGTGAGAATGCGTATGGGGTTCATGGCGTTCGGCTCAATAGACATATCCGGCCGCGCCGACGAGACGCGGGGCTCCAGCCTGCGAAGGCGCACTGCCTTCCTGATGTCTGAAGCTGTATTCCACATCGTTGCTCGGTGAAACAAGCGATTCGAGCGGCGTGCGCAGCTTGGCCGGATTGGTCGGTTCGACCAGATACGGCGTCACCATGATCACCAGTTCGGTCTTGTTGTTCTGGTAATTGGACGACGAGAACAGCTTGCCCAGAATTGGAATGGAGCCGATGCCCGGCACCTGCGAAATGATGTCGGTGGTATTGCTCTGGAGCAGGCCGCCGATGGCAAAGCTTTGACCGCTCGCGAGCTCGACGGTCGTATCCGCACGGCGCACGCTCAGGCCCGGCACAGTGACGCCACCGGTCGTCACGCTCACCGTCGGGTCGATCTGGCTGACTTCCGGGCGTACCTTGAGACTGATGCGGCGATCGCTCAGCACCGTCGGCGTGAAGTCGAGCTTGATGCCGAACTGCTTGAATTCCACGGAGATCACGCCATTGATCTGCGACACCGGAATCGGGAATTCGCCGCCCGCCAGAAAGCTCGCCGTTTGTCCGGACAGCGCCACGAGACTGGGCTCGGCGAGCACAGTGATCAGGCCTTCCTGATTCAACGCATCGACGAGTGCCTGAATATCCGTCTTGCCGGTCTTGAACTGGCCGAACAGTGAGTAGGCGTTGTTGGTCGCCAGATTCACCGGATAAGTGATCTGACCCGTCGAACTGGTGAGGGGCTGGGTGAGGTTGTAGATCGGGCGGCCGCTGTAGATGCCGCCGAAAAAGTTACCCGCTGCATTGCCGAGTGCCTGCCAGTTGATCCCGAGCTGCTGCGTGACGTTGCGGTCGACTTCCGTGATCCGTACGCGCAACTGCACCTGCAGCGGCCGGTCGATCGTCATGCGGTTGACCAGCACTTCCTTATCCGCCAGATAGGGTGTGAGCGATTGCACGACAGCGTCGGCGTCGACGGAACTGGTCGCCTGGCCGGACACCAGCAACGACCCATTACCCGTACCCAACTGCACGTTCATGCTGGGAAAGCGCGTGGCAACCATGCTGCGCAGCGCATCCATGTCGCGGGCCACCACGACCGTGCGCTGAACCAGTGTTTTGTTGTTGGCGCCGAGCACGTACAGCGTCGTGGTACCGGCCTTCTTCCCTAGCACGAAGACCGCTCTCGGCGACGGTACGTGCACGTCGGCAATCGCCGGGTCCGCGACGAACACCGAACTGGCGTCTTCATTGAGATGCACGAGTGTGCCCTTGCCGGCATCGATTGCGAGCGTCCCTTGGGCGGCGGTCGGCGCGGCCGCCGCCGCTGCGTCCGCGACGTGCGGTTGCACCGCATATGCCGGCGCAGCGAGGCCAGGAACCGCACTCCACATGGCGCATGCGGTAAGCCCTGCTGCCTTGCAGATGCGTAAGCTGAACTGCATTTTCATGACTTTCTATCCTGGCGAATGACTGCGGCGTCGAGCCGTTTGCACGGCGTCACTGGGGCGTGGCGGCGGCTGGCAGTGGCGGCGTGCCGTTACTGCCGGCACCGCCCGCCTGCGCGACGCTCGATGTCAGGACAGATTCCTGGGATCCCCTGTACACGGTCACGGACCGCGGCGCGGGCGATGGCGCGCCGCGGGCGCCGCCCGCTACCGGGCGCGATCTCGGCAGATCGCGCAGTGCGCGCGAGATGTCGCCGGCCCACACAGGTGCGCGTTGCAGGTCGCCGGGTGCGGAGGCGGAAGCGGGTGTCGACGCGAGCGCGAAAGGATCGCGCGACACCGTCGCAAAGCTGCGCAACGCCAGCGACAGACTGCCCAGGCGCGCGGCAACCGCTACCACTTCGCCCATGCGCGGCGTGACTTCCAGCGTGACGGTGCGGATCCGCTCGTGGGTATCGGGAGCGTTGCCATTTTTCGGGCGGCTGATCGCCGAGCCGGACGCCAGCACGCGAACGTGCTCGACGACAGTTTCGCTCGACACCGCGAGCTCCGGAGAGTCGGTCTTGCGGTCCATCTGTTGCGTAAGCAGCAGATCCACATAGTCGCCCGGTTGGATCAGGCCTGCATTGCCGGACACGTCGTCGACGGCGACCGACACCGCGCGCATCTCCGGCTTCAGTGTCGCGGCGAGAAACCCGGGAGCGCTCGGCAGGATGACGTCGTCGGCCACGATGGCGGTGCCGTTCGCGACCGGGTGACGCAGCAACGCGCCCTTCAGTTCGAGCTCGCCCGGCGCGCCGGAGACGACGGCGCCGGCCGGCAGTTTTTCAACGGGTACGTCTTTCCACTTGATATCTTCGTCGCGCAGCAGCAGCCCCTGGGGAAGATCGGCCGCACTGACGCGCACCTTCTCGGTATTGACGACCGGCACGGAATGTCGCGACGCGCCCGCGACAACCACTCGCACGACGAGCGCAATGAGAATGGCGCCGACAATCAGGAAGCCGAATTTGATGATGTTGGACATAAGGACGCCGTCCTATCGCGTCGAAAACAAAGGCAGCAATGTGGGCAGTACGATGACCGAACCGCCGCCAAGAGCAAGCGCGACGCCGTAAGGCACACCGCGCGCTGCCGAGAACATCGCCAGCGCCCGCATCGGCCGGGAGCGCTGATCTTGATTCATGTGTCGCGTCGCAAGACTGACCAGCGACACGAATGTTCCGATTACAGAAATCAGGGTTAACGCCGGCCATGAAAGACCAGGCCCGGCCCACAGGAAGATGATGGAGGCCAGCTTCGCATCGCCGCCGCCGATTATTTTTGCGGCGAACATCGCGATGCAAGCGACAAGCGCGCAAAGTGCGACCACCAGATGCGCAGCAATATCACCGATGGACGTGCGCAAGATCAGCGCATCCAGGAAAAACAGTGCCCCGGTCATCAGCACCGTCCGGGTCGGCAGGCGCCGCACGCGAACGTCGATGACTGCCAGCCACAGCAGTGCGCAGAGTGCGACGAGGCGGATTGCGAAGGACAGGAGGTACACGATGGTCTCGGTACAGAGACTGGGGGAAGAAATGGAGATCCGGACGGCGACATCCGAACCTCCAGGAAAACCACTTACTTTGCCTGGTTCGAACTGATCGTGCCGAACATGGTGGTGAACATCGTTGACACCGAGTCGTTAAACATGGTAGCCATGCCACCAAGTGCGACAGCGACGATGCCGGCGAGAACCGCATATTCCATGGCGCTTACGCCACGTTCGTCGCGAACAAACGCTTTAAAAAATTTGCGCATTTTCTTTCCCATAACGAGTTGGTTGGAGCAGGCTCGGCAGGTAAAGGAACACACCGAGTACGACAGATCCTACCCGGCGTCCCGATTTTCGATGGCGCGGAGTGAGGCCAAATCACACCTCATTTCGCGCCTTGAATCAGGAGCGGGCAGACCTTGTAACGGCGACACAGGGGAAAACTTTAGGATGTCAATGCATTCACTTTTCATTGACGGGCCAACCGCCTATTCGTGCAGGCAAAGCGGCGAATCCAAAACTTGCGTGGCAAGCAAGCGGCGAATCCGAAACTTGCGTGGCAAGCCATTGAAAGCGGGGAGGTGAGTGAGGGTTTACCGCTGAAACCGACACTGCCGATGCCGGGATCATGGCGGCGCGCGACTGATAAATTAGAGTCGCATCGTATTTGGTAGGTAAGCACATACAACGCAATTCAGGCTGCTCGTGCGTTGCGAAGCGGCACGGCAATACGTCGTCAACTGCCCGGCCCGGCGAGCTTGTCTCACATCGGATCGAGGTTTGTACAGGGCCTGCGGCGTAGCGCCGCCTAAAGTTTTAAAGTTCGGGGCCGTTGTTAACGTCAATGTGAAAAGTCATCGCTGTTGGTTCCATTTTGAACAGGCGGCATTTCGGTCGTCAGATCGACGGTTTGCGAGCGAGGGCAATGCAATAAGCTCAACTGCCGAGGTAATGCTTTGGCGACGCGACATCACGCACACACAGCAAGTGGCCAGAATGAAAAAAGAAGTTGACACCCAATGCCTGGGCGGTTTATTCGGGCAGCGAGCCGACACGATGCGCCGCGCGGATGCAGGTAGCGTGTCGCTTGAGTTCGCCATTTTGCTGCCGTTCGTGATCATGGTGCTGGTCGGCATCATCGACGGCAATCTGATGCTCTACGACAAGGTCGCCATAACCAATGCGGCTCGCGCAGGCGCCCGAGCCGGCACAGTGCTGCAAGTGCCACCGCTGACCACGTCCCAGATCGCAGCGATCACGACCACCAATGCGCAGAGCAATCTCGTCACCAACGGCAATGCCGCTTTGCCGGTCGTCACCGTGACGCAACCTGGTGGACCGATCTCGGGAAGCCCTCTCCAGGTCAAGGTTTCATACGCTTATCAAGGTCTGATGCTCGGCTCCGCCATGAGTAGCCTGACCGGCCCGATAGTGTTGAATGCGACCGCCGTCATGAATTACGAATAACACATGACTTCCGAAATGCGACATCGCAAGCGTGCCGAGCCCGCTCACCAGCACCAGGGAAAACGTGTAAAAGCGCTTCGATACGCGAGCGCGATTTCACACTATCGCCGCCAGCGTGGGGCGATGAGCGTCGCCATGCTGTCGACTCTGTTCGCCGCTCTCCTGGTCGCGGCATTTTCGATCGACATCGGACACGGAGTGCTCGCCCGTTCCGAATTGCAGAGCGCAGCTGACGCCGCCGCGCTCGCGGGCGCGGGTGCGTTGCTTCCCGGCAGCCCCGGCCCTAACTGGAGTCTTGCTCAAACCAACGCTGCAAAAGCGGTCAGCCTGAATAGCTCGGACAGTGTCACGTTGACGAGCGCGTCTGTACAAAGCGGCTTCTGGAACCTGACGGGTTCTCCGGCGGGCATGCAGGCGTCGACCATATCGCCGGGGACCTATGACAATCCGGCGGTGAAAGTCACGGTGTCGCGCGCGGCAGGGCTCAACAACGGCCCTGTGAGGTTCTTCTTCGCGCCGCTTTTCGGCGTCGATAACGGCGCCGTCACGGCAACCGCCGTCGCGGTGGTGTCGGCGCCCGGCTATGTTGCCGCCGGCGGCCTGTTCCCCGTGGCGATCGGCAAATGCATTTTCGATCAGTACTGGAATGCCCAAACCGGCAGTCCGAAGCTGGACCCCTCAACCGGACAGGCCTATACATTTCAGTTCGGCAACGGGTCGCTTTACGGTGGTTGCGCTGCCGGGCAGTGGACGTCTTTCCAGTTGAACACCAACGATGTGCCGTCCGTACGAGGCCTGATCGATAACAAGAATCCGACGGCGCTGGGCATTGGCGATTCGATCTGGATTCAGAACGGCGTCAAGACGACGATTTACTCTTCTGTTCCCTCCAATGTGGACGTGCTGATCCCTGTCGTGCAGACAGTACCGACAAGCGGGTCGTCGTCAACCGCACCGATTGTCGGCTTCGCTGCTTTTCATATCGACTCTGGGAATGGCGGAAACGGTAAGTACATTCAGGGCCATCTCACGGCGGGTGTCAAAATCGCCACGAGCACTGGGAAGAGCGGTCCATACTACGGGGCATATGTCCCGCCGCGTTTGGCGGAATGAGCAACGTCGGCGTCGGCATGCACTGTGGCGCAAAGCTTGTACGGTCGGCTCCTTGCTGCTGGGGCACAGTCAACTTGCGGCACTTGGCTTGCGCCGCGCCGCTTTGGCACAATGGGCGAATCGAACGCCGAACTTGTCGCACCAGCAACGGATCGTTTCGTACGTGACCACGACACCACGCTCTAGCAACAATTCCTTCTAGCAACAATTCCTCGATGTCGCGAAGGCTCAGGCTGCTTCGTTCTACCGCCGCTTCCTCATCGAGCTGACAGAGCCATCCGGCGCACCAAAATAAACCCTGCTCGAAAATAACAAGGTTTCTCCTCATCAAGTATTCCGAACCATTGACGACTATCGATTGGTTCGCGCTCTCGTTCGGCCAGCGATCGCGCGAACGCGGCCCGGCGTGCGCTGGTGGCCGGCGGCCTGAGGGAAGACAAGCTGCTCCAGGTGCGGGGCTCGCCGATGTACTGCCGCTTGACAAGGACGTTGCGGATGAGCCGGTCAATCGCAATCCAACCTGCTCGTTTGCATAGTTGGCAATTTGCTGAAAATCGGTCTAGAGTAATCATCATATAGAAAGATAAATAGGCCAGCGGCCGCTAACGAGGAGGTAACGGGGGGCAACGTGGGTATTCTGATCGATGATGAGATCGCGCATATTGCATATGTGATATGGCCGTCTCTGTACGGGTTTTCGGACCAGCCAATCCTTCCTGCCTGGTATTGGCGTGGGCGTCTTCATAGACTGCTTGATTCAAGCCACTTGACGAACGTTCAGTTATCTTCCATCGACGATTTACTGCTGGCGCTCGACCGGTTCGACGCGGACCAGGCTACGAAGCTAACGGCGTCTGAGACAAACGGAAGTCCTCGCCGATCCGGGGACCGGTTTTCGCGGGCGGTGAGATTGCGCGTATGCAGCTTGGCATGGTCGGCAAAGTCCTGAAAGTTCATGCTATGCGGCGGTCAAGTCGCGAAAATCCGCGTTCGACACATCGTCGGCGTGCGATCTGTTTTGTGCGGGATTCCTCTCTTACTCCTTTTCCGGTTCAGCTAGCGCGCATTCGCCGCAAAATCGACAGCGCTCCGCGCGACCGTTCCGAATTAAAAGGGAGCGATTAATCGCGTTCTGCCATGGCCAGGAAACGGCAAACATCGGCTCTATACGGATACCCAGTCGCCGGATTTGCCGGCGACATCCATTTTGTCCGTCCAGCGCATGGGGAGCACATCGATCATGGTCGTAGCTCGCTCCGCGCATGAGACGCCTGAGACCGGATTGTGGTCCGTGGTCTCCTCATGAAAGCCAGTCGCGTGCCGCTGAATCAAGCTGGGCCGCAGATCACAGACATGCTTTCTTGTGAGGAAAGTATCGGTCAGGACATTTCTGATTCAAATCAGGTGGCGCTGAACATCGCGTAGGAGATGGAAGTAGTCTGTCGGCGGTTTCCTACAAGAGGCGAGGACGCGGGTCGTGTGGCGCGTGACCGCGTGCCGGCAATCCCGAAGCAGGCCGCCTTTTCGGGACCGGGCCGAAGGCCGCGCCTTGCAATCGATCTGGCGTTTTCCCTACTACAGGACCATCGATACCGGCCGATAACGCAGAAGAAGTGGAAAGATCGAAATGGGGGCAAATTATGGCGGAACCTGCGGAAGTGGAGAGAGCACTTCTTGCGGATCAGACGGCCGAAACCGGGCTGCCGGTCGCGCCGGCAGATGCCGTTGATGATCGGGATCCCGCGACTGTCCCCGTTGTGCTACTCGTCGACGATGAGCCGGGCATCCTGTCGGCCCTCAGGCGTTTGCTGAGAACGCCGCGGTACGAGGTGCTCACCGCGGAAAGCGGCGCTTCGGCGCTCGACGTGCTCGCCTCGACGAAGGTCGACCTGATCATCTCGGACATGCGCATGCCCCATATGAGCGGGGCGGAATTCCTCGCACGCGCGCAGGCGCTCTACCCGGATACGATGCGTATCCTGCTGACCGGCTACTCGGAGATCGACTCGGTCGTCCGCGCAATCAATGAAGGCGGCGTCTACCGTTACCTCAACAAGCCATGGGATGACCAGGATCTGCTGCTGACCATCGCGCAGGCACTCGAACAGGCGCGGCTTCGCAACGAAACCGCGCGGCT
Source organism: Paraburkholderia sp. SIMBA_030 (assembly GCF_046535245.1). Classification (NCBI taxonomy): domain Bacteria; kingdom Pseudomonadati; phylum Pseudomonadota; class Betaproteobacteria; order Burkholderiales; family Burkholderiaceae; genus Paraburkholderia; species Paraburkholderia sp. SIMBA_030. The sequence continues at coordinate 101,653 of NZ_JAWRXB010000002.1, forward strand.
AACCGCGCTCACGCAGAAGCAGAACGACGAACTACGGGATTTCAATGCAAGACTCGAAACCCAGGTGCTGTCCCGCACCGAGGAGGTCCGTCAGACCGTGATGTTCCTTGAGGACGCACAGCAGGATCTAAAAAAGAATTTCACGACGATGGTCCAGGTCTGCGCGAGCATGATCGAATTGCGCTGCGGCGTGCTGGGCGGTCAATCCATGCGGATCGGCGAGGTCGCCCGGCATCTGGCGCTGGCATTGGGCATGAGCGGATTGCAGGCACAGGAGGTATTTTTTGCCGGCCTGCTGCATGGCATCGGCAAGCTGTCGCTGCCCGACGAACTATTGCATAAGTCGCTCGATCGCCTGTCGGCCGAGGAGAGTCAGCTTTTCTATCAGCATCCGCTGCGCGCACAGATGGTGCTGACGCCGGTTGGGCAACTGGATCAGGTCACATACATCATCCGCCACCAGTACGAGCGGTTCAACGGGCGTGGCACACCGGACGGTCTCGCTGGAGACGACATTCCGTTGGGCTCGCGGATCCTGTCGGTGGCCCGGGATTTCGAGGGCCTGCGCCGCGGCGGCCTCGTGAAACAGCCTGTCACCACGGAGCAGGCGGTCGCATTGCTCAAGTCGCAGGCGGGCATCCGCTACGACCTGCGGATCATCGATCGCTTTTTGACGTTGATGAAGGATCCGTCTGCGTTAGGGCTGGGAACGCCGGTCTCGCAGATTAGCGGATCGCAGCTCGCCGAGGGGATGCGTCTCGCCGACGATCTGCGTACCAGCCGCGGCGTACTGCTGATGACGAAGGACAGCGTCATGTCCGCGCATCAGGTCGAGCAGGTGCGGCGCTTCGAAGCGCAGGAAAACGCGCCCTTTGCCATTCTGGTTCATTCGGCTGCGCCCGCCGGGACGCAATCGGCGCAATCCGGCGCCGCTCGACAGTGAGCATATCGAAATAAGCCGGCCGCGGCCGGGTCGCGCAATGTGATTGCGTCACGACCGGTTTCCCATAGCATCGTCGAACGCCACCGGGGATGTATCGACGTCGCCAGCCAGCCCGGACGTGGAACGACTTTCACGGTCCGGTTTCCGATTCGTCGCAATCTGAGCGGCGCGGACGCCTACGCTTCACGACGTTCGGCGTAATCGCGCAGCAACAGGAGATATGTCATGACCTCTCCAGCATCACCCGCCATCGTCGCGCAGTCGACCCATCCCGATGCGCGTGAAGCCGTCCGGGAAGTGCACGCCGCACTCGATGCATCCGATTGCGCCCTGGTTCTATTCTTCTGCTCGAGCCATTTCGACCTCGAATCGCTCGCGGATGAAATGGGCCAATGCTTCGACGGCACTGAGGTCGTCGGTTGCACGACGGCCGGCGAAATCGGCCCGGCCGGCTATCTCGACCACAGCCTCGTCGCGGTGGCGTTGCCGCGTGCGTCGTTCACGGCCGTCACCGGGCGACTGGACGATTTGCACAACTTCACGATTGCTGGTGGTCAGGCGTGCGCGCTGGATGCGTTACACGACCTGGAACGGAAAGCGCCCGGCGCGCGCAGTGCAGACACCTTTGCGCTGCTGTTGATCGATGGCCTGTCGGTGAGGGAAGAGCCGGTCACCCGCACGCTGCAAAACGCGCTGGGCGACATTCCGCTGGTCGGTGGATCGGCGGGCGACGACCTGAATTTCGAGCGGACTCACGTGTTTCACGAAGGGCGCTTTCACCGCGATTGCGCGGTACTGGTTGTCGCCTCGACGACCCTGCCATTCCGGATTTTCAAGACGCAGCATTTCCGTTCCGGCGATGAACGGCTCGTGGTAACGGGTGCCGATGCGGAGCGGCGCACCGTCAGCGAAATCAATGGGCTGCCGGCCGCCGCGGAATACGCGCGCCTGATCGGCGCGCGCGTGGAAGATCTTTGCCCGGGCCATTTTGCGGCGGCGCCCGTTGTCGTGCTGATCGATGGCACCAACTATGTGCGATCGATCCAGAAGCTGAACGCCGACGGCAGTCTCACGTTTTACTGTGCGATTGAAGAGGGCCTCGTGCTGCGCGTCGCTCGCGGCCTCGATCTCACGGAGAATCTGCGCACGATGTTCTTTGAGCTTCGCAGTGAATTGGGCGAGCCGCAGCTCGTACTCGCATGGGACTGCATCTTGCGTCACCTGGAATTGCTGCAAAAGGGCACGCGCGATATCGCAGGGCGGTTATTTCGGGATAACCGGTCAGCGGGTTTCAGTACGTACGGCGAGCAATACGGCGGCGTGCACGTCAACCAGACCTTGACCGGCATCGCGTTCGGCGGTGGAGGGGAGGCTTGGCATGCCTGAAGCATCGTCTGTCGCCGTTGCATCGGACGAATGCGTTGTCCTGCAAGCGGAGGTCGTGCGCTTGAACAAAGTGGTCCGGTCGCTGATGGACCGCGCGGAGCGCAGCACGATCGTTTGCGGCTCCGACTTCAGCCTGTTCCAGATGGCGGTCACGCTCGAGGACCAGGTTCGGCATCGGACTCGCGAACTCGAAGATGCGCTGCGCGACAACAAGAAGATAACGCACGCGCTCGAACGTACCCAGCGCCTGATGAAACAGGAAATCGAAGAACGCAGGCGCGCCCAGACCGAACTGGAGCGGGAAAAGGAGGCGCAGCGACGCCTGATCGACGAGCTGGCGGAAGCGCATGTCAAATTGCTGCAATCGGAGAAACTTGCGTCGATCGGGCAGCTCGCTGCCGGCGTCGCGCACGAGATCAACAACCCGATCGGCTTCGTCGATTCCAACCTTGGGACGTTGAAGACGTGGGTGCGCAGGCTTCTCGATATCATGGCGCTGCAGGACTCGATGCTCACCGGGCTGGATCCTGCAATGCGAGCCCGCCTGGATCAGGCGCGTAAAGACGCTGATCTCGACTATCTTCGCGAGGACATCGGCACGCTGATCGACGAATCGATCGAGGGCGCCTCGCGTGTCCGGCGTATCGTGCAGGACCTGCGCGATTTCTCACGTGCGGGCAGCGAAGACTGGTGCGTGGTCGACCTGCATGCAGGTCTTGAGGCGACGCTGAATGTCGTGCGCAACGAAATCAAGTACAAGGCAGAAGTCGTCAAGCATTACGGCGACCTGCCGCCGGTCGAGTGCATCCCGTCGCAGGTGAATCAGGTGCTGATGAACCTGCTGGTCAACGCCGCTCAGGCGATTCCAGAACGGGGCACCATCACGATCGGCACGCGTCGCGACGGCGATGGCGTGTCGATTGCCATTGCGGATACCGGCACAGGCATGGCGGCCGACGTGCTGGCGAAGATATTCGACCCGTTCTACACGACGAAACCCGTTGGGCAAGGCACCGGATTGGGGTTATCGGTTTCGTACGGCATTGTCGAAAAACACCGCGGCAGGATCGTCGTGGAAAGCAGACCGGGAGAGGGGGCGTGCTTCACGGTGTGGCTTCCGGCAAAGCGACGCGCGGACGCGAGCGGGGAACTGTGAGAGGCGCGACACGGCGTTTCCGTGCGCGGGAGGTTCGACTCACTGGAGATGCTGGCCGCCGTTGATGGCGATATTCGCGCCGGTCAGAAAGCCCGCCTCGCGCGAACACAGGTACAGGACGAGCGCAGCGACCTCCACGGGTTGTCCCAGGCGTCCGACAGGTATCTGGGGAATGATTTTTGTGTCGAGGACATCCTGCGGGACCGCCGTCACCATCCGGGTGGCGATAAAGCCGGGCGAAATCGTGTTGACCGTCACCCCTTTCCTGGCCACCTCGAGCGCCAGCGATTTCGTGAAGCCGTGCATGCCCGCCTTGGCTGCGGCGTAATTGGTTTGCCCGAAGCCGCCCTTGGAGCCGATGATCGACGAGATATTGATAATGCGGCCCCAGCCGCGCTCGACCATCCCGTCGCAGACGGGCTTCGTCATGTTGAACACCGAATCGAGGTTGGTGCGGATCACGGCATCCCAGTTGACCTTGTCCAGCTTCTTGAAGCTTGCGTCCCGGGTAATGCCGGCATTGTTGACCAGAATGTCGATGGGACCGACTTCGGCCTGGATTCTGGCGACGCACGTTGCACACGATTCATAGTCGGCCACATCGACGCCACAGGCGTGGAATCTGCGTCCGTCGGTCTCCATGCGGGCAAGCCACGTGTCGATGCCGGTGTTGTGCGGCGAGTAGGTGACGATGACCGTGTAGCCGGCGTCGTGCAGCATGACGCTAACGGCTTCGCCGATTCCACCCGTGCCGCCCGTGACAAGTGCGATCTGCTTCGTCATGTCTTTACCCGATCAAGGAACTAAATGGCGCCGCGGTGTAGGGACCGCCAGGCGCCTTTCCGGGGTGCTCGCCGTTATCTGTCGCCCAGCAACTTCTTGTTGTTGTATTCGTATAAGTCTGCTGATTACTCTAGGTCAGTTTTTCCCGTTTACCAACTACGCAAGCGGGTAGCGAGATCGATTGCCCGCGTGTGAAGTCAGGCGTCAGGCACATAAGTTGCGTAATCGAGCGGCAACGGGGCGAGCGCGGCATCGCGTAGCCGCGCATTCTTGCCGCGATGCCTTGTGGCGAGTCAGATCGCCAGGCATGCCGCCCAACCGCGCGCCTCTGCAAAGATCGGCCGGCCCGGGAAACAGCGTTCCGTTTGGGAGGAATCATGCAAAAGCACTTCGTCATCCGATCGATCCCGGGTATCTGCCTGATAGCGTTCTCCGGCACAGCTTTCGCGCAGGTCCAGGCGTATACGAATGCGCCCGTGGACATCTACGCCGGACCAGCACCGGATTACCCCGTGGTCGCCGAGGTGCCGGAAGGCGTGCCCCTCACGGTGATGGGCTGCGTCGAGGGTTACAGCTGGTGCGACGTCGCAGCGCCCGACTTGCGCGGATGGGTTTACGGCGGGAGTCTCAGCTATCCGTACCAGGGCGCGAATGTTCCGGTCATGACTTATGGCGTGCAGATCGGGCTGCCTGTCGTCGTGTTTTCGATCGATTCATACTGGGGCCACTATTACCGTGGCCGCCCGTGGTATCACGACGCGCCGCGCTGGGCAAATCACCCGCCGCCCGCACGTGGAGGCCCTCCGCCGGCCCGCGGTGACGTTGGCCGACCTCCGGGACCGCCGCCCGGCCGTGAGCCTGCATATGGTCATGCGCCGGAAACGCCCCCGGAGCGCGGCGGCACGCCTCATCCCGGCTCGACTCATTCGACGGAGCAGCCGCCGCCGCGCGGCGGCCCTCCGCAGCAGGTCCAGCCTCAGGCACGACCGCAGCCACAGCCCGGTCCTCAGCCAGGGCAAGGCCCTGCTCATGCGATGGACGCACCGCAAATGCATGGTGGCAGCCCGCCGCCCACGCAGCGCGGTGGCGAAGCACGCGGTGGAGCAGAACGTGGCGGCAATGAACGTGAAAACCGTCCGGACAACCATTAGGCGGTGTTCGCATTTTCACGAACGTGCCGAACGCAAAGATATGCGATGCGAACACCGGATAGAAAATGATGGGAAATGCTGCCGCGCTACGCCGCAGGGTCTATAACAATATGTGCAGCACGACATTCACACGATGCTCGCGCGAGCCGAAGTCCCTGGATCCGGTCCGCTCGTTCTGGCGGTTGCTTCAGTACGAATCGGTGCCCATTTCGGATCCGGTCGGTTTGACGTATTGGAGCGGATCATGGCGTTCACCTACCACGGCTGGATCGTTGACACGACTCCAGACTTTTCGCTTGGAAAATTCTTCGCGCACGCGCGACTGACGCGCGCCTCGCTTGATGACGATGTCGACACCGAAGTGCATATCGAGCGCAATCATGCGTGGTTCGACAACGAGGAGGAGGCGATCGAGTCCGCAGGCCAATCGGCCATTGCATGGATCAACGAGCGCGACAGTTGCGTCGCCAGCACGCAAGCTGCTCCGCCCCTCGCACAATAAACTCACGGCGGAATCGGAGCGTTAGAAGCGCGCTCGACGAACTGTCGCGCGATTGGCCCTTCGCTTTCCCGTGCGGCGAGCGGTGCGCTCAAGATTCGCATCTTTTCGTACGCTAAGACCTTCAAAAATATCTCGTCGTTCCAACACATGTGCTGCAGCACATGTGATCTATCTGCATGCCGAAGGATGATCGCCGCCATGCACAGACGACCCACGCACCGTCCGCGCAGGAAACTAACGTGCCAGCCAGTCACCGCCTCGCGTAGAATGCCTCTCGCGTCGTCAACCCGAATCCATCAGCAATGCCCGTCTTCTACAATCGCAAGCAAATCACGGATTGGTTAGGTTCCCACACGTTAGCCAAGGCACGCCAGTACGCACAGGCCGTCTCCGAACTGCGCTGGCAAAGCGCCGACACCCTGAGTGGCCAGGTGCAAGGCACGCGGACCCGCCCGTATGACGTGCGCGCGTATTTTCGCGATATCGACGATCAGCGCGACATGTGGGTTGAGGGCGAATGCACGTGCCCGGTCGGTGTCGACTGCAAGCACGTGGCCGCGCTCCTGATCGCGGGTCTTGAGCACCTTCCACGGCAATCCGCCACCGGCGTGCGTCCTGAACTGGTGACCTGGCTCGAAGGCTTTCGGGCGAAGCGCACGGCTGCCCCTCCCGGAAGCAGGAAGCCCGCGACCGCCAGGGCCACGCATGCGCTTGCCTATGTATTTGCCGGATCGTATCGCGGATCTCCGGAAATTTTCCTCTACAAGGCCCGGGCCAACGCCGACGGCACGATCCGCTCACTCGACGACGCGTGGCAGAACGTGGAGAGCGCGCTCGTCAAGCCGCCAAAGTTTGTTGCCGAGGAGGATCTGCCGATCCTGCGAGGGCTGTGGCTGGACCGCTACCGCGGGTATACCGACAGCTTTGGACTGCAAGGCACAGCCGGTGCGGCAATCCTGGAAAAGCTCATCGCCACGGGCCGCGCGTTTGCCTCGCCGAATGCGAGCACCATGCACTCTGGCGCGCCCGGCGTACTGCATCCCGGACCTTCGCGTCGCGGACAGATCACGTGGAAAACGCAGCCGGACACACGTGTGCGGCCGGTACTGCAGACTGAGCCACCCGCGACGATGCTGTTGACGACAACGCAGCCCTGCTGGTACGTGGACCCTCATTCGGGAGAGGCCGGGACGGTCGACATGCCGTGGCTGGCAGAAGAACTCGCGGAGTACCTGGCGATGCCATCCATTTCGCTCGACGAAGCAGCGCTGGTTAGCAACGTGCTGCGCGAAGTCGCGCCCGATTTGCCCTTGCCGCCCGCGCACGACGTGTCGGCCGTGCACGTGATCGACACCACTCCGGTACCCGCACTGTCGTTCAACACGTTGCCGACCTATGGATCAGGCTGGATGTCTGCTGCACCCAACATGCTCGATTTTGCAACCGTCAGTTTCGACTACGCGGGGGTGAGTATCGACGCGCAAAGCAACACCATACTTGCGCGAACCGCCAGCGGCGAAATGATGCAGATCAAACGGCATCTCGATATCGAGCAGCGCCGTCTGGCAGAACTGCACAAGGCTGGGCTGCGGAAAATTCCAGCCAGTCGTGCCCATGGCCCACGGCCGTTTCCGGAAGGCATGCTAGGGCCCAGCAACGCCGAAGACTGGGCCGCCTTCGTGAAGCAGGCTCTGCCCCGGTTACGCGAAAACGGCTGGCAGGTAGTGATGACTGAAGCGTTTCGCCACAATGTCATCGAGATCGAGGCGATCGACGGTGTGCTCCATCAGGCCGGTGACGGCTGGTTCGATGTCGAGATGGGGGTCACGGTCAACGACCGGAAGGTTCGCCTCGAACCACTGCTGGCCGACCTGTTCCGGCGCGATTCGCGCTGGCTGTCGGGCGGGCTTGACGCCATCGCCGATGACGAACCGGTCGATCTGAAGACCGACCGCAATGAACGGCTGCGCCTGCGGGCCGACCGGCTCAAACCTGTCGTGCGTGTGCTGATCGATCTGTTCGATAGCCCCGGTGAAGGCGGGCTGCGCATTTCGGAGCGGGATGCCGCCCGGCTCGATGCGCTCGACCGCACCGGCCGCTGGCAGTTTCATGGCGACGCGTCGATCCGGGAGCTTGCGCAGCGCCTGATGGCAGGGCCCGGCGTGGATGAAACGCCGGTGCCGCAGGGATTGCAGGCCGAACTGCGCACCTATCAGCGGCAGGGACTCAGCTGGATGCAGTTCCTGCGCGAACATAACCTGTCGGGCGTGCTGGCCGACGACATGGGGCTCGGAAAGACGGTTCAGACGCTCGCCCATATCCTCGCCGAAAAGGAAGCCGGCCGGCTGGACCGGCCCGCGCTGATCGTCGTACCGACGACCCTGATGCACAACTGGCAGGAAGAAGCGCGGCGCTTCACACCGGCGCTGCGCGTGCTCGACCTGCACGGCCCGCAACGCCATGAACGCTTTGACGGAATCGGCGCGCACGATCTCATCCTCACGACCTACGCGCTGCTATGGCGCGACCAGAACATCCTCGCACGACACGACTACCACCTGCTGATCCTCGACGAAGCTCAGTACGTCAAGAATGCGGCCACCAAAGCGGCGACAACCATCCGCGAACTGCGGGCCCGGCACCGCCTGTGCCTGACGGGCACGCCGCTCGAAAATCATCTCGGCGAACTGTGGGCGCAGTTCGACTTCCTGTTGCCCGGCTTCCTTGGCGCGCGCCAGGATTTCACACGGCGCTGGCGCACGCCGATCGAAAAAGGCGGCGACACCGTGCGGCGCGAACTGCTCGCCCGGCGCATCCGCCCCTTCATGCTGCGCCGGCGCAAGGACGAGGTGGCCACCGAACTGCCGCCGAAGACGATTATCGTGCGCACCGTCGAACTCGAAGGCGCGCAGCGCGACCTGTATGAAACGGTACGTGCCGCGATGCACGAAAAGGTTCGTGCCGCCGTCACCGCGAAGGGACTCGCGCGCAGTCACATCGTCGTGCTCGAGGCGCTGCTCAAGCTGCGCCAGGTTTGTTGTGACCCCCGACTCGTCAAGCTCAGCCAGGCCGCCCGCATCGAGGAGTCGGCCAAACTGGCACTGCTGCTCGACATGTTGCGCGAACTGATCGAGGAGGGCCGCCGCATCCTGCTGTTCTCGCAGTTCACCGGCATGCTCGATCTGATCGCCGCCGCACTCAACGAAGCCGGGATTCCGTACGTCGTATTGACCGGCGATACAACCGATCGCCGCACACCGGTCAGGCGCTTCCAGCAAGGCGAGGTGCCACTCTTCCTGATCAGCCTGAAGGCCGGCGGTGTCGGCCTGAACCTGACGGCGGCCGACACCGTGATTCACTACGATCCATGGTGGAACCCTGCCGTCGAAAATCAGGCCACCGATCGCGCACATCGTCTCGGGCAGGACAAGCCCGTGTTCGTCTACAAGCTGATTACGGCCGGCAGCGTCGAGGAGAAGATCGTCGCGATGCAGGAGCAGAAGGCCGCACTCGCCGACGCTATCCTGTCTGAGGATGCCGCCGGCGCCGTCAAGTTCTCGGCCGATGACCTCGCGGCGCTGTTCGAACCCATTCCGGCCACGACGCCCGTCTCGCCGGTAGCGAAGCCCCGGAAGCGCGCGAGGACCGGAACGTAGCATGGCGCCTTTCCAGCGTGTGAGCCGGCCGATCGCGGTCGGTCAATATCCCCGTGCGCGATCGGTCGGCGGACAGGTCGCATGGACCGCGGCGGGATTGATGATGGTGGGATGACTGATTGGTAGTCTATCGGGCGCACGCATCGCCCAACAAATCGATGCAAAACTTCTGCGCCTCCTGATTCTGGCTTTCAGCTTCCGGGTCCGCGACGAGCGCCTGCTTCACCCGGGCGGCGAGCGCAGCGTCGTCAGTGGCGATCTCCCACGGCGCGGTCACGGACGGCGGCGCCGTCGACTTACGCGAGCTAAAAAGCGGGCCGAGAGTTTATCGAGACATTCTGGATGGATCGCGGTCCCCTTAGCAGGCGACCGGCAGGTTGCGATCACTTCAGCTTCACGCTGTTCCTGTGTGCGGGGAACGTGAACCCCGCGGAGTTCGGTTAGACCCGATTTGATTCAAGTACCCGTTCGTCAGTATTCTGGCGAGCATCGCGCTGAACACCACGACGCGGCGCAGGCGCGCGAGGCCGCGCGCGTAGACTCACGCTTTCGGTTTAATGTTCTGGTTGACTCGAAACAGGTTGTTGGGATCGTACATCGCCTTGATCGAGGCAAGGCGCTTGTAGTTGTCGCCATAGCTTAGTTCGACGCGGTTCTCGGCCTCGTCGGCGTCCATGAAGTTGACGTAGGCTTCTTCCAGATTGAACGGGTGGATGGCACCCCAGTAGGTACGGCCCCAGGTCTTAAGCGCCTCGGCGTCCTTGGGATCGGGGCTGATCGCGGCAATTACCATCGAAAAAGACGCGTCCCGCGCGCTCCACGGCGTGGCATCCTTGGGGACCCGCCGAACGGCGCCGTCTATGGGGTAAAGGTGCATCAGGCAGAAGGGGGTCGGCGCCTTCAGCGCGTTGGCGATGTGTACGTCGATCGCCTCGTCAGGCAGCGTCTTGACAAAGTCGCCCTTCCAGTACCATTGCAAGCCTTTAGGGAAGAACGGGTCGAACAGACTGTTGATGGCAGTCCACGGCATCTCGCCCATCCAGTTGAACAGTGGGGCGGGCAGTTTCTCGAGCAGCGAGGCCATGAGCTTCTGACCCTCTGTGATCGGCCCGTTGAAAGCACCGATCAGAGCACAGGCGCGTTTGTTCCAGTGCTCCTTAGGGAAGGGATCGATTGGAGGCACGGTTTTGAGGCCGACAAATAGGCCAAGCTCTTCGGGGGCGTTTGGGATGAAGTCGCGGTACATCGCCATAATTTGCCTGGCGTCCTGGGCGTCCCAGAAGATCGGACCGGCGAACACTATCCTGGCTCGGTGGGCCTGAAATAGAAAGCTCGTGACCACGCCGAAGTTACCGCCGCCACCGCGCACCGCCCAGAAGAGGTCAACGTGCTTGTCCTTGTTAGCGGTGACGAAAGAGCCGTCGGCCAGCACTACATCCACCTCGATCAAATTGTCGACCGTGAGGCCGTGCTTGCGCGTGAGATAGCCGGTTCCTCCGCCCAAGGTCAGACCTGCGACGCCCGTGCTGCCGACGATGCCGAGCGGTACGGCGAGGCCAAAGGCGTAGGTCGCGTGATCGAGATCCGCTGCAGTGCAGCCTGGATCGACGCGCACGGTGCAGCTCGCTGGGTCGACGCGCACGCTGCGCATCTGCGACAGGTCGATGACCAGTCCACCGTCGCAACTGCCCAAACCGGGGCCGTTGTGTCCACCTCCGCGGATTGCGAGAAGCAGCTTGTTATCGCGTGCGTAGTTGACCGCTGCTATGACATCGGCGGCGTCGGTGCAGCGAGCGATCACCTTGGGCCGCTTATCAATCATGCCGTTGTACAGCGCTCGCGCCTCGTCGTAGTCCTTGTCCGACGGAACGATCAGCCTTCCGCGAAATCCCTGAATCGCAAACTCGTCCATGACGCTGCCTCCTTGAAGAGTAAATCCATCGCGCGCACGCGCGACGACGCGCTGCCGTACCCAGAAGCCTCGCGCCGGACAGTCGACAAGAACGACATGGGCGCGCGGCATCAATCAATCGGAATCTACGCACCTATCCGGTAGCCGTTCGCAAGCTTAGCCTCGCACCTCACTTGATGAGAAGCATAGTGCTTCGACGCAAGTGCCGGAAGAAACTTCCGATTGACGACACTGACAGCAAGACGAGCGAGCAACCAGCCGAATGAAACCCGACCAATCGGCGGGCGCTCTTTGGTCCAGGAGAAAAAAAGGGGCGCGTCCAACCGGAGACTTGACCGGCTAGACAGTTTTGAAGCGTCCGGCGCAGCCTCAAATGGTCATTTGAATGCGTAGAACCGAAGTCGACTCTGTATAGCCTCTCGCAGCGTGACACCGATACGGCAGCTGTAGAGTGCAACAGGGCCACTCAGCGATGACGATGGGTCGATAACAAACCTCGAGGCTTGTACCCGGGGGAACCTGGGAAGGCGCCCCATTCTTGAGATCAGTGCTGCTTCGACGCCGCAGCGCCCCCATCGAATAGCGACAGCAACTCGTCAAGTCCTCGCAGTTGCCAGTCCGGTGTCTGGCCCATTTCCTCGAAGACGCTACCGCTACGATCGATCCAGCATGTCGGAAAGCCGAAATAGCGTGCCCCCGTTGCATCCCACGCATTCGACGACACGAACAGAATCGACGTTCGTGCGACCCCGAAGGCCTGCTCTGCAAGCATGTAGGCACGATCGTCCGGTTTGTACACGCGGACTGGATCGACGCTAAGCAGATGGTCGAATTCGGCGCGAAGTCCGGAGTTCCCCACCACCGCGCCGATCGAATGAGGCGAACCGTTCGACAGCACCGCGAGCTTCAGTCCTCGCCGACGCAATTCGCGCAGCGTATCTGGCACTTCGGGGAACGGATGCAAGCGCAGGTATGCATCGCAGAGCGTCTTGCAGGCTTCGTCATTCAGATCGAGCCGAAGGTGCCGGCAGGTGAAGCGCAATGCGTCTTCCGTCGCCTGCTCGAAGGTGACGTAGCGGTTCATCAGGCTCCGCAGCCACGTGTATTCGAGTTGCTTCTGTCGCCAGAGCGTACTGATTTCACGCCCGCGCCCCGGAAATTGTTGATCGCACCGCGCCACCACCGAGTGGACATCGTAAAGGGTGCCGTACAAATCGAATGCAATCGCCTTGATGTGATCCATATCCCGCCTCCGTACAGACATCAGCACAACGCTGAATTCCCAACCACGTTACGTCACTCGCCTTGCTGCTCCTTGAGCCGCTTCCGGTGAGCGGCAACCTTCGCACGGTTCCCGCAAATGGCCATGCTGCACCAGCGGCGCGCGTGACCCCGCGTGTGATCCGCAAACATCAACGTGCAGCGCGGACCTTCACATGCCTTCACGTGCGTGAAGTCCTCGTCGCACACCAGGTTCGCCAACGCTTCGGCAATGGGCATCAGCAATGACTCCGGCGACTTCCAACGCCGATTCGCGCGGAGTTCAAAAGGCGACGCCCCGCCCGTGACATCGGCGACGATTTCTCCATATCGCTCGTCCCGCTCGAGCAGTTGATTCAGCGGCGCGAGCTCGCGCAAATCCCTGGCGCTCAACGGCCGCCCCTTCCTCTTCTGCGCAAAACCCCTGAACCACTCGCGCAGCGCGCGAGCCTGCGCCGCAACGGCGTCGAGTTCGGCCGGCGTGGACTGCGACCGCAGGGCTGCGAGCGCGGCGCGCGGTGCCATTCCAGCCTCTTCCATCCAGGCCAGCAACGCTTCTCCATCGCTGATCCAATCGACCTGTTCATCCACCGGTGTCGCGACCGAGTTCAGGAAATCGAGGCCCGGCGCATCGGCTACGAATATCGCGGGAATCTGACGATAGTCCATTTTCTTGTAATCAATGTGCAATGACGATGTCAGCATCGTAACCGCTAAAAATGCTCTTGACAAGTTACATGTCAAATTAGTAACCTTTAAAATAAGATCAGTCAGGTTACATGACGCGAGGGAACCTGTGCGTATTTCGCAAGCAGCATTCACCATCCTCAAAGGAGCAGGACATGTCTTTCGGCAATGTGAGCGCGGTGCTGGTGCACGGCGCATGGGCGGACGGATCAAGCTGGAGCAAGGTAATCGAGGGTCTCAAGGAACAGGGGATCGATGCACTTGCGGCGCCGTTGCCGCTCACGTCGTTGAGCGAGGACGTGGCCGCGCTCGACCGGACGCTTGAGCGAATCGAAGGTCCGGTGGTGCTGGCCGGCCATGCGTATGCCGGCGCCGTGATCGGATCGAGCAGGTCCGAAAAAATCAGGGCGTTGGTCTACGTCGCCGCATTGGCGCCTGATGAAGGAGAAACCGTCGGCGACGTCTTCTACCGCGGCGAAACGCATCCGCAGGCGCCGCAACTCGCGCCGGATCGGCACGGATTGATATGGTTGCCGCAAGAAGCGTTCGCGCAGGCGTTTGCCCAGCACGCGACGCCGCTGGAGTTGGCGGTGCTCGCTGCGGTGCAGCGTCCGATTTCCGTGTCGTGCATCGGCGAAGCGGTCGGGCGTCCGCTGTGGAGAGACCGTCCGAGCTGGTTCCTGATCGCCGAACAGGACCGGATGATCAACCCTGTCACCCAGCATTTCATGGCAGGTCGCATGAATGCGTACCTGCGGTCGTATCTGGCCGACCATACGCCGATCGTGACGGCTCCTGACGCTGTGACCCATGTCATCGCCGAGGCTGTGCAGTCGGTTCTGCCCGGTAACGTTATCCGCTAGGTGCGTGCGGCCTGCGATGCCGAACATCGCACGGCGCCTCTTGTTACCCGTCTGACCCCGTTCCCTTTTGGAGGGAGATCATGAGTTCTATTGCCTATCGCCACGCCGACGTCGACGGCTTCAAGGTGTTCCACCGTGAAGCCGGGCGCCCAGGCGCCCCAAAGCTGTTGCTCCTGCATGGCTTTCCAAGCTCGAGCCATATGTTTCGGGACCTGATTCCGAAGCTCGCAGACCGTTTCCATATCGTCGCGCCGGATCTGCCCGGCTTCGGCCAGTCCGATATGCCGAGCCGCGACGGTTTTGCTTACACGTTCGACAACATCGCCAACGTCATCGAGCATTTCACCGAGGCGATCGGCTTCGACCGCTTCGCGGTCTACGTCTTCGACTACGGTGCGCCGACGGGTTTCCGCCTCGCAATCAGACATCCCGAGCGGATCACCGCGATCATTTCGCAGAACGGCAATGCTTACGAAGAAGGATTGAGCGAAGGCTGGAATCCTATCCGTGCGTATTGGCAAGACGCTTCGCTCGCGAATCGGGACGCGCTTCGCGCACTGCTCACACACGAGACGACGGTCTGGCAGTACACGCATGGTGTGCCCGACACGGCGTCCGTGTCGCCCGACGGTTACTCGCTCGACGACTTCTATCTGAACCGGCCGGGTGCGCACGAGGTACAACTCGATCTGTTCCGCGACTATCAAAGCAACGTCGCGCTGTACCCGGCATTCCAGGAATACTTCCGCACGCATCAGCCGCCTCTGCTCGCGGTGTGGGGGAAAAACGATCCTTTCTTTCTGCCCGCCGGCGCCGACGCATTCAGGCGCGACATTCCGGGCGCCGTGGTGCGCTTCCTCGATACCGGCCACTTCGCGCTGGAGACGCATGCCACGGAAATCGCCGCAGCCATTTCGGACTTCCTCGACCACTGAAATATCCGACGCATGGAACCGTGCTTCATTCAACCAATCAGGAGAAGCATCATGTCCAGCAAAGTCGCAATCGTGACGGGCGCAAGCCAGGGTATCGGTCGTTCGACCGCCATCAGACTGGCGCGGGATTTTGACTCGATCGTGCTCGTTGCGCGCAACCGTGCGAACCTCGAAGAGACCGGCATCGAGGTGAAGACGGCCGGCGCTGAAACTCTCGTTATCGACGTCGACCTCTCTCAACCCGAGGCTGCACGGCAAGTGGTCGACCAGACGCTCGCCTGCGCGCTGCGTATGCAGTGGACTTTGCCGCCCGTTTAGCGACGACTGGCAACGCGAAAACGTTCGTCGATCCGGGCAAGCAGCCGGTGCGAAAAGCGCGAGGCCCGTGCCTGAATAAACCGGTCGGAGAGCCGCGAAAGCGCGTAGGAAACCACGAGCACAATGGCGATCGTCACAATGAAAAGCGCCAACGACATGTGTTTGTCGGTCCGCCCAAACACGCGCTCAAAGAAATGAAAAGTCGCGTAAGTGCAAATGAAGTGCCAGAGATAAATGCCGTAGCTCTGACGGCCGATTGCCATTGCACAGGGCTTGAAGAGTCGCTGCCCGAGCTGGCCGGCGTCGCGCCCCCGGTGCGAACACACGAACAGCAGCAACCCGGCTCCGGCGCACGCCGCGAAGAATGGTGCAAATTCGTGGCCCTTCGCGAGCCACACGCCCAGCGCGGCCGTGGCGAGCGCGAACGCGAGCGCTGTCGTGAGCGACAGCCACGCGACACGACGCGTGACACTGGACGCGCCTGCGAGATACCGGCGGAAGGCGAACCATGTCCACATCCCGACGATGAAGCAGGGCACCTGCACCGGTGGCCAGAAATAGAGAAACGTGTTGTTCGCGACATGGCAATCCGGTGCACCGTTGCAACCGACGACCCACATCACGGCCGCCGACATCGCGAGCACCGACACCGACGCGATCGCGAGCCGCACACCGTTCAGCGTGAAGAAGAAAATCAGCGGCGCCAGCAGATAGAACAGCATTTCGACACCGATCGACCATCCACCCGGCACGACGTTGTTGATCGCCGACGGCGACAGCGCATGCAGGAACAGCACGTTCAACAGGATGTCGGCAGGGCTGTGGGCGCCGAGCACCCACGCGCGTTCGTAGCCCGAACGCCACGCCGCCCAGCTGATGAGCCCGTAGATCGCGATGGCCGCGTAATACAGCGGCGCAATGCGAAAGAAGCGCTTGATATAAAAACGCAATGTGATGTGACGCGCTGCGGAGAAACGCTCGCGATCGGCTTCGAGCGTCATGAAGATCGTGATCGCGCTGATCACGAAGAACAACTGCACGCCGTACTGGCCCATGCGCGCGATTAGCGCGACGCTGTCCGGCAGGTTGGGAAACTGGAATGACAGGTGAACGGCCACAACGCCGACGACCGCGATGGATCGTCCGGCGTCGAGCGCAGCAATGCGTCCTTTCTCCATCGATAATGCGCCTCCTCGCTGCATGTGCCACCGTCGTATCGGCAGCGAGGTCCGTTGACAGCAGACATTGCAGCGGAGTTCCCGGTTTTTTCGGGGTGCGTGTGGAGGAGGGGGCGTTGCGGACCTCAACACCAGTCGCGCGACGCTCTGACGGACGGCTTGCAGTCTGCTGCATGGAACTGTCGTCAGTTCTTGCGGTTCCAGCCTTTGGCGAAATCTCGAATCCGCGCGGCGGGCACAGGTATGCCGGAATCACGCGCCACGAAGTGCGACACCTTGCGCGTGGCCAGATCGATGGTCATCGAAGCAAGGTTGGCCGACGGAGACAACGATACGGTCGAGGAGGGTGACGGAGTTCTGGCCGTGATTGAGCGCACTGACTGCTGCGACCGACAACAGGCGTCCCCGCTTCTGCCGATTGTGCGCTCTACGGCGCTTCCGTTGAGTCGAGAAGACGGGCGGCTTCACGCCTTGCCTGCTCGGCCTCACGCGGTCGCTGGATCTGACTGTAGAGCGTACCCAGGTTGCCGAGCGTCCGTGCTTCATCCTGGCGGTAGGCCACGGGATTATCTCGCGATAGAGTCCGATAAAGGTCCAGCGCGTTCCGGTAGGCGTCTTCCGCCTCGCGTGGGCGCCCGGTGTGACTGAAAAGGACACCTAGATTATTCAGCGTTCGCGCTTCGTCCGGCTGGTAGGCAGCGGGGCTTTCTCGCGCGAGCGCTCGATAGATTTGCAACGCATCCTGATAAGCCTGCCGTGCTTCCTTCGGCCGTTGCGTGGCACGATAGAGCGCGCCAAGATTGGTGAGCGTGCGCGCCACGTCGGGCCGATAGAGTGCCGGACTCTTCCGGGCAAGCTGCCGCCGGATCGTTAGCGCTTCCTTGTAGGCATGCTCTGCTTCCGGGCGTTGCTGCATAGCGCTATAGAGGTTCCCGAGATTGTTGAGCGTACGCGCGAGTGCCGGGCGATAGGCCGCGGGGTTGCCGCGCGCGAGAGCTTGCTGGATATTGAGCGCCTCGCGATACGCCTTCTCCGCATCGCTCGTGCGTTGTGTGGCGACGTACAGGATGCCGAGGTCGTTAAGCGTCGTCGCGATATCAGGCTTGTAGGTCGTGGGGTCGCGATAAGCCAGTGCACGGTCGATGTCCAGCGCCTCGCGGTAGGCATCCGCGGCTTCCTTCAGGCGCTGTGTATCGCGATATAGGACGCCGAGGTTGTCGAAAGTTTCCGCCACAGCGGGCCCATAGGCCACAGGGTTCTGCCGCGCCAGCATCCAATAGATCTCCAGCGCCCGCAGATAGGCGAGCTCCGCCTCCTTGGGCCGCTGCAGCCCAACGTAGAGGTTGCCAAGCTTGTCCAGCGTGCGCGCAATCTGGGGTTGGTAGGCGGCGGGCTTCTCCTGTGCAAGCACGTGATAGCGTGACAGCAGCGTGCGGTAAATCGATTCCGCACGTTCGAACTCGCGTTGCTCTTGCAAAGTGTCGGAAAACGCAGTCGCAATGTCGGTGTCTTCCGGTTGCAATGCGTAGGCCTTTTCCAGATACGGCAGTGCATTCTGCGGCGTGAAGCGCAGCAACTCGATTTCGCCAGCCTCATAACAGCGCGCCGCGAACACCTGCACGGTGCTCTGTTTTTCGGCAAGCAGCCTGGTCATCAGTTTTGATGCGCCGTCCAGATCGACGCGCTCGAGCGCGTCGTATCTCTGCAGTTCAAGAGGATCGGAACTTCGTGCGATCGACGATCTGCTCAGCAGGTCCTCGTAACGTGCGGCCCATTTCCGGGCTTCGGCTACCAGGTCTGCATCGGGCCGCGCCCTGATTTGCTGGGCAAGGTGCTCGATTAGCGGTTCGATGTTGGTGAACACAGTATCGGTCTTGCGCTCAATGCGGCCCGATTGCGCATGTACGGCACCCAGTATCACGTTCGTCGCTCTCGCGAGCGAGACTATCTGGGCACTGGAGAGTCTGGCGCCCTTCACCGCATGGTTCAACTCGGTGGTCATGCGGTTGAGGGTTCGGACGGGGAATCCACAATCGGACTGTACCTTGAGGCCGTCTTCGACATCGACCTCGGACAATGCCGGAGAACACGAACTCGCCGCGTCCGCAGCCAGATATCCTCCGGACAGCACGGCCATCGCCACACCCGACAGAATTTTGCGCGCACTCATTTCCTTACAGTTCAATTGTCGGCAGTCTCGTAATTGACGTACATTGATTGAATGCCAACGCGTCCCGGTCCTGTGAATCTGTTCACGATGAAATTCATGCCGGCTCCGAAGAACCCGCTCGTGAGCTTGTCAACCACTGTTTCCATTTTGACGCCTGGTGTCTTGTACAGCCAACCACCCGGTTCGATATCAATGGTCTCGCCGGCCGCGAGCTCTTTCTCGAATACGTTCCCGTAACCGTGTAGCCAGAGCACACCTTCACTCGACTCGCTCCGGAAGTTATCGATGAAAAAGCCGCTTTGGCCGAAAAGCATGTTACTGAAACCGCGCACGCGTTCGAAGGTGTATTCGACGTTTGCAGTCGCCGCCAGGAACTGATGTTCGCGTACATGCAGTTCCTCGCCTCTCCCGAGGTGAATCGGAACGATGTGTCCCGCCCCATCCCGACTGAAAGCGATCGTGCCATTGCCGCTCGCCTCGGTGACGAAGATCTGCATGCCCGCCATCATGCGCTTCAATGCGCCTTTCATCGGGCGCAAGCCAATCTTCACGTTTGAATTCTTCCAGAGCAAGATGTGGTGCTCGAAGAAGACCGACTGACGCGACACGTCGACCGAGAGCACCGGCACAAGCTCGCCGCCAATGTGATACGTGACCCCGCCATATGTTTCGTCGGCGGCGCTAGTGGGCATGAGTGTCGGTAACTGGTTCATCCTTGACCCCGTTGTGCACACGTGATGCGAGAGGTTTCCTTATCTCGCGCACGCGAAAATCGCCTTGTGCTTTTCCGATTAGGGGCAGAGATCGTGGCTAAAACGTTCCAGTCCATGCTTTAACTTTTCCGCTTTACTTGATTAATCGCAAGCCAGCTGACTTGGCGGCCTTCGCGTCAAATGTCGCCGTGTACTCGCAATGTGCATCATGGCAAACGCGCTCGATCAGGCAGTCCGCAAAATCGGCCTTCGAGGAAGTGAACACGCGAAGGGCTTTCCAGACTGTCTCGGCAGCTTCAACGCGCAATTCCTTAGTCCGAAGAAAACCTTCGACCACCTTTGCAATCTGGTCACGATCCGCCGCGTACAAGCTGGAGAGAACCCACACAACTTTGACCAGAGCAACCTGCGTTACGTAACCGGGCTCGTCGGCCGTCAGCGACTCGATCAGCATACTCGCCTTCCGAGACTGTGCTACGTCATCCTGGGCGATGTAGCGGACGAGCACGTTTGTATCAAGACCGATCATTAAGCACCGGCTCCGCGCGCAGCGATGGCGGCATTCATATCTTCAACGGACACAGGCTTGGCCGGCTTCCCGACAAGCCCTTTGAGCGATTCCACTGATTTTGTCGCGGGCACCAACTCGTAGCGACCGGTGGTCTCGTTGAGGACGAATTTTTGAGGTAAGGCGACGGGGAGTTCAAGGTCTGAAGTCGGCTTTTTATCTCCCTGTCCAGCTTTATCGGTCGTTAAAGCAGAGACTTCAGTGTGCCAAGCCTCGCTCTGACAGACCGTCAATCGCAGTCGTCATCGAAAGCGGCCATAGCCTCACGGCGCTCGCGTGCGGACACTTCAATATAGGGAAGGACATGATCCAGATGCGAATGGCCGAGCAGCAACTGAACGGTGTCAAGCGAGTGGTCCAGCGCTACCAGGGTTTGTCGTACTTTCCGTGCAAAATCTGGCATTTTGATCCTGAAAATTCATTTTGATCAAGTACTTGCGAAATTGCTGAGTGCGCGAAAGCTACCGATCGGCCGAGGCTTGCTGCGAGCGGCTCTGTGCGCTGCTACCGCCATATTTTGCACGGAAAGTACGACAACCCCATTTAGCTCAGACACGACATTTCTATAAAGCCCTGACACCAGATTTGTTGATTCTTGGTACCTACGGCGAGATGTTGCGCGACAAAGAGAATGGTCCATGTCAGCGTTTATCGACGCCTGAGTAATGTTTTGCAAGGAAAAACCAACAGGAACCGTTGCGTCGCATGCGTGGCCGTTTCTGTTGCGCAGAATCCGGCTGGAAGCCTTGAGCTACCGTCGCAGGATGCCCGAAAAACGCAACAGTCCCAAACATACCAAAAGGGTTGATAATTTATATTATGTAAAATTATCAACGCAGGAAACGGCACGGTATTCCCGCAAACGATTTCCTGCCCCTCGCCGCCTAAGCCATCATGCCGCACCGGACCAATACAGATCAAGCCTCGTCAAGGCCAAGTCAACATGGCGACCTAACTCATGCCGCCATGTTTCTCACTCAACTCGACTAGAACGAATGCTTCATCCCGATCCGCACATCGCTCTGCGTATTCGACGTCGACGGCGTAAAGCTATAGCCGATCACCGCATTCACGCCATCCGATGCGCGCAGGTAGTCGCCGGAAATATAAACGTCGGTGCGTTTCGATAACAGGTAATGCAGTCCGAGCGAGCCCTGATTCCAGTGGTTTCCTTCGAAGCGCGTGTGCTGATAGCCGCCGTACAAAACCAGCGCCGGCGTGAAGTTGTACGACGCGCCCGCTTCATAGACCTGCATGTGCGAGGTCTGCCCGAAACCCTTGATTGTCGTGTACGTGAAATCGCCCGAGAGCATCAGGTTGCCCATCGTATAGGCCGCACCGATCGCGAACGCGCCTTGCTTATCGACTGGGAACGCCGACGAGCTATATAGATCGGTTACCGCGCCGGTCGTCGGATTGACGGAAACGGTCGGCTGGCCGAGGAAGGTCCGCGTGCCGATCATCGCGTACGGGTCGAACGCATAGATGCCGTACGGATTGTTCAACTGCGTATACGCCGCGCCGATGTTGAACGTGCTGTGCTCGTAATACGCACCCACGCTCCATGCGCTCTTCTCATGGAAGTCGCCGGCAGTATTGCCGAACGAGTACATGCCGCCGAACTTGAAGCCCGAAAAATCGTTCGATACGAATTTGACGGAATTCGGCAGACGATCGCCGTTCATGCGGTCGAAGTCGCCCTGGTGGATCGCGTAGCCGCTCGCCCACGAAGAGATGTTGTACAGATAGACGAACTCATCGGTCATGTCCAGCTGGTTGCCGAACGAGAGCGTACCCCAGTTGTTCTTCAAGCCCACGTACGCCTGCCGTCCAAACTCCGCACCGCCAAATCCCAATTGTCCGTTGCCAAGATGGAAACCCGATTCGAGCACGAATACAGCCTGCAAGCCGCCGCCAAGGTCCTCGATACCCTTGAAGCCGATCCGGTTGCCGTACGAAACGCCGTCGTCGAATTTGAACTGATGGGCGCCGCCGGCATTGTTCACGTAAGTGATACCCGCATCCAGGATACCGTATAGCGTGACGCTGCTCTGCGCGTGGACAGCCGCGGGCGCGCATGCGGCGCTTGCCGCGAGAGCAAGCCCCGAAAGGCTGACGGCATTTCTCTTCTTCATTTAATTCTCCCCTGCTCTTTGCCTGCGTATTTCGTTGGATAAAGCGATCCCTGCTGCGTGCAATACCTTCTTACGCGCGGCGCTTCTCGCATGACGGGCAGAACTATACTGATTGAGACCGAGTGAAGCTGGAGGCGATGCATGCAATGTGTCCAGCATGCATCGACGGACCAAGAATACGGGTCCAGATTTATGGGGATTCGACCGGATGCGACATAAATCTGTCGAGTAGCGACCTGGTGGTTAGGAATGCCGTTGTTATTTCATGCCGAGTGCAGTCTGCACGGCTTGCAGGCCATTGGCCCCACTAGCGGTGTTCACGCCTTCGAGCCATGACTTCAATAATTCCGGGTGGCGCTTGAGCGCATCGGCGGCGGCCACGTCAACGCCGGTCTTCTTTTCCAGCACATCGGTGATCACGCCGTTTTCCAGATCGACGTTGAACGTCAGTTGCCGGAACAGGCGGCCGACGTTCGGGCATTGTTCGGCGTAACCCGTGCGCGCAACGGTATTGACCGTGGCGCCGCCATAGTTCGGGCCGAAGTACTTGTCGCCGCCGTCGAGATAGGTCAGCTTGAATTTGGTGTTCATCAGATGTGGCTCCCACGCGAGGAACACGATCCATTTCTTCTCGCGAACCGAACGTTCGACCTGGGTGAGCATGCCGGTCTCGCTCGACTCGACGAGCTTCCAGTTACCGAGCCCGTACGCTTTTTCATCGACCATCTTCTTGATGTTCTGATTGGCCGGCGCGCCCGGCTCGATGCCGTAGATCTTGCTGTCGAACTTGTCGGCGTGCTTCGCGAGATCGGCGAACGAATGCACGCCGGCCGCTGCCACGTAGTCCGGAACCGCGAGCGTGAATTTCGCGTTGCTCAGATTCGGATGCACGACCTCGATCGACTTTTCGTCCTCGAACGGCTTGACGACTGGCGCCTGCGCGGGCATCCAGTTGCCGAGAAACACGTCGATCTGCCCTTTCTTCAAACCCTGATAAGTAATCGGCACCGACAGGTTCGCCACGTTCTGCCGGTATCCGAGCGCCTTCAGCAGAACGCCGGTCATCGCATTGGTCGCATCGATGTCGGTCCAGCCGGGCCCGGCCATGTTGACCTGGGTGCACGATTGCGGCTCGGCCGCCGACGCGAACGTGGTCGCCGCGCATAGCAGCACGACGCTGGATACCGCCTGTTTGAAGAGTTTTTTCATGTCGGCTTCCTGAGGGTGAGATGAGAGTGAGATGAATCGCTTACGAACGCACTGACATACGCACTAACGAACCACGGCCGGGAAACGCGCCATCGCTTCGAGCGTATCGAGGTCGATGTGATTGCGCATATAACGCTGGCTTGCATCGACATGCGGTTGCCAGTCCCATGACGCGACCGTGCCTTGTGTCGTGGCCTCGAAATGAAAACGGCGACGCCGCTGGCTGCTCAGCACGTCGTTGTGCAGCACGGTGAGATTCCAGCGCCGGGCGATCTCGGCGCGAAACGCCGCGACTTGCGATGCGTACTCCGCGTGCGCAGCGAGGTTCTCGCGTTCCAGCGGATCGGCAGTGACGTCGTACAGCTGGTCCGGATCGGCCGGCGTGTGAATGAACTTGAAGCGGCCACGCCGCAGCATCACAATCGGCGCGATGGCGCCCTCGCCCAGATATTCGCCGATCGCTTCGTCATGGCCACCATGTATGCCATGTGCGCCGAGCAGATGCGGCACGAGGCTTTGGCCGTCGAGCGGATCGGGCCATGCGGCGGGCCGTTCGCCGCGCGCCAGCTCCACGAGCGTAGGCAGCAGATCGAGATGCGACACCGACTCGCTCACGCGATGCGCGTCGAACTTCCTGGGCGCATGCACGATCAGCGGCACGCGGCAGCCGCCTTCGAAAAACGTCATCTTGTACCAGAGGCCACGCTCGCCGAGCATCTCGCCATGATCGGACGTCACCACGATCATCGTGTCCTGCGCGAGCCCCGATTGATCGAGCGCTTCGAGGATCGCACCGAACTGGTCGTCGACGTACGAGATCGCGCCGTAGTAAGCGCGGCGCGCATTGCGGATCTGCTGGACGGTCGGCGGCGTGCGGTCGGTTTCGCATACATGGCGCAGGCGCTTGGAATGGGGATCGGCTTCATCGAACGAATCGCGATGCATGGGCATGTCGATGTCTTCGTCGCGGTACATGTCCCAGTATTTTTGCGGAATCGCGTACGGGTCGTGCGGATGCGTCAGCGAGGCAACCATGCAGAACGGCCGTGCATCTTTACCTGCATGACGCTCACGCGCGATATCGAAGAGCTTCTGACGCGTGGTGAACGTGACTTCATCGTCGAAGTCGAGCTGGTTCGTGCGCAAGCAGGGACCGGCGTCGATCACCGAACTCATGTTGTGATACCACGTCGGACGCGTCTCGAAATTGTCCCAGTCGGGTGTCCAGCCGAAATCGGCGGGATAGATGTCGGTGGTCAGGCGCTCCTCGAAACCGTGCAACTGATCGGCGCCGCAAAAATGCATCTTGCCTGAGAGAATCGTGCGATACCCTTGCGCGCGGAGATAATGCGCGAACGTCAGCGTTTGCGACGGAAATTCTGCTGCGTTGTCATAGGCGCCGATTGCGGACGGCAGCTTGCCGGACAAAAAAGAAAAGCGCGACGGCGCGCACAAAGGACTCGCGCAGTACGCCGATTCGAACACGACGCCCTGCTTCGCCAGCCGGTCCAGATTGGGGGTTTTCGTCAGACTATGCCCGTATGCGGCAAGCGCGAACGGCGTCATCTGATCGGCCATCAGAATAAGGATATTCGGTTTCGTGTCAAGCATTGGAGCGCGCCTCGAATAGAATCGCAAGTGTCGGTGCAAGTGTTGAAGCAAGTAGCGGGACGTGAGTGCGGTCCCGGCATGCGCACTACTATTGCCGTCCAATTCGCCGCTGTGAAGACAGCAAATCGTTATGTGCCTATAAGGGGGGATTATGTCGAGGCAGGATCGCTTGCCGCCGATGCAGGCGTTGACGATGTTCGAATCGGCAGCGCGCCTGGCCAGCTTCACAGCGGCCGCGCGCGAACTGGGCTCGACACAGCCGGCGGTCAGTCAGCGCGTCGTGCAGCTCGAAGAAGCGCTCGGCGCGCCGCTATTCGAGCGCGGCCACCGCGGCGTCACGCTGACGGAAGACGGCGTGCGCCTTTTCGAAGCAGTTCGTAACGCGCTCGACACGATTCGCCTCGCCACCGCCGGGATCCGCGCACGGCACACGCCGCAAACGCTCACGCTGTGCACCGACTTCGGCTTCGCGACCTACTGGCTAATGCCGCGCCTGTCGCAATTCAAGGCGCTGATGCCGGACGTCGACGTCAAGATCATCACGTCGCAGAACGTGTTCGATCCATCGCACAATCAGGCGGACATTGCGATCGCTTTCGGCGATGAAGATGCGGACTGGACCGCCCGCGGCGCAGTCAAACTGTTCCCGGAGCGCGTCACGCCGGTGTGCAGTCCGGCTTTTCTCGCCGCACATCCACAGTTGCGCTCGCCGTCCGATCTGACAAGGCTGCCGCTGCTGCATCTCGAACCGACCCATCCGGCACGTTGGCTGTCGTGGGCCGACTGGTTCGCCGCGCAGGGTCTCGACGCGCCGGCCGCGCATCGCAGCATCACGTTCAACAGCTTTACGCTGGTGGCGCATGCGGCAATCATGGGCCAGGGTGTCGCGCTCGGATGGGCACCGTTAGTTGACGAACTTCTCGCGACTGGGCAACTCGTCGAACTGTTCGATACGCCGGTCGTCACCGAACGCGGCTATCTGCTCGTCACGCAGCGCGCGGCTACACCCGCGATCAACGCATTCCGCCAATGGCTGCTGGGCGAGTGCGGGCTCGATGCCGAGTAGCCGCTGACGCTCCCATTCCAGCGCGACGGCGGTTAGCTTCTATCCGTGGGTATCGCTGATTTGCTCTACTTCGACGATGCATGCCGCGCCCCGCGGCGTTGCCCTATCGCCTAAGTGGAGAGCGCATGTCCGCCGATTCCCGTCCCGATCAACTGGTTCTCACCGTCGCGTGTCCGAGCGCGGCGGGCCAGGTCGCCGCCGTCGTCGGCTTTCTCGACCGGCACCATTGCTATATCGACGAACTGACCGTGTTCGACGACGACCTCAGCGAGCGCTTCTTCGTGCGTTGCGTGTTTCATGGCGTCGAGCGTGATGAGCCGCTGCACGTCGGTGCGCTACAGCGCGAGTTCGAACCGATCGCCGAACGCTTTCAGATGACATGGGCGATGCACGACGTCGGCACGCGTCCCAAGGTGCTGATCATGGTATCGAAGCTGGAACACTGTCTTGCCGATCTGCTGTTCCGCTGGCGCATGGGCGAACTGAAAATGGATATCGTCGGCATCGGCTCGAATCATCGCGACTTCGAACCGCTCGCGCAGCAGCACGGCTTGCCGTTCCATCATCTGCCGATCAGCGCCGACACGAAACCGCAGCAGGAGGCGCGTCTGCTCGATCTGTTCGAGACTTCGGGCGCGGAACTGATGATCCTCGCGCGCTACATGCAGATTCTTTCCGGCGAAACGAGCCGCGCGCTCGCGGCACGTGCGATCAATATTCACCATTCGTTTCTGCCCGGCTTCAAGGGCGCGAAACCGTATCATCAGGCGCATGCGCGCGGCGTGAAACTGATCGGCGCGACCGCGCATTTCGTCACCGACGATCTCGATGAAGGCCCGATCATCGAACAGGTGGTGGAGCGAGTCGATCACTCGTACAGCCCGGAACGCTTGCTCGCGACGGGGCGCGACGTGGAGTGCATCACGCTCGCGCGCGCAGTGAAGGCATTCATCGAGCGGCGGGTGTTCATCAATGGCGATCGAACTGTCGTGCTGCAATAAAAAAACGCCGCTATTTAGCGGCGTTTTTAGAAGTGTTGCCGCTCCAAAGCGGCAACTCATTCGGCAATCAATCGCATCACCTCGGCGTCACTTCACCCAGCTATCCACACGATCCGCATGCGCACCAATCCACGCATCGGCAGCAGCAGTCGGCTTCTCGCCGTTCTGCGTGGCCAGCATCACGCTGTCGATCTCGCCCGGTTTCCACTGGAACTTCTTGAGGAACGCAACCACCGTCGGCGCCTTCTTCTCGAGATCCGGATTCACGACGCTATCCACGTGCTCCGATTCGCCGAACACTTTCTTCGGATCGTCGAGGAACTTGAGCTTGTACTTCGCGAACATCCAATGCGGCTTCCAGCCGGTCACGATGATCGGCTTGCTCGCCGCTTCCGAGCGCGCCAGTTCCGCGGTCATTGCGCTGCCCGAACTCGGCATCAACTGATAATTCAGGTTGTAGGCCTTGATCGCCTCGCTGGTCTTCTGCATCACGCCCGCGCCGGCATCGATACCGACGATGCGCGAGCCGAACTCCGCCTTCTTCGCTTCCAGATCGCCGACCGTCTTCACGTCGGCGTTCTCAGGCACGATCAAACCGATCTTCGCATCGTTGAAGTTCGGGCCGAGGTCGACGACCTTGTCCTTGAAATTATTCCAGTACGCGCCGTGCGTGATCGGCAGCCACGCGGACAACGTCGCGTCGAGGTCGCCGCGCGCCACGCCCTGCCACATCACACCGGCCGCGACCGGCACAAGTTGCACCTGGTAGCCGAGCCGCTTCTCGATCACGCGCGCGGCCACGTTCGAGGTCGCGACGCTGTCGTCCCAGCCTTCCACATAGCCGATCTTGATGGTCGGCTTCGCATCGGCCGACACACCCGCGCTGGTTGCAGCCAGCGCTGCGCCCAACGCGCTCAATACCAATACCTTCCTGATCAGTCTCATCGTCGCTCTCCCGTTCGCCATCCAAACTACCCATTAAGCATTAAGAATCGCTAGCCAGAATTACCGGGTAACGTTCATTTCCGACATCGAGTTGTCAGGACGCGACTTCGCTCCCCGCACTCGTTTTATTGTCTTATTTATCCACCACCAGATCGCTCAGCGGCTTGCTGCAACACAGCAGCACCATCCCCTGGTCGATCTCGCGCTGGCGAATCCCGCCCGCGTGTTTCATAGCGACTTCGCCGGATACGAGTTTGACCTTGCAGGTGCCGCACATGCCTTGCGTGCAAGACGCCGGCAGCCGCACGCCAGATTTTTTGGCGGCGTCGAGCACGTGCTGCCCGCTGCCGCATTCGATCTCGCGATTGCTCTTCGCGAAGCTCACCTTGAATTTCGTTTCCGTCTCGACTGGAGCCGGCGCGAAACCCGGCGCCTGTTCACGTGCATCCGCAAAACGCTCCACATCCGCGGTCTGCAACGCGTCTGCGACGAGCACGGTCGTCAACTGTGTTGCCACTTCGCCGACTGTCTCGAATGAAAAACTTTCTTCGTGATAGTGGCGGCGATCGAAGCCGCCCTCATCGAGCAGATTGCGCACCGCCTGCATGTACGGCGCGGGCCCGCAAGTGAAAATCTCGCGATCCAGAAAATCCGGTGCGATGAGCTTCAGCAGCGGCAACGTCAGAAAGCCCGTTACGCCTGGCCAGTTGGTGCGCGCACCGAGCCGTTCACACACGAACGCCGTGCGGAAATTGGCCTGATTCGACGCGATCAGATCCAGCTCGCGCGCGAAGATGATGTCGTCCGGCGTACGCGCGCTGTGCACGAACACGATGTCGCTATCCTCGCCGAGTTCGTGATGCGCGCGGCTCATCGACATCAGCGGCGTGATGCCCGAACCGGCTGAGAGGAACAGGAACTTGCGCGCCGGGTGCCGTGCGCAGGTGAATTCACCGGATGGCCCGAGCACGCGAACCTGCGCACCGGCGTGCAGATTGTCGTGCAGCCAGTTCGACACCTTGCCGCCCGGCACCCGCTTGACGGTGATCGAAATGGTGTGCGGGCGCGTCGGCGGCGACGAGATCGTGTAGCAGCGATTCACCGCCTCGCCATCGATGTCGAGTTCCAGCGTAATGAACTGACCGGGCTCAAAGACAAACGCCCGTTCGGACGGCGCACGAAAGAAAAAGCTTTTGACGTCGTGCGTTTCCTGACGGACCTGGCAGCACACCAGCGTGTCGTCGGTATCGCTGTTCCAGCGCGCGGGCAGCGTCTCCCAGAACCGCGGCTGGGTAACGCGGTTGGGCACCGGCTCCGGGCTGAGCTGAAACGTCGCCTGATCGCGCATCATTATTTTCTCCCGCTCCTGGTTGCGGCGTCGCGCTCAGCGCTTGAAGGACACGACTTTTTCGCCGTGCGCAGCCGGCGCAACATCGCCGGCATCTGTTGTTTGGGGTGCATTGCTGTAATCCGCCATGCGGCCGATGTACCACTCGCAGAATTTCTCGACAAGCCCTTCGGTGAACGGCGAATACGGACCCGGCTCATAGGCGCTGCTGGTCGCGCCGCGTTGCGAGTACTCGACGAGCGCGCGGTCCTGGTCGTTCGTCGCGCGCCACACGGCCGTGAGATTGTTCACGTCGTAATCGACGCCTTCCCGTGCGTCCTTGTGCACGAGCCACTTGGTGCGCACCAGCGTTTTACCCGCGGAGAGCGGAATCACCGAGAAACTCACGATGTGGTCGCTCATGAAGTGATGCCACGAATTCGGCTGCGTCCAGAACGACAAGCCGCCGAGATCGGCCTGCTCGAAGCCGCCGAGCAGTTTCTTCGACGCGACGCGCGCATCCAGCGTCTGCGATTCGCCGTCCCGATCGAGCGGCAAGCGTTGCGTGCGGAAACCGGTGACGAGGTCGGCAAGCCGTTCGATCTCCGCGGACGGCAGCTTCATCGCCTCCCATTGCGCAGTACGGCGCGCGACGGTCGCTTCGAATGCGGCCATGCCTTCTTCGTTGTCCGGCGTGCGTTGATAGCCGAAGCCGTATTCATAGAGGGAAACCGTCAGCTCGGGATGGTTCGCGACGCAGTGATAGCACTCGCGATTGTTCTCCATCGTGAGCTTCCAGTTGCCTTCCTCGATGATGTCGATCGACGCAGCGACCTTGCAGCCCGCCAGATCGTGCGGCAGCAGATACGGCTCCATTGCCGCGCGCACGACGGCGAAGTCGGCGGGTGGATTGTCCGCCAGACAGATGAAGATCAACCCGGCGAGATTCTCGACGTGGACAGTCTTCAGACTATGTTTGCAGCGGTCGAACTGGTCGCCCATGTGCTCGGCGAACATCAGGTCGCCGCTCAGGTTGTAGGTCCAACTGTGATACGGGCAGACGATATTGCCGAGCGAGCCTTTATCCGTATTGCACAGCCGCGAGCCGCGATGGCGGCAGACGTTATGGAACGCCCTCACCTGCATGTCGTCGTCGCGCACGATCAAAATTGAATCGTGGCCGATTTCCACTGTGATGTAGTCGCCGGGCTCCGGCACGTCCGGTTCGACGGCGACCTGAATCCAGTGTTGCCGGAAGATCGCGTCCATGTCGAGCGCGAAAATTTCCTCGCTCGTATAGAAAGGCGCTTCCAGCGTGTAGTTCTTTTTGCGGCGTTCGATCATTGCGCGAACGTCTGCGGAAACTTTCATGGTGTGCTCCGTTGCATGTCACATCTGGCGCCGCGCCAGGCCCTCCTGGTCGCATGCTCGCCTGAACCGGAAATCAGTAATCCACGAGTTGATGCTCGCGCAAATACGCGAGAATCACTTGTGCTTTTTCGACGGAACTCCCTTCAATTACGACGCTGCCGCCGCGGCTTTCGGTTGTTGTCGCCGACAGCATGCGGGCGTGCCCGGAACGCTTTTCGGCGGCGGCGAGGCGCACCGGTTTGGCAGTCGCGGGACGGGTCGTCCAGGCGAGGTCGTCGGCGTTGCCGCCGGCTTGTGTTGCGACCGGGCGGATCGTGCCTTCGCGCAGCCGTGCATATGCGTAGCTGGGCGCGGCGTTCGCCAGCGGATGCACGGCGACCAGCGCGGGCAGCTTGGCCTCGACGCGCCGGCGCAAGCCCTTCGGCATGAATTGCCGAACTTCCGCGCTACCGTCGCGGATCGTCAGATCGACCGCAGCGCCGACAAGCGGAATGTCGAGCGTGCTAGCGAGCCGGTACGGCAACATGCCGCTATCGAACGCGCCCTCGGCACGGGTGCCGGTCAGCACGAGATCGTAGCCTTGCAGACGCGCGGCAAGCGGCACTACCGCATCGCCCTGCAAATCAGGCGTTGAAGGCACATCGCGCACGTCGAGCACTTCGACACAGCGCGCGCCGAGCGCGAGATACTCCTGCAGCGCGGGATTCGACGGATCGCCCGCATGCAACACATCGAGCGTCGCGCCGTGCGCTGTTGCGAGCGAGAGCGCGATCGTCAGCGCGGCGGCATCGTTACGGCTGTAGCGCGCGGTGCCGCTGACCGGATGACGGCCCACGGAAACCAGTACGGCGATCTTCATGCGAGGGCTCCTTCCGCGGCAGCCGGGGACTTCAATAGCGTGGCGCCGGTTCCGCGCGCACTGCGCGCGGCCGCCGCGGCATCGTTCAGCGCCGCAATGGTTTCCTGCGCATCGGCGATGACGGTCAGATTGGCGCGTTTGGCGATCGGCGCACTGGCGTCGAGATTCACGGCGATCACGTGCCGGCAATCCTTGATGCCTTGCAAATGCTGGACCGCGCCAGAAATGCCGAAGGCGATATAGACGCTGGCTTCGACGGTCTTGCCGGTCGCACCGATCTGCTTGTCGCGGGTGAATTTGCCGTCGTCCACGGCGACGCGGCTCGCACCGATCGCGGCACCCAGGGTGGCCGCCAGACGCTCGAACGCGGCGACGTCGCTCACGCCGTTACCCGCCGATACGATGAAATCCGCTTCTTCCAGTGCAAGCTGAGCGGCATCGATTTCCTCGATGCCGAGGTCGCGAATGGAACCTTTGGACGCAACAGGCTCGCCATCGAAGCGCCACACGACCCGCTCACCCGCGCCGACAAACGGCAATTTTGGATCGACGGCGTTCGGCGCGAGCAGAACGACCTCCGGCAGCGCGCGCGCCGCGAATGCCGAATTGGTCCGGATATACGTCGCGACGTGCGTCGCATCGATCTCGACGACATGCGTCGCGACGCTCGCGTTCACAGCAGCGGCGTAACGGCGGCCAAGATCGCCGTCGCCGGTTGCGTTGTCGGGCAGGAAAACGTGCACGGGTGCATACGCCGCGATGCACGCGGCCAGTGCGTTCAATTCGTCGACCGGCGAGAACGTACGACGGTCGAACATCGGCAACTCGATCAGCTTGTCAGCGCCGAGCGCGGCGGCATCGTCGCCGAATTCGCCGAATACGAGCAGCACGACTTCGCTCTGCGCATCCGCGATCAGCGCGGCGGCGGCCAAGGTCTGGCGCGCGTGGTCGTCCAGCGCGCCGCGCTCGGCGTGCGCGGCGACCAACAGCACGCGTTGCGGCGCGGCCGTCGTGCGGCGCGGCTTCACCTGGGCGCGATGCGCAGCGCCCGCGATCGAAAATTCCATCGAGCCGGCTGCACCCGTCACGCCGAGCGTAATGCGCTTGAGCCCATCCGCCGTGATCGTGAACGGCCGGCGCGGATCGATTCGTTTGAGGTTATTCATCGCGTTACTCCAGCGCAGCAGCGACCAGTTCGGCGACGTCGAGCACTTCCGGACGCGGGCCGACCACACCTTCGAGCATCGCCGTGCAGTTGGGGCAGCCCACCGCGACGATCTCGGCGCCGACCGCGCGCGCGTCGGCGATGCGGATATCGGGAATGCGTTTCTTGCCGGGAATGTCGGTCAACGGCGCACCGCCGCCGCCACCGCAGCAACGTCCACGCATGCCGTTGCGTTCCATCTCGACCACCTTGATGCCGATGGTTTTCAGCAAGCGCCGCGGTGCTTCCGTCTCGCCGTTATAGCGGCCCAGATAGCACGGATCGTGATAGGTGATCTTGCGGTCCGCGAATGCGGCGACCGCGCGCGGCGACAGCTTGCCGCTCGCGACCAGTTCTTCGATCAGCGCCGTGTGATGCTGCACCTCGTAGAAACCGCCGAGCGCGCGGTATTCGTTGCGCAGGCTGTGCAGCACGTGCGGGTCGGCGGTGACGATCTTGCGGAACGCGTACTGCGAAAGCGTGCCGATCAGCTTGGTGGCGAGTTGCTGGAACGTCGCTTCGTCGCCGAGACGCCGCGCCGTGTCGCCGGTATCGGTTTCGACGCCGCCGAGCACCGCGTAGTCGATGCCCGCGCGATTCAGCACCTTGACCAGAGCGCGCAGCGTGCGCTGATAGCGCATGTCGAACGCGCCTTCGCCGGCGATCAGCAGCACGTCGACCGGCCGCCCCGGCTGTGCCACCTGCACCTGCAAATCGACGGCCCAGTCGTAACGCGCGCCGATGTCATAGCCGTTCGCGCTGCCGGTCTCGCGCAGATTCGCCAGCGTGATCGGGCCTTTGCCTGGCACGCTGCCTTCGACCAAAGTCTGATTGCGCCGCATGTCGACGATCGCATCCACATGCTCGATCAGCATCGGGCACTCCTGCACGCAGGCGCGGCAGGTCGTGCAGGACCACAGCGTATCCGCTTCGATCAGGCTCGAGATCAGCGGCTTGCCCGGCGCACCGCTGTGCTGGCCGACCGGAATGCCGGGCGTCGGGCTGCCCGCATATTCGGCGTCCGTGCCGCCCACCATGCCGGTGACGAGATCCTGAATCAGCTTCTTCGGGTTGAGCGGCTGGCCGGCGGCGAACGCGGGACACGCCGCTTCGCACTTGCCGCACTGCACGCAGGCGTCGAAGCTCAGCAACTGGTTCCAGCGAAACTCGACCGGCTTGCCAACGCCGTATTCCTTCGCGTCGAGCAGCGGCGCCTTCAATGCGGTCGGCGGCACGACGTCGTGGTCGTTGCGCTCGGCAAAGCGCTCCTGACGCGGATGAAACGCGAGGTGCAACAAGCCGGCGAGCGCATGCTTCATCGGGCCGCCGCGCGCTGCGCCGAACGTCATCGTGAAAGCACCCGCGGCGATCAGCAACGCGACGATGATCGCAAGCGCCCCGGACATCGCGGCGGCGGGCAACGCGATAAACAGCACCAGGCCGAGCGCGAACGAACCCAGCAGCAGCGGCAGATGATCCCAAGGCCCGCGCGAGAGCCGCGCCGGCACCGCCTTCGCGCCATGCCGCCGGCGCCAGACGAACACCGCGCCGACCAGCATCACGAGCGCAGCCAGAAAGATCAGCTTGTCGAGCCACGGCGAGTAGATCGCCAGACCGTAGTTGACGAACACCAGCGCCATCGCGAGAATCGCGCCGCCCGCGGTCGCGACGTGCGTCTTCGCGATGTACGGATCGCGCGCGACGACATGATGCAGGTCGACGAAATAGCGCTTGGGAATCGCGAGAAGGTTGGTCCAGCCATAGGCGCCCGCCGCCGTGGCGCGGCCTTCGCGCCAGTAAGCCGCGCGTTTTGCGAGTGCGAACGCCAGGCCGGCCACCGAAACCCACAGCAGGACAGTGATGACAAACACGGGGCTCATCGTCAGAAATCCTTGCAAAGGCGCAGCGCGTCGTAGATCGCGCCGTGAATGTTGTGCATCGAAATGCAGTCGCCGACGCGGAACAGCAGGAAGCGGCCGTTGCCGGGTTCCTCGCTCAACGAGGGCTGCGGCTCCGACGCGAACAGCTTATGCACGTCGACCTGGCCGCGATTCACGGACTCCGGCTTGAGCGCCCAGTACAACGCGTCGTTCGGCGTGCTGCCGTTTTCGATCACCACCTGATCGACCGCGCGTTCTTCCTGCTCCTCGGTGTACTCGTTGCGGATCACGGCGATCTTCTTGCCGTCTTCCTCATACACCTTGTCGAGCCAGTAGTTCGGCGTGTGGATCACGCCTTGTGCATAGAGGCGGCGATAGAAAATCGGGAATGTGGTGCCGCCGACGTCGTCGGCCACCTTCACGTCCGGCGTCACGATCTCGACGTTCGAGCCGCGGCTCGACATGAAATCCGCGACGCCCGCGCCGGCATGCGTGCTGACGCCGTCATAGACGAGCACGTTCTTGCCCGGCTCGACCTTGCCCGACAGCACGTCCCACGAACTCACCGCGAGTCCCTGCTCGACGCCCCACGCGGCCACTTGCGACGTGAACGACGAGCCGCCTGTGGCCAGCACGACGATGTCCGGCTTCTCCGCCATGATGGTTTTTTCGTCCGCGGCAACGCCAAGGCGGCGGTCGACACCAAGCCGCTTCGTCTCCATGTCGAACCAGCGCACGATGCCCGCCATCTGTTCGCGCTGCGGCGCTTTCGCGGCCAGCATGATCTGCCCGCCGACGTAATCGTTCTTCTCGAACAGCACCACGTCGTGACCGCGCGACTTCGCGACGCGCGCCGCCTCGAGTCCGGCCGGACCCGCGCCGACCACGACCACCTTGCGCTTCGGCCCGCGCGTCTTCGCGATCACGTGCGGCATGGTTGCTTCACGCGAAGTCGCCGCGTTCTGCACGCACAGCACGTCGAGCCCGTTGTACTGCCGGTCGATGCAATAGTTCGCGCCGACGCACTGCTTGATCTCGTCTTCCCGGCCGTCGCGAATCTTGATCACCATGTGCGGATCGGCAATCTGCGCGCGCGTCATGCCCACCAGATCGACCATGCCGCTCGCCAGCAGCCGCTCGGCCTGCCCTGCATCGCGGATGCTTTGCGCGTGCATCACCGGCAGCTTCACCACCGACTTGATGCCGGCTGCGAGATGCACGAACGGCTCGGGCGGCAGCGCCATCGGCGGCATGCAGTTCGCCAGGGTATTGTGCGTGTCCGCGCCCGACCCGATCACGCCGACGTAATCGATCAGGCCCGACTCCGCCATGGCCTGGGCGATCTCTTTCAGTTGTTCGTGGTCGAGGCCGTCTTCATGGAATTCGTCGCCGCACATGCGCAGTCCGACGCAGAAATCGGCACCTACAGCTTCGCGCACCGCCTTCAATACTTCAGTGCCGAAACGCAGCCGGTTTTCGAGCGAGCCGCCCCATTCGTCGGTACGGAAATTCGTGCGCGGGCTCCAGAACTGGTCGATCAGATGCTGGTGCGCCGCCGAGATTTCGACGCCGTCCATGCCGGCATCCTTCACGCGTTTCGCGGCCGCCGCGAAGTCGCTGATAATGCGGCGAATCTCTTCCACTTCGATGATCTTGGCGTTGCCGCGGTGCACCGGCTCGCGCACGCCGGACGGCGACATCAGATGCGGCCAATGTTCGCCGTGAAATGCCGAGCGGCGGCCCATGTGGGTGGCCTGAATCATGATCTTCGCGCCGTGCCGGTGCATCGCTTCGGCGAGGCGCGCGAGCGGATCGATGACCTTGTCGGTCGAGAGGTTCACCGACTTCCACCAGCCTTGCGGACTGTCGATCGAAACCGGGCTCGACCCGCCGCACACGGCGAGGCCGACGCCGCCCTTCGCCTTTTCCTCGTAGTAACGGATATAACGGTCGCCCGGCAAACCGCCCGGCTCCGCATAGACCTCGGCATGCGCAGTGCTGACGATGCGGTTGCGCAAGGTCAACTGGTTCAGCGTGAGAGGCTTGAAAAGGTTCGGGTAACGCATCGCGATCGACCTCGGAATGGATAGGCTTATTGCGCTGTGCCGGGCGCGTTTTCGTGGGCGCTTGGTGGGCGCTTTCGTGGGCGGATTAGTGCGCCATTACGACGCGAGCGGCGACACTTCGAATACGCAGTGATCGTGGCCTTCAGCCGCGCATTGCGCTTCCTTCGACCAGGACGGCGGCCCCTTCTTCACCGCATCCGGTGCGGTGTCGTTGACCCAGTCCATCGCGCCCGCGAACCAGCCGGCGAACATGTAGCAAAGCTTGCCTTCCTTGCCCGGCTGCGCGAGCACGAACGACGAGTGATGCAGTTCGATGCGCGCACGCGCGCTGGACGGATCCGCTTCCGTGATCCTGAAGAGGCCCCAGCCGCGTTGCGACAAGCGGTTCAGGTAATGCTCGAACACCGCCATGCCGGCAATGCCGTGCTGCTTCGCTTCCTTGTCGCACCAGAAGTACGCGGACTTGTAGCCGGCCTTGTAGAGAATCTCGGCATACGCATCGCGGCCGAGCGCTTCTTCGACGGCGGTGTGATTGTTGGTGAAGAAATGACGCGGCACGTAGAGCATCGGCAGCGCGTCGGTGGTCCAGACGCCGGTGTTCGGATCGACGTCGATAGGCAGTTGAGGTTGCATGTGGAGACTCCGTTTTATATGTGGGCGGTTTTATCGGCGAATGGAGATCAGACCGTCCACACTTCGCCGAACACTCGAACCCAGTTCTCGCCCATGATCTTCCTGATGCGCGTCTCGCTCCAGCCGGCGCGCTCCATCGCGGCCGTCAGGTTCGGAAACTCGCCGATCGTACGGATGCCTTCCGGATTCACGACTTTGCCGAAGTTCGTCAGTTGGCGATAACGGCCCTTGTCGTGGGTGATCCAGTCGAAGAACTCGGTGCTATAGCCTTGCGTGAAGTCCGTGCCGATACCGACCTGGTCTTCGCCGATCAGATCGACCACGTATTCGATCGCTTCGAGGTAATCTTCGACCGTCGCGTCCGGGCCGCGCTTCAGGAACGGCGCGAACATCGTCACGCCGACGAAACCGCCCGCATCGGCGATCTCTTTCAGTTGTTCGTCGGACTTGTTGCGCGGATGCTCTTTCAGTCCCGACGGGCAGCAATGCGAGTAGCACACCGGTTTTTTCGACGCGGCAATCGCTTCGGACGACGTCGTGCCGCCCACATGCGACAGATCAACCATGATGCCGACGCGGTTCATCTCCTGGATCACTTCGCGCCCGTAACCCGACAGTCCGCCGTCGCGTTCATAACAGCCGGTGCCGACCAGATTCTGCGTGTTGTAGCAAAGCTGGACCACGTTCACGCCGAGGTCCTTGAACGCTTCGATATAGCCGAGGTTGTCCTCGAACGCGTGCGCGTTCTGGAAGCCGAAGATGATGCCGGTCTTGTTCTCTTTCTTCGCGCGGAAAATGTCATCGGTGGTGCGCACCAGCGTGAGGATTTCACCGTACTCGCGAATCTGCTGCTTCATTTCGGCGATGTTGTCGACCGTCTTCTGGAAGCTTTCCCAGACCGACACCGTGCAGTTCACCGCGGTTACGCCGCCCTTCCTCATGTCCTCGAACACCGAGCGCTCGAACTTCGAAATGTTCAGACCGTCGATGATGATGCTGTTGTCGTGCAGGTTGCTCATCGTTTGCTCCAGGCGTGCTCAGTAGATGGGAAAGCGTTCGCACAGCGCGAAAATCTCGCGGCGCACGCGTTGTTCGGTTGCCGCATGGCCTTCCGGATGGTCGCGCAGCGCATCGAGCACGTCGACGATCAGCCGCCCGGTCTCGCGGAACTCGGCGACGCCGAAGCCGCGTGTCGTGCCCGCCGGCGTGCCGAGGCGAACGCCGGACGTGACGGTCGGCTTCTCGGTGTCGAACGGAATGCCGTTCTTGTTGCAGGTGATGCCCGCGCGTTCCAGCGCCTGCTCGACCTGATTGCCCTTGAGCCCCTTCGGACGCAAATCGACCAGCAGCAGATGGTTGTCGGTGCCGCCGGTGACCAGATCGACGCCGCCCGCCTTCAGCACCTCGCCCAGCGCCTGCGCGTTGGCGAGCACGTTGTTGATGTAAGTCTTGAAGCCCGGTTGCAGCGCCTCGCCGAAGGCGACCGCCTTACCGGCGATCACATGCATCAGCGGGCCGCCCTGCAAGCCGGGGAAGACCGCGGAATTGATCTTTTTGGCGATGTCTTCGTCATTCGTCAGGACAAAGCCGCCGCGCGGACCGCGCAAGGTCTTGTGCGTAGTGGACGTGACGACATGCGCGTGTTCGACCGGATTCTGATGGCGCCCCGCTGCAATCACGCCGGCGATGTGCGCCATATCCACCATCAGCTTCGCGCCGACGCCGTCCGCGATCGCGCGCAGCCGTGCGAAGTCCAGCGCGCGCGGGTAAGCCGAGAAGCCGGCGATCAGGAGCGCCGGTTTGTGTTGCTGCGCGAGTTCCTCGATCTGCTCGTAATCGATCAGCATCGTGTCGCGATTGACGCCGTACTGCACCGCGTTGAACCATTTGCCCGACAGCGCCGGCTTCGCGCCGTGGGTCAGGTGGCCGCCCGCGTCGAGCGACATGCCGAGCACCGTATCGCCGGGCTTGACCAGCGCGAGCATCACCGCACCGTTCGCCTGCGCGCCCGAATGCGGCTGCACGTTGGCGAACTTCGCGTTGAACAGCTGCTTGATCCGGTCGAGCGCCAGCGTTTCGATTACGTCGACGTATTCACAGCCGCCGTAGTAACGCTTGCCTGGATACCCTTCCGCATATTTGTTGGTCAGCACCGAGCCCTGCGCTTCGAGCACCGCGTGCGACACGATGTTTTCCGACGCGATCAATTCGACTTGCGACTGCTGGCGCTCCAGCTCTTTCAAAATAGCGCCGCGCACCGACGCATCGCGCGTGGCCAGCGATTCTTCAAAGAAAGGATTCGGGTTCGACATGGAAGGTCCGTGGGTTCAGGAAACAGGCGTTGACGGAGTGCCGGAAGCGGCCCTGAAGGCCCGCCAGTACCGGTCTGCATTGCATCTATTCTTGACGCTCGCCTCGCGCGTCAATTTACGAATTCAGACGCGTTCTTTGCCTTTTCCGCCATGCACGTCCTTTTTCCACAAGTCGGCGCTTCGTGTTCACGGCGACGATGATATTGCTGCACTGCAGCTGAACTTCATGCGCTGTTCGGGTGCGTCAGCGGGCGGCTGCGGCGCCGTTCTGGTGCCAGTTATTTAGCTATCCAAGCCGTTTGACGCGCAACTCAAGCGCAACCGAGGGTTTAGCCCGATGGCACGGTAGTTGCCCTAGTCCTCAAAATCAAAGGGTTCGCCGCGCCCCACGGCGACACGACATTACAGATTGAAGGATTCATTTCCCCCATGTCCACCGATCGCACTGCGGCGCTGTCGCACTTCGCGTTCATGCCGGTTCCCAACTTCACGATGATCGCGTTTACCAACGCGATCGAAGTGCTGCGCATGGCGAACTACCTGTCTGGACAGACGCTCTACCGCTGGTCGATCGTGAGTCCCGAAGGCGGGCCGGTGACGGCGAGCAACGGCCTGGCGGTCGACACCGGCCCGGTCGAATGCGTCGGCGTGCCCGATATCGTGTTCGTGGTCGGTGGCATCGACGTGCAGCGCGCGACCACGCCCGCCCATCTTTCCGCGTTGCGCCGCTTTGCCCGCATGGGCAGCGTGCTCGGCAGCCTGTGCACCGGCACTTATGCGCTGGCGCGCGCCGGTTTGCTGGCCGGCTACGCGTGTGCGATTCACTGGGAGAACATGTCGGCGCTGAAGGAGGAGTTTCCCGATACGCGCTTTCTGAAAGAACTGTTCGTGATCGATCGCGATCGCGTCACCTGCACGGGCGGCGTCGCGCCGCTCGACATGATGCTGAACCTGATCGCGCCGCGAGTCGGCACGGCGCGTATCACGCAGATCGCGGAGCAATTCATCGTCGAACACGTGCGCGATACGAGTGCGCAGCAGAAAATGCCGCTGGTGGCGCGGCTCGGCTCGGCCAACAAGTCGCTCTTCGAAGTGATCTCGCTGATGGAGAACAATATCGAGGAGCCGCTTTCACGCGAAGAACTCGCACGGCTGGCGGGCATGTCGCAACGGCAATTGCAGCGGCTGTTCCGCGAGCATCTCGGCATGACGCCGACGCATTACTATCTGACGTTGCGGCTGCGGCGCGCCCGCGAATTGCTGCTGCAGACCGACATGTCGATCATGCATATCACGATGGCCTGCGGTTTCCAGTCGGCCTGCCACTTCTCGAAGAGCTATCGCGACGCGTTCGGCACCGCGCCGACGCGCGAGCGCCGCAAGCGGGCGCCTTCCCTCGCCGCGCCGCCTGTCATGGCGGCGTGAGTCCAGGCCGCTGGGGCGGCTCGGGTCGTGTTGCCGTCGTCGTGGATATGCATGCGTTGAACGCGGGAAGCGCCCAACGCATGCATGATGCAACGGCTTGCGTCAGGCCGCCTTCAACAGCCCATGCGGATCGAGCACAAACTTACGTGGTGCGCCGCCGTCGAACTGCCGGTAACCTTCGGGCGCTTCGTCGAGCGACACGACAGTCACGTTCACGATATCCGCGATCGGCAGCCGGTCCCACAAAATGGCCTGCATCAGATTGTGGTTGTACTTCATCACCGGCGTCTGCCCGGTGTGG
The DNA here is from genome assembly GCF_046535245.1 of Paraburkholderia sp. SIMBA_030. Taxonomy (NCBI): domain Bacteria; kingdom Pseudomonadati; phylum Pseudomonadota; class Betaproteobacteria; order Burkholderiales; family Burkholderiaceae; genus Paraburkholderia; species Paraburkholderia sp. SIMBA_030. The sequence goes on from NZ_JAWRXB010000002.1 coordinate 143,179, forward strand.
AACGAGTGCGACTTGGCCCAGCCGAGTCCGAAGCGGATGCTCAGGCTGCCTTTGCGCGCGGCGGCATCGGCGGAGCCCGGGTCGTCCGTCACGTAGAGGCCCGGAATGCCGATCGCACCGGCGGCCCGGGTGATTTCCATCAGCGAATTGAGCACCGTGGCCGGCGCTTCCTCGTGCTGGCCGCTGCTGCCGTGGCCGTGCGCTTCGAAGCCGACGCAGTCCACCGCGCAATCCACCTCGGGCTTGCCGAGGATTTGTTCGATCTGTTCGCCCAGCGTCGCATCCTTCGACAGGTCGATGGTCTGGAAACCCATCTTGCGGGCATGCGCGAGACGCGCCTCGTTCATGTCGCCGACGATCGTGCACGCCGCACCGAGCAGGCGCGCCGACGCGGCCGCAGCCATCCCCACCGGCCCCGCGCCTGCAATATAAACGGTGGCGCCGGGCTTGACGCCCGCCATGACCGCGCCGTGATAACCGGTCGGCAGAATGTCGGACAGACAGGTGAGATCGCGGATCTTTGCCATCGCCTGGGCGTGGTCGGGAAACTTCAGCAGATTGAAGTCGGCGTACGGCACCATCACGTACTCGGCCTGGCCGCCGATCCAGCCGCCCATGTCGACATATCCATAAGCACCGCCCGCCCGCGACGGATTCACGTTCAGACACACGCCGGTATGTTGTGCCTTGCAGGTCGGGCAGCGCCCGCAGGCAACGTTGAACGGCACCGACACCAGGTCGCCGATCGACAGCGTTTCGACGTCGCGGCCGATCTCGATCACCTCGCCGGTAATCTCGTGGCCGAGCACGAGGCCGACTTCGGCGGTCGTGCGGCCACGCACCATATGCTGGTCGGAGCCGCAAATATTCGTGCTCACCACCTTCAGAATCACCCCATGGCCGATCGCCCGGCCGCTCGGATCGACCATCTTCGGATAGTCGATCGACTGCACTTCCACCTTGCCCTGCCCTAGATACACGACGCCACGATTGCTGCTCATTGTTCGTCTCCATGTCTTGTGAGCGGCGCGCTTGATTCGACCTCGCCGACTTCGCGCGCCGTTCAACGAGCGTAGTGCCCGCCGCGACAAAGGACATGTATCGAACGCGACACCGGTTTGGCCGTAGCCGACACGCGCGGCGTAACCCTTGCGCACGTTGATGCAACCCGTTTTTTATTGATTGACCGTTCAATATAAAAAACCTAACATGCGCCATCGAACCCAGCTCGGCCTATCGCCTGTCACGCCATGCCCAAACTCGGAATGCGCGAAATCCGCCGCGCGCAATTGATCGACGCGACGCTCCTGACCATCGATCAGGCGGGTCTGGCCGGCGCGACGCTCGCCTCGGTCGCGCAGCGCGCGAGCATTTCCACCGGCATCGTCAGCCACTATTTCGGCGACAAGGACGGCTTGCTCGAAGCCACCATGCGTCACGTGTTGCGCCATCTGTGGCACGCCACCGCGCGCCGGCGCCGCGCGGCGAAGGCGGACCCGCGCTCGAAACTGCGCGCCGTGGTCGCGGCCAATTTCGACGCGGAGCAGACCAGCGGCCCGGTGATGAAGACGTGGCTCGCGTTCTGGTCCGAGAGCATGCACAAGCCGCAACTGCAGCGGCTGCAATACGTGAACACGCGCCGCCTGAACTCGAATCTGTGCGCGGATTTTTCGAAAGCGCTGCCGCGGCCTGCGGCGCGGCGCGCGGCCAGCGGCCTGGCCGCGCTGATCGACGGGTTATGGCTGCGCGGCGCGCTGTCCGGCGAGCCGTTCGACACCAAAGCAGCGCTGCGCGTGGCCAACGACTACATCGACCTGGTTCTCTCAGCACGCAACTGAATTTTTTCTTATCGGAAGGAGCACGCCATGCCGGCATTCGCAACGCAACGTCTCTATATAGGTGGCGCCTACGTCGACGCGACAGGCGGCGAAACCTTCGACACGCTCGACCCCGCCACCGGCGAAACGCTGGCGACGGTGCAGCAGGCCTCGGCGGCCGACATCGATCGCGCGGTGCAATCGGCGCGCGACGGTCAGCGCGCATGGGCGGCGTTGACTGCGATGCAGCGCTCGCGCATTCTGCGCCGCGCGGTCGATATCCTGCGCGAACGCAACGACGAACTCGCCGCGCTCGAAACGCGCGACACCGGCAAGCCGATCGCCGAAACCAAGGCGGTCGATATCGTCACCGGCGCGGACGTCATCGAGTATTACGCGGGGCTTGCCACCGCCATCGAGGGCCAGCAGATTCCGTTGCGGCCGTCGTCGTTCGTTTATACGCGGCGCGAACCGCTCGGCGTATGCGCGGGGATTGGCGCATGGAACTATCCGATCCAGATCGCGTGCTGGAAGTCGGCGCCCGCGCTGGCGGCCGGCAACGCGATGATCTTCAAACCGAGTGAAATCACGCCGCTGTCCGCGCTGAAACTCGCGGAGATTTACACCGAAGCCGGCGTGCCGGCCGGCGTGTTCAACGTCGTTCAGGGCGATGGACGCGTCGGCGCGATGCTCGCGGCACATCCGGACATCGCCAAGATCTCGTTCACCGGTGGCGTGGAAACGGGCAAGAAGGTGATGTCGCTCGCGGGCGCGTCGTCGCTCAAGGAAGTGACGATGGAACTGGGCGGCAAGTCGCCCCTGCTCGTCTTCGACGACGCCAACCTCGAGCGTGCCGCCGACATTGCGATGAGCGCCAACTTCTTCAGCTCCGGTCAGGTCTGCACCAACGGCACGCGCGTGTTCGTGCAGCGCAGCGTGCTCGAACGCTTCGAAGCGCTGGTGCTGGAGCGTGTGAAGCGCATTCGCGTCGGCGCGCCTACCGCTGCCGACACCAATTTCGGTCCGCTGGTGAGCGCCGCGCAATTGCAGAAGGTGCTCGGCTACATCGAAAGCGGCGTGCAGGAAGGCGCGCGGCTGGTGGCGGGTGGCAAGCGCATCGCCGAAGGCCACTTCGGCAACGGCCAATATGTCGAGCCGACGGTTTTCTCAGGCTGTCGTGACGACATGCGCATCGTGCGCGAAGAAATCTTCGGCCCCGTCATGAGCATCCTCGTGTTCGACGACGAAGACGAAGCGATCGCGCGCGCCAATCATACTGCCTACGGTCTCGCCGCCGGCGTCGTGACCGAGAACCTGGCGCGTGCGCATCGCGTGATTCATCAGCTCGAAGCCGGCATTTGCTGGATCAACACATGGGGCGAGTCGCCCGCGGAAATGCCGGTAGGCGGCTACAAACAATCGGGCGTCGGCCGCGAGAACGGCATCACGACGCTCGAACACTACACGCGCATCAAATCCGTGCAGGTCGAACTCGGCCCGTATCAACCGGTGTTCTAGGGAGCGATCGCGATGGCCTCGAACGAATACGACTACATCATCGTCGGCGCGGGCTCCGCGGGCAACGTGCTCGCCTCGCGCCTGAGCGAAGACGCCGACGTGACCGTGCTGCTGCTCGAAGCAGGCGGCCCCGATTACCGCTTCGACTTTCGCACGCAGATGCCCGCGGCGCTCGCGTATCCGCTGCAAGGGCGCCGCTATAACTGGGCGTACGAGACCGACCCCGAACCGCACATGAACAACCGGCGCATGGAATGCGGGCGCGGCAAGGGGCTTGGCGGTTCGTCGCTGATCAACGGCATGTGCTACATCCGCGGCAATGCGCTCGACTACGACAACTGGGCCACGCGCCAGGGTCTGGAAAACTGGACCTATCTGGATTGCCTGCCATACTTCCGCAAGGCCGAAACGCGCGACGTGGGCGCGAACGCGTATCACGGCGGCGACGGCCCGGTGCACGTGACGACGAGCAAACCCGGCAACAATCCGCTTTTCGCCGCGATGGTCGAAGCCGGTGTGCAGGCAGGCTTTCCACGCACCGAGGATCTGAACGGCTACCAGCAGGAAGGCTTCGGGCCGATGGATCGCACCGTCACCGCGAACGGCCGGCGCGCGAGCACCGCGCGCGGCTATCTGGATCGCGCAAAGACGCGGGCGAATCTGACCATCGTGACGCACGCCATGACCGATCGCGTGCTGTTCTCGGGCAAGCGGGCGATTGGCGTCGCGTATCTGCATCATGGCCATGCAGTGACTGCACAGGCGCGCCGCGAAGTGCTGGTGTGCAGCGGCGCGATCGCATCGCCGCAACTGCTGCAACGCTCGGGCGTAGGCCGCTCGACGTGGCTGCGCGAACTCGACATTCCGCTGGTGCACGACCTGCCCGGCGTCGGCGAAAACCTCCAGGACCATCTGGAGATGTACATCCAGTACGAATGCAAGGAGCCGGTGTCGCTATACCCGGCGTTGCAGTGGTGGAACCAGCCGGCGATCGGGCTCGAATGGATGCTGCATGGAACCGGGATCGGCGCGAGCAACCAGTTCGAAGCCGGCGGCTTCATCCGCACCCGCGACGACGATCTGTGGCCGAACATCCAGTATCACTTCCTGCCGGTCGCGATCAACTACAACGGTTCGAACGCGATCAGGATGCACGGCTTCCAGGCGCACGTCGGGTCGATGCGCTCGCCGAGCCGCGGCCGGGTGAAGCTCACGTCGCGCGATCCGGGCGCGCATCCGAGCATCCTGTTCAACTACATGTCCGATCCGCTCGACTGGCGCGAATTCCGCGACGGCATCCGGGTCACGCGCGAGATCATGCGCCAGCCGGCGCTCGACCGCTATCGCGGCCGCGAGCTGAACCCCGGCGCGGAATTGACGACCGACGAGCAACTCGACACCTTCGTGCGCATGCGGGCGGAGACGGCGTTTCATCCGTCGTGCTCGTGCAAGATGGGCTATGACGAGATGGCCGTCGTCGACAACGAGGGCCGTGTGCATGGACTCGACCGGCTACGCGTGGTGGATGCGTCGATCATGCCGCAGATCACCACCGGCAATCTGAATGCGCCGACCATCATGCTGGCCGAGAAGATCGCCGACCGGATTCGTGGCCGGCAAGCGCTGGCCCGGGTGGAGACGCCTTACTTTGTCGCTAACGGGGCAGTTGCGAGGACGCGGGCTCGCCCATCTCGTTGAGCATGATCTCTTCGCCGACAACGCGTCGCGACGACGCGGTGTATCACGTGCTGCCGTGTACAAGTTGCAATGCGATGTAAAAGTTCGCTAACTACGTAGCGCCTACACGTGTACGCGACGCGCCACTCCGCCCGCGCTACTTGTGAATTGCGCTGCGCACGGTTGTGACATCGCGCGTCGTGACGGGTGGCGCCGCGTTGCCCCATGTATTGCGGATGAACGTCAACACCTGAGCCATTTCCGCGCTAGTCAGCTTGTCCGCGAAGGACGGCATCTTGCGCGAGGGCGGCCCATTCTCCGTGCGCGGGCTCGCGCCGCCCTCGACCAGCAAACGTACGAGCGAGGTGGTCTGCGGCGCGAGTACGGCGGGATTGCCCGCGAGCCGCGGATATTTCTGCACGACACCTAACCCGTCCGACTGATGGCAACGCGCGCAATAGCTCTGGAAGATGCCGGCGCCCGGCCGCTCGACGTCGCCGGTGCGCAGCGCCTGCATGGTTTGCTGCGCGGCGCGTGAATGCATGTCGTAGAGTCCGGCCGGCTCGCGCGGCGGCAAGCTCTTCAGGTACGCGGCGATGGCGGCCAGGTCGTCGTCGCCCAGATACTGCGTGCTGTCTTCGACGACCTGAACCATGCTGCCGAACGCGACGAGCCCCCCACCGTGCCCGCTCCTCAGGAACGCTGCGATATCCTGTGCCGCCACGCGTCCGAGACCCGAGCCGGGGTCGCCGGTGAGGTTCGGCGCAAACCAGCGATCGTTGGTGCCGCCCGTCAGGTAAAGACGCGCATCGCCGTCGTAGCCGCGTTCCTCGTAGGCCGGACCGCGCGGCGTATGGCACGCGCCGCAATGGCCGAGCGATTGCACGAGGTAGGCGCCGCGATTCCACTGTGCGTCGCGCCCCGGCTGCGGCACGTATTGCCCGCTCGGCGCGAGCGCCCAGTCCCAGAACATCAGCGCCCAGCGCTGGCTGAACGGAAAAGGCAGGCGCGTCCGCGGCGCCGGTTGTGCGACCGGTATGACGCCACGCATGAAATACGCGTACAACGCGTGCATGTCGTCGTCGTTGATCTTCGCGAAGGACGGAAACGGCATCGCCGGATAGAGCCGCTTGCCGCCGGGCGCGATCCCCTCGCGCAGCGCTCGCGCAAAGTCGCCGTAGGTATAGCGGCCAATTCCATTGACGGGATCCGGCGTGATGTTGGACGAGTAGATCGTGCCGAACGGTGAGGCCATGCCCAGCCCGCCGGCGAAGGGAGCGGGCGGTGTCCTGCGGCCCGGTTGGCCACCGGTGGGCGCTGCGGTATGGCAGCCCGCGCAGTCGGCGGCTTTGGCCAGATACGCGCCACGGGCAATCAGTGCGGCATCCGGCGCGGCTTGCGCGGCGCCGGTAAGCGGCACGACCGGTTGGACCGCGCGAAGCGCCGCTGACCCGGCCAGCATTGCCGCGAAAGCCGCCGCACAACCCGCCGCACAACCCGCCGCCAGCACAGCATGCAGACGCTGCCTGCCGAGCCAGCCATTGAAGCGGCCACGCATGGCTCGGCGTGCGGATTTGCGCGCGTTCATCGTCACCACCGGCAAGGCGAAACGATCAGCACCGCGATATCGGTGGCGATCAGCGCGAACCCGAACAGGATGCTGCTCATCGCCCCCGCCCGTGCGAGAAAACCATCCAGCAGACCTGGTTCGCTGCTCGCACTGCCTGGCATTCCAGAACGAATCCGCCTGACGAACCGGACGTTGCGCCATGCAACGAAGGCACCCCAACAGCCAAGCGCCAGACAGACGAAATTGACCGCGAGAATGGCGGCATCCAGCCATGGCAAGGTCGGAGCCGTAAGCGGACGATCGCGGGGAAAGCAACTGTGTGCGGCCAACGTCTCGGTGATGCCCATCTGCACAACCCATGCGAACGGAGCGGCGAGCATGCCGATCAGCGCGTGCGAACCGGGCAGGCGGGGCGCGACAGCTGGCGTCGAGGACTGCGCCGGTGACGGTGCATCGGTTCTGGCGGGACTCATGACGGTTCCCGAAACAGATAGGGCGTCAGGTACAACGTAGTGAAGATAAACAACCACACCACATCGACGAAATGCCAGTACAGGCCGCCGATCGTCAGCGCAACGCAACGCCGCTCGTCGAAATAGCCAAACGCCGTCCACAACAACAGCAGGAACAGCACGACGATACCCACCGCGACGTGCATCATATGAAAGCCGGTGATCGTGAAGTAAAGCGAGCTGTACAGTTGCGCAGTTAGTCCGTATGGATGGTTATGCCATTCGCGAAACTGGATGCCGATGAACGTGACGCCGAGTACGACCGCCACACTCATCGATGCAACGCCCCGGCGCAGCCGTCTGCGCCGCACGCAGCGCTCGCAGAACCAGACGAAGCCGCTGCTCGACAACAGGATGCCGGTATTCAGAATGCCGAGGCCGAGCTCGGGCAACCCCTCCGGCGGCCATTGCTGACCTGTTTGCGCCGCAAGGTACAGATACGAAAAGATCAGATAGCCGAACAGCGACCCCTCGGTAACGATCAGCGTGAGGCAGCCCCACCATCCACCGGAGCGTTCGCCGGCACTGCCGACCGGCAGGGTGTATTCGCTACGTGCTGTGAGTTCGCCCATGTCAGTCTCCCGCATCGGTCACGGTCTGCGGCTCGCGCTGGATCAGCGCGCGTTCGGGCCACAACCACACTACGATGGTTGTTGCGCAAGCGAGCAGCGCCGCCGCCGTAAAGAACTCGGCGCGCAGCGCGAGTCCGGCGAACACGAGCGTCGCGAACAGGCCGAGCCAGAACGGCGCGTACGAGTCGTCGGGCATCTTCAGGATCACATCCGGCTTGCCTTCGAGCGCCGTGGTGCCGAGCGCCTCGCGGCCTTCGCCCAGCAGGAAACCCTCGTCGAGCTTCGAGCCGCGGCGCGGCGCCTCGCCGGCCGTACCCTCCTCCATCCGGCCTTCCCACAGCGGATGACGGCTCGCGACGAACGGCAGCACTGCGAAGTTATACGGTGGCGGCGGCGACGAAACGGACCATTCGAGCGTCGGCGCATCCCACGGGTTATCGCCTGCGATGGCGCCACGTTTGACGCTATAGAGCAGATCGACAAGAAAAATCAGCACGCCGAACGCGAACACGAACGAACCGAGCGAAGTCACCAGGTTCACGGTGTTCCAGCCCATGTCGGCCGGATAAGTATAGATACGCCTCGGCATGCCAAGCAGCCCGGCGATATGCATCGGAAAGAACGCGGCGTTAAAGCCGGCGAACATGACCCAGAAACCGAGCTTGCCGAGCCGCTCGCTCATCATCCTGCCGGTGAATTTCGGAAACCAGAAGTAGATGCCGCCAATCACCGGAAACACGTTGATGCCGAGCAGCACGTAGTGCAGATGCGCGACGACGAAATACGTATCGGTCAGTTGCCAGTCGAGCGGCACGGCGGCGGTCATCACGCCCGATACGCCGCCCACCACGAACAGGAGCACAAAACCGGCGAAGAACAGGAACGGCACGCGCATGACCGGCCTGCCCGTCCAGATCGTCGCGATCCATGCGAAGGTTGCGACCGCGCTAGGCACCGCGATCACCATGCTGGCCGCGCCAAAAAACGACAGTGCGAGCGCCGGGATGCCGGTCGCAAACATATGATGGATCCACACGACGAACCCCACCAGCATGGTCGCCACCGTGGAGAGCGCCACCGGCCCGTAGCCGACCAGCGGTCTGCGGCAGAACACCGGCAACGCATCCGAAACGATCCCCATCGCCGGCAGCACGACCGCATAGACCCATGGATGCGCAAAAATCCAGAACAGGTGCTGCCAGAGCAAAGGCCGCCCGCCGTTGAGCACGTCGAAGAAATGGGTACCCACGCGCCGGTCCAGCCACAGCAGAAAAAACGCCAGGCTCACCGACGGCACCGCCAGCAGGTTGGCACCCGATGCGGTCAACGTGCCCCACACCAGCACCGGCAGCCGGTCGAGCGACATGCCCGGCGCCCGCATCCGCAGCAGCGTGACGACGAAGTTGATCGAGCCGACGGTGGTCGAAATGCCCAGCAGCACCATTCCGAGCGCGTACACGTCGATGTTGGGTCCGGTGTCGTACTCCAGCCCGGATAGCGGCGCGTAGTTGAACCAGCCCGCATTCGGCGCTTCGCCCAGTGGAAAGCTCACATAGAGAAACAGGCCCGCGAACACGAACACCCAGTAAGAAAACGCATTGAGGCGCGGGAACGCCATATCGCGCGCGCCGAGAATCAGTGGCCACAGATAGTTCGAGAAGCCGGATAGTACGGGCAGCGCGTACAGGAAAATCATCGTCATGCCGTGCATCGTGAAGAGCTGGTTGTACTGTTCGGGCGTCAGCAGCGTCGCGTTGGGACGCGCCAGCTGCACGCGCATCAGCAGCGCTTCGATGCCGCCCGCCAGCAGGAACAGAAAGGCCGTCACCAGATAGCGCAGGCCGATGGTCTTGTGATCGACCGTCGAAAACCAGCCGCGCCAGCCCGGCCGCGCCTCCCACAGTTCCCGCAAGCGCGCTTCCTCAGCGCTGCCCGGTTCGATGCGGCCGATGCGCAGCGTGCGCGACAGGCGCAACGCCTCGGGTTGCGCTGAAGACACGGTGGTATCGGCCATCGGCTGAGCTCCTTCGTCAGTGCAACGTGGACAGATACGCGGACAACGCAGCGGCATCCGCTGCGCTCAGCGCGATGGACGGCATCAGCGAATCAGGCTTGATCCGTTGCGCATGCCTGATCCAGTCGAGCTGATGCCCGGGCGTATTGGTGAGCGCGCCGGCCGCCAGCAGGCGACGCGAATCCAGATGTGTCAGATCAGGCGCCTGGGTGCCCAGCGCATCGGTGCCGCGCACCGTGTGACACCCCGCGCAGCGCTCGCCGAAGAGCTTCTGTCCCGCGGTAGCGTCAGCGCCGCTCACCGGTTGCGCGGCCTGCCCCTGGGCGCGGCGCCACGCGTCGAAATCCTGGGCGCTTTGCGCGACCACCTCGAACGCCATGTGCGCATGCTGCGCGCCGCAGAACTGCGAACACTGGCCGCGATAGGTGCCGGGCCGGTCGGCCTCGATCCATTGCTGGTTGATCTGGCCAGGAATCGTCTGCGTCTTGCCGGCCAGTTGCGGCACCCAGAACGCGTGGACCACATCGGCGCTCTGCAATTCGATCTTCACCGGCTCGCCGACCGGAATATGGATTTCGTTGGCGGTCACGAAGTTGCGCGCCGGGTCGGGCGCGTCGCTGTAGGACACTTTCCACCACCAGTCGTACGCGGTGACAGTGATCGTCAGGTTCGGCTGCCGGGCGGGCGCCGCGACGGTTTCGAGGGTCATCAGCACGTAGGCAAGCGCCATGAACAGCACGACCGACGACACGCCCGTGCCGATGTAGATCCACGCAACCCCGCCGCTATCCGCATGCTGCGTGGCCGGATCGGCACCTGGCCGGCGGCGCACGATGGCAGCGAACAACAGCACCGCGACCAGCGACGACACCGCTACCGCCAGCGCGGTGAGCATCCAGCCGAGGTACATGGTCGGCGCCGCGGCAGGACCGGCCGCGTGCAGGAAATAGTTGAGCGGCGCGATGCCCGGTGCCGGTTGCGCGGCGGCAGAGGTTGCGTCTGACAACGTCGCGGCAAGCCATGCTGGCGCCGCCCACGCGCGCATTAAACGGCCGTCGCGCAATGCCGTCGCGAACCGTTGCCGTACCCGCATCTGTCCCATCTCCGTCAATCCTGGTGTCATCGCAGGCCACTCGAAAGGAGAACGTCCTGCGTGTGGGCGATAAGCAAAAAATGAGCCGCGCCGCAAATCGGCTTGCGAAAAACTCAAGGGCCTTGCAATCACGCCGGCGCGGGCACGTCAAATGCTTCCTACCTGTCGGTGTGCCGTGGGGCCGTTAGCCGGTGCGGAAGTGGGGCAGACCTATGTGCAATTGCGCGGCGCGCAGGCGCAACGGCAGATCGGCGCAAGCCTCGTCGAGCAGCAGAGCGGGATCGTGACGCTCACGCAAAGCCAGGCACGCGTGGGCCTCGCAAGCGAGCTCGACGTGAAAAGCGCGGCCGCGCAGCTCGCACAAACGCAGGCGCAGTTGCCGCAGTTCGATCAGCAGATCGCCCAGGCGCTAAACGCGCTGTCTTATCTACTCGGTGAACCGCCGGGTTCGCTCGCCGCCGAACTCTCGGCGCCCGCCGCCGTGCCGCCGGTGCTGCCCGCGGTGCCGGTCGGCCTGCCCGCGACGCTAGCGCGGCGGCGCCCGGACATCCGCCGCGCCGAGGCCAATCCGCACGCGGCAACGGCGAACGTCGGCGTGGCGGTCGCGCAGTTCTACCCAGACATCTCGCTCACCGGCGAGATCGGCACGCGCGCGACCCACGTGAGCGATCTATCGCGCTGGTCGCATCTGTTCTATTCGTTCGGTCCGAGCATTTCGCTGCCGGTGTTCGAAGGCGGCGCGCTGGTGTCGAACCTGCACCTGTCGCAGGCGGAGCAGGCCGAAGCGGCGCTCGACTATCGCAAGACCGTGCTGATGGCGCTGCGCGATGTCGACAACGCACTCGCGGTGTACCGTACCGATCAGGACCGCCGCGCCGCGCTCGATGCGGACGTCGCCGCGCAACAAACCGCTTTCGAACTGGCGCGCGACAGCTACCGCAAGGGACTTGTCACGTTCATCAACGTGCTCGATGCCGAGCGGCAACTCGCGCAGGCTCGTCAGCAAGACGCGCAGGGCACGATGCAGGTGAGTACCGATCTGGTTGCGCTCTACAAGGCGCTTGGCGGCGGCTGGCAGGACACGGCAACAGCGGTAGTGGCGCCGCGCGCGCCGTAGCTGCGCGGTCCACTGCCGCAGTCGCGTCACGCGTCGCCACTACCTGCCTCACTGCTGGGTGGACCGTGCGGGGGCAGCGGATCGCGGGAGACCGTCACAGGCAGACTGTCACAGCGTTCCGGGCGGCTCCGTGGGTATGCCCGAAGCGTCCGCATGCGCGTCTTCATCGTCGATCTCGGCTCGCGCCTGTTCCCAGTATTCCTCAGGTGTCCCCTTGGGCTCGGCCGCCTTTTCCCACAATTGGTAAGCCCTGGTCCTAATCCGTTCTTCCACCGACATATATTCCATGTTCGTGCTCCTCGTAAGCCCTAAAAAAGACCCGCTCCGGATTTGCGGAACTTGCTGTTTGCAACGGGTTGCGCGGCGGCAACCTGAAGCTTAGCAAGCGCTGTTCCTTGCCAGGACCAGGGCATGCTGCTGGCGGGCGCGGTCGCTTACTATGCTCTCCTCTCAATTGTTCCGCCCGAACAGGGACTTGCCACCCGTTGAACGCTTGAAGACAGCGGCGGCACGCCGTGCACGTTCGGCAACACGAACGCGATGCGCGCCGCGCGGAACAATTTTTGCTAAATGTCGTCGCATCCGGGATCACCACCAAAGCCCGCCTTTCATGCCCGAACACGCACGTCATCGGAACGCCCGGCCTGAGCGACAGGAGCACCGCTCAGGAACACCCGCGCTGGTCCTCGGCGCGCTCGGCGTGGTGTTCGGCGACATCGGCACCAGTCCGATCTATGCGTTGCGCCAAGGCGTGCTCGATGCCGGCGCTTCGAACGCGCAAATCGTCATGGGCGTGCTGTCGGCGATTGTCTGGGCCGTGCTGATCGTCGTCATGCTGAAGTATGTCTGCTATGTGATGCGCGCGGATAACGAGGGCGAAGGCGGCATCGTCGCGTTGAGCGCGCTCGTCGAAAGCGGCTACCAGCAGAACGGCAAGGCCGCGCCGCGCGCGCTGCTGCTGATCGGCCTGTTCGGCGCCGCGATGTTCTATGGCGATTCGATGGTGACGCCGGCGGTGTCGGTGCTATCCGCAGTGGAAGGCCTGCGGCAGATCAGCATGAAATTCGATCCGTTCGTCGTGCCGGCGGCGCTGGCGATCCTCGTCGCGCTGTTCGCGTTTCAACGACGCGGCACGGCAGTGGTCGGCCGCTGGTTCGGGCCGGTGATGAGCGTGTGGTTCCTCTGGCTGGCGGTGGTCGGCGCGTATCGCGTCGCGCAGCATCCGCAGGTGCTGCGCGCGTTGTCGCCGGGCTGGGCGATGGCGCTCGCGCTGTCGCGGCCCGGCATTGCGTTCGTGATCCTAGGCGCGGTGGTTCTCGCATTGACGGGCGCCGAAGCGCTCTATGCGGACATCGGCCATTTCGGCCGCAAGCCGATCCGCATTGCGTGGCTCGCGGTCGTGCTTCCGTCGATCATCATCGGCTACTTCGGGCAGGGGGCGACACTATTGTTCCAACCCGGCTCGGCGCAGCAGCCGTTCTTCTATGCGGCACCGGGCTGGGCACTCGTGCCCACTGTCGTGCTGGCGCTGCTCGCCACGGTCATCGCGTCGCAAGCGGTCATTTCAGGCGCTTTCTCGATGACGAGCCAGGCCATCGAACTCGATTTCCTGCCGCGCTTGCGGTTCATCGAAACGTCTCGTGAGCAGCGCGGCCAGGTGTATGTTCCGGCGGTCAATGCGATCCTCTTCGCAGCGGTCATGTTCCTTGTCGTCACGTTTCGCAGCTCGGAGCGGCTCACGTCCGCATACGGCATCGCCGTTGGCTTGACAATGCTGATCACCACGATCCAGATGATCGCGCTGTCGCGCATCGTCTGGCATTGGCCGAGGCTGGCGGTGGCAGCGGTCAGCGTGCCGCTCCTGATCGTCGACGGCACACTGGTCGCGGCGAATCTGCCGAAGATTCCCCACGGGGGATGGTTTCCCGTCACTGTCGGCGGTGTGCTGTTCGTGCTGATGAGCACGTGGCGGTACGGCCGGCGAACCGCGCGGCGGCGCGCGGACGCCACACAATCGTTGCAGGCGTTCCTGCATGAAGCGCTTGGCGGAGCAGAGCCGCCCGCCCGGGTGCGCGGCACCGCCGTCTACCCCGGCAATCTGCCTGACCGGACGCCTGCGGCGCTGCGCAGCAACGTGCGCCATAACGGCGTCCTGCATCAGACCTCGATCTTTTTTACGGACTTGCCGGAGTCGGCGCCGCGTGTCGACGATAAAACACGCATCGAAACGCGCGACCTGGGACACGGCTGTTATGAAGTCGTGGCGCGGCACGGCTTCGTCGAGCGGCCGAATCTGCCGCGCTTGCTGGAATCGCTGAACGGCCGGCTCGGTGACTGGCGTTTCGATGCGAAGCACACGACGTTCTTCCTGCCGCGTGACGAAATCATCAAGAGCGAAGCGCACGACGCGCCGTACGGCTGGCGCGAAGCGCTGTTTGCACAAATGTCGTTTCACTCGACGTCGAGCGCGGAGTACTACGGCCTGCGCGCGGAGGACGTCGTCGAGCTGGGGGTGCAGGTTGCGCTGTAGCGTGCGACGCCCGACCCACTTCGCGCCCCAGGTGAAAGCCTGATGCGACGCGGGAATTCTGCTCGAAAGCTGAAGAAAATAAGCGGGTACATTCATTGCTGGCAGGTGGACTGTGTGCACCCGATACGGTGCCGTCGGACGCCACGGATACGGCGTCATACGTGACGTCGGGCGCGGCACGGCGTATGCGTGAAGCCGTGCTCGCCATCCGTTTGTGGAGACTGCAATGACCCAAACCGTCGGTGACTTTATTGTAGAAAGACTGCACGCGTGGGGCGTGCGACGAATTTACGGGTACCCGGGAGACGGCATCAATGGCGTGTTCGGGGCAATGAACCGGGCGCAGGGCAAGATCGAATTCGTGCAGGCGCGCCACGAGGAAATGGCCGCATTCATGGCCTCGGCGCACGCGAAGTTCACCGGCGAACTGGGTGTTTGCATGGCAACTTCAGGACCGGGTGCCTCGCATCTGATCACCGGACTTTACGACGCCCGCATGGACCATATGCCAGTACTGGCGATTGCTGGACAGCAGGCGCGCGCCGCACTCGCTGGCCACTACCAGCAGGAACTGGATCTGGTGTCGATGTTCAAGGACGTCGCCGGCGCGTTCGTGGAGCAGGCAAGCGTGCCTTCGCAAGTCCGGCATCTGGTGGATCGCGCGGTACGTACCGCGCTCTCGGAACGCACGGTCACGGCAATCGTGCTGCCCAACGATCTACAGGATCTGGCCTACGAAGCGCCGGGCCGCAAACACGGCACCCTGCATTCGGGCGTCGGCTATCGCGCCCCGCGACTCGTCCCTTACCCCGACGATCTGCAGCAGGCCGCCGACGTGCTCAACGCCGGCAAGAAAGTCGCCATTCTGATCGGTGCAGGTGCGCTGCACGCCACGGATGAAGTCATCGCCGTAGCGGAAAAACTCGGCGCGGGCGTTGCCAAAGCGCTGCTTGGAAAGGCCGCTTTGCCGGATGATTTGCCTTGGGTCACCGGGTCGATCGGACTGCTCGGCACAAAGCCCAGCTATGACCTGATGAGCGAGTGCGACACGCTGCTGATGATCGGCTCGGGTTTTCCATACTCTGAATTTCTGCCTAAAGAAGGCGCCGCCCGCGGGGTGCAGGTCGACCTCAAGGCCGACATGCTGAGCTTGCGTTATCCGATGGAAGTCAACCTGGTGGGCGACAGCGTCGAGACGCTGCGCGCGTTGCTGCCGTTGCTCGAGCAGAAACAGGACCGCACGTGGCGCAAGAAGATCGAGGGTTGGACTGCCGACTGGTGGAAGACGCTCGACAGGCGTGCGCATGAGACCGGCAAGAACGGCATGAACCCTCAGCGCAGTGTGTGGGAGCTATCCCCGCGCATACCGGCTAATGCAATCGTGACAAGCGACTCCGGCTCATGCGCGAACTGGTACGCACGCGACCTGAAAGTACAGCGCGGCATGATGTGCTCGCTGTCAGGCGGTCTTGCCTCGATGGGCGCGGCGGTGCCGTATGCGATCGCCGCAAAATTCGCGTACCCCGAGCGGCCTGTCATCGCGCTAATCGGCGATGGTGCGATGCAGATGAACAACATGGCGGAACTCATCACGGTGGCCAAATACTGGAAACATTGGGCCAGTCCGCGCTGGATCTGCATGGTGCTCAACAACGGCGATCTGAATCAGGTGACGTGGGAGCAACGTGCGATGGAAGGCGATCCGAAGTTCGAGGCGTCGCAGGATATTCCGTCCGTGCCGTTTCATCGATTTGCGGAACTGATCGGCCTGAAGGGCATTTACGTCGACGACGCCGAACGCATGGGCGCAGCCTGGGACGAGGCGCTCGCGTCGGACCGGCCAGTGGTTATCGATGTAAAGGCCGATCCGGATATTCCGCCGCTACCGCCGCATATCACGCTGGCGCAAGCAAAAGCATTCGCGTCGACGCTAATCAAGCGCGATCCGAACGAAGCCAACGTTATCGTCGAAACGGCGAAGCAGGTGCTCGACGCGGTATTGCCGGGGCATCGCGACAAATGACGCCGCGTTCGAATTCAGGCACCGCGATGCGCAGCGCTATCTGATCCAATGAACGGAGCGATCTGGCGAATGGGTTCTCAACGTCTTCTCGGTCTGGTTTGCGCCGCGGCGGGTGCGGCCGCGCTCACCGCGGTCGCTTCGCGCAATGCAACCGCGCCCCTCAAGGCAGCCACGCAACGCCTCCCTTCCACTACACGCCCCTCTGCTCGCGTGGCGCACGCGCGGCAGCATGCGCCACGCGAACTGACCCACGTCGCCGCCGCGCGCTCGCTCAATCATGGCTCGGCCCTACTCGCCCTCTCCGTGCTCGCCGATAGCGCGATGGAACACTATCGCGGCTCATTCGACAATCCCGCGATGTATGCGCCGCTCGTCTCGTCGGCACTCTCGCTGCTCGCGGGTCTGCACGGCGGCGATCCGGTTTCTCGCCAGCACGCTCTTCGGCACGCGGTCTATCTGACGGCGGCTATCGCCGGCGTATCGGGCACCGCGTTCCATGTCTACAACGTCATCAAACGTCCCGGCGGCTGGAGCTGGAACAACCTGTTTCATGCCGCGCCGATCGGCGCGCCCATGGCGTTGCTGCTCTCGGGCGCGCTGGGCGCGGCCGCGGAACGTCTGCGCGACCAACCCTCCGTCGCCCCGCAATTGTTCGGCATGCCCGCCGGACGCGCACTCGGCCTGCTCGTGGCGGCCGGTCTTGCCGGCACGATCGCCGAGGTCGGGCTGCTGCATTTTCGCGGCGCCTTCCAGAACCCGGTCATGTACGCACCCGTCAGCCTGCCGCCCGTCGCGGCCGCGTTGCTCGTACAAGCCGCGCTCGGCGCGCCGCGCGAACGGTGGTTCACGCGGCTATGGCTACGAGTCACCGCGGCACTCGGCTTTATCGGCGTTGGTTTCCACGCGCGCGGCATTGCCCGCAATCAGGGCGGTTGGCGCAATTGGAGCCAGAATCTTTTCAACGGGCCGCCCTTGCCCGCGCCGCCCGGTTTTTCAGCTTTGGCAATGGCCGGTCTTGCGGCGCTGCGCCTGCGGGAGACAGAAAAATGACCCGCCCCAGAAGCACTCGCTATCCCGACTACGACGTGCTGAACAAACGCGGTACGCCGTCGTGGGACAACGCCACGCGCGCGGTCATTGACGAACGTCTCGCCACACCGCATGAGCCGCAATTTTTCAACGCCGTGCAATGGCTTGCCGCGGTTCATCTGTGCCGCTGCATCGTGCCGCAAGCGGACGCCGAGCCGGTGGTGCCGCTCGCGGCCCTACTCGACGCGAAGCTCGCGGAAAACGCCGGCGACGGCTATCGTGACGCGCGCCTGCCGCCGATCCGCGACGCCTGGCGCATCGGCCTCGCCGCGCTCGATGCGGAAAGCCGCTCGCAGTTCGACTTGCCGTTCCCGAACCTGGAAAAGCCCGTTCAGCACGCGCTGCTCGAACAGATGCAGCGAGGCGACATGCATCACGACGCATGGCAACGCATGTCGGCGAAGCTTTTTTTCAGCAAGCGCCTGCTGCACGATATTTGCAGCGTGTACTACTCGCATCCCCACGCATGGAGCGAAATGGGCTTCGGCGGGCCGGCGAATCCGCGTGGTTATGTGCGCATGTATTTCGACCGGCGCGATCCGTGGGAGGCGGCCGAGGCACGTCCCGGTGTCGAAGATAAAGCGCGCAGGGAGAATCGCCGTGCTCGATGACGCCCTGCATCATCCGCGCGGCAAGGACGGACGCGCCCCGGACGTATTCCGCGCTGGCGCATGGGTGCCGATGCGCGAGTATCGCAACGACGAGGAAGTCGACTTTGCGATTGTCGGCAGCGGCGCGGGCGGCGGCACGCTGGCGTGCCGCCTCGCCGAACAGGGCCTCAAGGTAGTCGCGTTCGATGCGGGCGCGTGGTGGCGTCCGCTTGAAGAGTTCGCTTCGGACGAAACGCACCAGGCCAAACTGTTCTGGAGCGACGAGCGCATCTGCGACGGCGACAATCCGCTGCAACTCGGCAACAACAATAGCGGCAAGGCCGTGGGCGGCAGCACGGTGCACTTCGCCATGGTGTCGCTGCGCTTTCGTCCCGAGTGGTTCAAATCGCGCAGCGTACTCGGCTACGGGGCGGACTGGCCGCTCGATTGGCGCGACATGTGGCGCTACTACGCGCAGGTCGAGGAGGCGTTGAAGATATCCGGGCCCGTCACCTATCCATGGGGGCCGCCCCGGCCGCGCTACCCGTACCGCGCGCATGAATTGAATGCCGCGGCGCTGGTGCTCGCGCGCGGCGCCGAGGCAATGGGCATCCGCTGGACCGCGACGCCGCTCGCCACCCTGTCCGCGCCGCGCGGACTCGCGCACCCTTGCGTGTATCGCGGCTTTTGCATATCCGGTTGTGCAACCAACGCCAAGCAAAGCGTGCTGGTCACGTGGATTCCGCGTGCGTTGCAGGCGGGCGCCGAGATCCGCGATCTCGCCATGGTCGGCCGGATCGCGACGAACGCCGCCGGCCGCGTGAACGGAGTCGACTATCTGCGCGAAGGACGCTGGCAGTTTCAGCGCGCCAAAAACGTGGTGGTGGCCGGCTATGCGATCGAAACACCACGCCTGTTGCTGATGTCGGCAACGAGCCAGTATCCCGACGGTCTCGCGAACAGCTCGGGGCTAGTCGGCAAGAACCTGATGGCGCAGTCGAACCAGGCGGTCTACGGCACGCTGGACGAAGAAATCCGCTGGTACAAGGGGCCGCCTTCGCTCGCCATCACCGAGCATTGGAACTACGCCGACGCGGGCAAGGATTTTTTTGGCGGCTATGCGTACATGAGCCAGGGTCCGCTGCCGCGAGTGTGGGTTGCGGCACAAAACAAGCGCGGCCTATGGGGCGACGCGCTGGCTCGCGAGATGCAGAAGTACAACCATCAGGCGGGGCTGAAGATCGTCGGCGAAATGCTGCCGCAGGAGCGCAACCGCGTGACGCTTGCCGACGAGAACGATCAGTACGGACTACCGATTGCCCGTGTGACGTACTCATGGTGCGATAACGACAAGCGCCTGATCGCGCATTCGCTTAACTTCATGGAGCAGGCGCTCGCCGCGGCCGGCGGCTGCGACATCTGGCGCGAAACCGACGACACCTGCCATCTGAACGGCACGGCGCGCATGGGTCACGATCCGGCAACAAGCGTCGTCAATGCCGACTGCCGAAGCTGGGATATCCGTAATCTCTGGATTTGCGACGGTTCGGTGTTCCCGACCGTGGGCGGTGTGAATCCGTCGCTGACGATCCAGGCGATTGCCTGCCGCACAGCGGACCGCATCGCGGCGCTCGCCGCGCGCGGCGAACTGTAGCGCGAATCCGCAATCCGCACCGGCGCGAAACCGGCGCGCGCAGGCCGTCAACAGGATCGAAACCAGGAGGACTTATGCGGCGCAAGCTTGACTGGCCGAAAGTCGTGGTTATCACAGGGGCGAGCGCGGGCGTGGGGCGGGCTACCGCTCTCGCGTTTTCCCGACGCGGCGCGCATGTCGCGCTGATCGCGCGTGACCAGGCGGCGCTGAACGACACCGCGAATCAGTTGCGCGGGTTCGGCGTGCGAGCCATGCCGATTGCGCTCGACGTCAGCGATGCCGACGCGCTCGAGGCGGCAGCCGGGCGCGTGGAAGCGGATCTGGGGCCGATCGACGTGTGGGTCAACAACGCGATGCTCACCGTGTTTGGCCCGCTAGCCAGCTTGACGCCGGACGAGTTCTCGCGGGTCACGCACGTGACGTACCTTGGTTATGTCTGGGGCACGATGGCCGCGCTAAGACGCATGATGCCGCGCAATCGCGGTTGCATCGTTCAGGTGGGCTCCGCACTCGCCTACCGCTCGATTCCGCTGCAATCGGCCTATTGCGGCGCCAAGCATGCGATCCGCGGCTTCACCGACGCGCTGCGATGTGAACTGCTGCACGAGCACAGTCGCGTCCACCTGACGATGGTGCAGATGCCCGCTTTGAACACACCGCAATTCGACTGGGCCGAGAACCGCATGCCCCACGCTGCGCAGCCGGTGCCGCCGATCTTTCAGCCGGAAGTCGCGGCGCGCGCGATTGTGTGGGCGGCAACCCACCGGCGGCGGGAAGTCTATGTCGGCACATCGACGGTGAAGGCCATTCTCGCCAACAAGGTCGCCGCTGGCTGGCTGGATCGTTACCTCGGGCGCACCGGGTATCAGGCGCAGCAGCGAGCGGCGCCGGCCAGTGCAACAGCCTCCTCCAACCTCTGGCAACCGGTGGCGGGCGCCCATCGCGTTCATGGCCCATTCGACCGGGAAGCGACCGGCCGCAGCGTCGCGCTATGGATGAACACCCACCGGCCGTTCGCGCTCGGCGCCGCATTGGCCATCGCAGCGTTGACGTGGCATCGGTGGCGTCGGCGGCCGGTTCGTTAGGCGGTGTCCCATGGCCATGCGCATCGAGGACTACGCGCTGCTCGGCGACGGTGAAAGCGCGGCATTGGTCGACCGGCGGGGCTCCATCGACTGGCTCTGCTGGCCCACGTTCGACGCGGATACGTGTTTCGCGGCCCTGCTTGGCGGCCCGCGCAATGGGCATTGGCAGATTGCGCCGCGCGAACCCGTAATGAGCAGCTCGCGACGCTATCTCGGCGACACGCTGATTCTCGAGACGAGGTTCGAAAGCGCGGGCGGCACCCTCATCCTGACCGACTGGATGGCGTGGAACGCTCCGCGACCCGTGCTCGTCAGACAGTTGCGTTGCGAGCGCGGCAGCGTGCGGGTTGTCAGCAAACTCGCAGCACGTTTCGACTATGGCAAGGCGGTGCCATGGTGCGCGGAGGCGAATGAGCGCGTGCAGATCGTGTGCGGTCCGCGGGCACTCTGGCTCGATAGCACCGTGCGCAGCACGAGCGACAAGGACGCGGTGCGCGCCAGCTTCGATATGTCAGCGGGAGAGCAGCGGGACTTCGCTCTGACATGTTGCCGGTCATACGATGAAGCGCCGCCGCGTCCGGACATCGAACGCCTCCTTGCCGGCACCGCCCGTTTCTGGGACGGCTGGTCCGCGCAGAGCAAGGTCGAAGGTGAATACGCCGAGCCTATCCGGCGTTCGCTGATCACCCTGCGAGCATTGACGAGCACCACCACCGGGGGAATCGTCGCGGCGCCTACCAGTTCGCTGCCTGAACTGATTGGCGGCACGCGTAATTGGGACTATCGCTTTTGCTGGCTGCGCGATGCCGGTTTCACGCTGCTTGCCTTGCTCGGCGGCGGCTACCACACAGAGGCCGCGCGCTGGCGCGACTGGCTGGTGCGAGCGATCGCAGGTCATCCGGCACAATTGCAGATCCTGTATGGGATCGACGGTTCGCGTCGTGTCGACGAGTGGGAATGCCCGTGGTTGCCCGGCTACGAGCATTCAGCCCCGGTGCGTTTCGGTAATGCGGCAGTGAATCAGTCGCAGCTCGACGTGTATGGAGAAGTGCTCAACGCGTTGTATATGTCGCGATGCGCCGGGTTGCCGCCGGACGCCGGCGCATGGTCGCTTGAGCAGAGCCTGATCGACCATATGCAAGGCATCTGGCGCGAGCCCGACGACGGTATCTGGGAAGTGCGCAGCGGTGCCCGGCAGTTCACGTTCTCGAAAGTCATGGCATGGGTCGCGGTCAATCGGGCGCTGCGCTCGGCCGGCGAATTCGGCATGCCCGCTCCGGCGGCGCGCTGGTCCGCTCTAGCCGATGAGATCCGTCAGGACGTGCTCACGCACGGCTTCGACCGGCAGCTCCAGACGTTCACGCAAAGCTACGGCAGCCGGCAGCTCGACGCGAGTTGCCTGTTGATTCCCGTGACGGGATTTTTGCCTGTCGGCGATCCACGGGTCACGGGAACGGTGAAGGCAATCGAAGCGGGCCTGATGGACGAGGGCCTGGTGCTGCGCTATCGGGAAGACGGCGTCGACGGCGGCCGCGCCGAGGACCAACGCCCGTTCCTGCCATGCAGCTTCTGGCTTGCCCAGGTGAGACAGATGCAAGGTCGTGTTGTGGAAGCGCGCGAACTGTTCGGCCGGTTAATCGCACTGCGAAACGATGTCGGCCTTCTCGCCGAAAAGTATGACAACGTCCGCAAGCGCCAAGTCGGCAATTTTCCGCAGGCGTTCTCGCATGTGGCGCTCGTCAATGCAGGATTGAGCTTGCATGAGGATAGCCGCCGCGCGCCACGGCGATGATGATGACGGCGGCTTCCCTTTGCAGACCGCATTCACGACAGCGGAGCCGACCGGGCGGAACGCGCCGTTTGCTAGTGCGCTCGTAGATCCGCTTGTAGGCGATCGGGCCCGGCCCGCGCGCATCTCAGGCGCCCCGTCGGCGGCTCGATAGTTGCGCAATCAGCGTCCTGTTGAATGCGGGAAGATCGTCGGGCTTGCGGCTCGTAATGAAGTTGTCATCCTCGACAACCTTCTCGTCGACCCATCTGTCCTGCTCCATTGGGAAAACCAGGGACATTCCGCGATCGCCTGGTATCGGGTCGGATCTCTCACCCCCCGGCGCGCGGCCTTCCATTCGGATGAGCAAGCACGGTGCCCGCGCCGCGCTTGCTTCCTCATTTGATCGCAACGCGCCCGGCAATCAAGTCCTCGCGAATCGTGTCGACCAGCGTGCTGCCTTCGACGTATTCCGCGTGACTGCGCGAGAGCAGTCCGTCGGGCGAGAGATTGGGCTCCAGTGAGGCACAGGCCTTGCGGCCTTGCATGTACGCGGGTCACCAGACTCGCTGCAACCTAACCCTTATTTCTGGAGGATCCAATGATGAAAATCTCGACGAAGAAACTGATTTTTTCGGCGCTGGTGATGGCATTTGCCGGCGGCGCGTACGCGCAGGCCGGCGGCACCGGAATGAGTGGCGGTACTGCCGCGGGCGCAGGCGGTGGCGGAGGTGGTGTAGGAACCGGCGGCGGCATCAGCGGCGGAGGAGCGGCGGGCTCAGGTGGCACCACGGTTCGACCGGGCACGCCGGCACAAAACATGGGCGGCTACGGCAGCCCCGGCGGTACTGTTACCGGCGGCGGACAAGGCACGGGCACGGGTGCCTCGCCGAACACAATGACGCCGAATGGCACGAATTCAATGTATCCAAATGGCACGAACAGCACGAACGGCAACGACATGAACCCGCCGAAGCCGGATACGTTGCAAAATGGCCAATAACGGTGAGCGTCGAACACACGATCATCGTGGGGCGAGCGGCCGTACGACCGCCTTTCGCGAGCGCGGCATGCTATCGGCTGGAAGACTTCTTTAAGGCTATTTTGAGCGCGTTTGAAAATGATGCCTGGTGCAATGCAAGGCATCCGGGATGCGAACCAGATGTCATACGAAAGAATTGCAAACCGGCCGGTATCCGTTACCCGCGCCGCCGGCGGCGCATCCGGAACGTCACGCATCCGTCCCGGCATGTGCATGGCCGGCATTGCCGCGCTCCGGCTCCTGTGCCTGCATCCGCATTTGCGCAATCTGTGCACAGGTCCGCAGCAACTGCTGGAACGACGCAACGACGGGAATCGTGCGTCCCGGTATCGCGACAGGTGAATGCTCGCTGGCGGATTCGTCTTCCGTCGTCATACCCAGTATCACTTCACGGGACATCCGCGCCTCGCTCAGCCGCATCAGCAGATTACGCAGATATGGCGGAGACTCGCCCGCGTCGAATGAAATCACGCATATGATTGGACGCGACGCCAGCCGCGCTTCATCAAGACGCCCTGCGGCAAACCGATCATGGCTTGCTAGCGAAGCCTCGAAACCGTGTCGGTTCAGCAGTTGCACGGCGACTGCGATCAGCAGATCGTCCAGCTTGCCGCGACCGCCAATACATAACACGGGTACCGGCTGCACCGGCGCGCCGTCCGCAGCGATCATCGTCACATCGCCGATCTCCTCCAGTCCGGCGACGATCGTGTGCGTCGCCGACCGGACCAGCCTGAGCTGGGCCGCCGGCACTACACCACGCCGGACGTCGGCGTGCGCAATCCGCAGACCGGCCAGTACCACGTCGTCGTAGTATGCCGCCAGCGAGCACTCTTTCAACAGTTCGCCCGCCTGCTGCAACGCCTCCATCGGATCGTTGGCCAGCAGTCTCTGATAGAGATTTTCGGCTGGCGTCAGGCCGGGTCGATCGCCGAACAGGACGTCCAGAAATTCGAGCCGTTCAACATGACGGCCAAGCGTGACCACGCACAGCATCAGCGGGGTCGATAGCACCAATCCCACCGGCCCCCATAGCCAGCTCCAGAAAATCGCCGCGACGATCACGGCAAGTGGGGAGAGCCCGTTGCCGCGCCCGTACAGCAAGGGCTCGATCAACTGACTCGAAATGCCCTCGGTCACGGCGAAGAGACCCGCCGTGCCGGCTGCCATCCACCATCCTGGGCTGACCGCGGCGGCCATGACCATCGCCATCAGCGCCGCGATCCAGGCGCCGACGTACGGCACGAATCGCAGTAGAGCCGTCATCACGCCGAACAGCAGCGAGCCCGGCATTCCGATGATCGCAAGGCCGATTGCGACAAAAACACCGACACCGGCATTAATCGCCAGTTGCATCGCGAAATAGCGACTCAGGCGGGTGGCGGCTTCATTGATCGCCGTTGACGTGCGATGCAGGTCGCCCGAGCCGAATAGCCGGATCATGCGGTCGCGCAAGCGCTCGCGTTCCAGCAGGATGAAGATCGCGACCACCAGCACGATACCAGCTGTTTCCAGCGGGCTGACCACCGGCGACAGATAGCGCTGTGCCAGTTCGATCGGCGACGGTGTCGGCTCGTGCACTTCGACGGGCAGCGGCGCACCATCGCTCGTCGAAACCGGATTATCTTTCCTGTGTGCGTCGCCACGCGGTGGTGTGAAGCGCTTCAGTGCATTCGATGCGCTCGCGAGCAGCGTATCCGCGCGGCCGAGAGTATTTTCCTGCACGACACTGATCTTGTGCTCGACTGTCCATTGATACTGCGGCAGATCGTCCGCCAGTTGTGCCACTTGCGCGACGATCAGCACACCGACAGCCGACAGGACGGAAAGCGCGAATAGCACCGCGACGATCACCGACAGTAACTGGCCGAAGCGGAACCGCCTGAGCAGCCCGACGAGCGGCGCAACGATGAAACTGAGCAGCACAGCCAGCGTAATCGGAATCAGCACGCCCCGCCCGACGTACAGCGCGGTGATCACGACCACGCCGCTGGCTAGCGAATTCAGCGCTCGCAAGCTTTGCGCTGCGGGGGCCGTTTCTTCCCGCCTCGGCGACGGTTGAGGTAGTGAATGGGGCTTCATGAAGGGGTCGGCGCAATTCACATGCCCGTCACGACGCAAACACTGTTCCCGGGCGCGGGCTTTGCTATCGACGTCGGAAATCTTCGCCACTTTGTTGTGTGGACTAACCCCATTTCCTCAAGGTACTTGAGCCTTCTGCCGGATGCATCGCCTCGCTCGTTGACTGTCGCGAGCCTGCTCGGGGCCGCATCCTCCTCCTGCTCCTATGCCGCCGTGGCCATGGCTCGTTCGATCGTGCGAAAAGGAGGCGACTTCACTTGCGCGATGGCGTTCCAGTTCGCGGCGACGAACCTCGTACTCGAACTCGGTGTGCTGCTGTGGCTGCTGATCTCCTGGCAGTTCGCCGCCGCAGAATTCATCGGCGGCCCCATCATGATTGCGGTACTGGTGGTGCTGTTCCGGTTCTTTCTCAAGGACTCGCTCAGGCAGGCAGCGATCGGCCAGGCCGGCAAAGGGGTCACCGGAAGGATGCAAGCTCATGCGGCAATGTCGATGGCGCAACAGCCCATGACCTGGACGCAGCGTCTGTCTTCCAAAGAAGGCTGGACAGTCATCAGCCACAGCTATGTGACGAACTGGACGATGCTCTGGCGCGACGTCGGCGTGGGGATGCTTGTGGCGGGGGCGCTCGGCGCAGGGGTACCGATCAGCTTCAACTACACCGCGATTCTCAACATTATCTTCGGCGCCGTTTTCATAATGTTGACCGAACCGCGGCGCCATGACACAGCGGCACCCTGTATCTCAACCGAACCGGGCGCGCCAGCGCGTGCCGCCGGATCAGCCGGACCGCTTGCGCGAATGGCCTAGTGGTCTGCGTCAAACGGATTGCATCTTATTCAGCTTGGCCCGGGCGCGTGTGACCTTTGCCAGGATGTCGGAAGCCTTAGCGGTCCAGATGAATGGTTTCGGATCACGATTGTGCTTCACGATGTACTGCTCGATCGTGCTCACCAAATCGGGTACCGAGCGGAAGGCCGCGCGCCGCAACTGGTTCTCTGACAGGTCGCGAAAGAAGCGCTCGACCATGTTGAGCCAGGATGCACTGGTGGGTGTGAAATGCATGTGAAATCGCGGGTGCTTGGCCAGCCATGCTTTCACCTCCGGGTGCTTGTGGGTTGCGTAGTTGTCAGCGATCAAATGCAGCTCCTTGTTCTTGGGCGTGTTGCGATCGATCTTGCGCAAGAAGCTCAGCCACTCCTGGTGACGATGTTGCGTTTGGCACTGGCCAATGACATTCCCATCGAGTGTGTTCATCGCGGCAAACAACGTCGTCACGCCATGACGCTTGTAGTCGTGGGTCATCGTTTGAGCGCGACCTCGCTTCAGTGGCAGACCCGGCTGCGTCCGATCCAACGCCTGGATCTGGGACTTCTCGTCGCAACAGAAGACCAAGGCGTGCTCCGGGGGATCGAGATACAGCCCGACGATATCTTCCAGCTTCTCCGTGAAGCGCTTGTCGTTCGACACCTTGAAGCTCGCGACCCGATGCGGCTTGAGCCCGTGGGCCTGCCAGATGCGCCGCACGCTCGCTTCACTGACGCCAGCCACTGCTGCCATGCTGCGCGTACTCCAGTGCGTCGCGTTATCTGGACGCTGCTGCGTCGTCAGTGCCACGATGCTCTTGACCTTGCGCGCGGAGATCTTCGGCTGGCGCCCGGGTCGGGTCTCATCGCGCTCGATCCCCGTCACACCATCAGCTATAAAGCGACCGCGCCAGCGTGCCACCGTGCCTCGCCAGATACCAAGGTCCGCACCGATCTCTTTGTCCGTCTTGCCCTGCGCTGCGAGCAAAATCATCTTGGCGCGCTCGGCCAGTCGAACCGGAATCGTCCGGCCGGTAGCCCACGTCTCCAACTGTTTGCGCTGTGCTTCGCTCAGCTCAACTTTCGCCGCGATTCTCATGGGTTCTCCCTCCATGTACATGGAGACTCACAAATCGCGATTAAGTTGCATTATTTGTGACGCACCACACTAGCTTGTCCGCAGTGCGAAGTGCCTCGACGATCGCGGCGTATACGCGCTGGCGGGTGGCCGGGTCCGGCGCGCGCAAGGCGAATGACGGGTGATAGGTCGCTACAACCCAGTGCTCACCATGTTCGATCGTTTTGCCGAGTGCGTCCTGTAACCGTGAATGCGCATCTTCCAGCACCGCTTTAAGCGCGGTGGCGCCTAAGGTAACGATGACCCACGGGCCTACCGTGCGCAGTTCCTGGTCCAGCCAATAACCACACGCTTCGATCTCGCGTTGCGCCGGGGTTTTATGCATCCGCCGCTTGCCGCGCGGCGTCCACTTGAAATGTTTGACTGCATTCGTGACATAAACGCTGTCGCGCCCAAGGCCCGCCTCCGTGAGCGCTTTATCGAGCAATGCGCCGGCCGGTCCGACAAACGGCCTGCCTTGCACATCCTCCGCGTCTCCGGGTTGTTCGCCGACCAGTATGATCGACGCAGGCACCGGGCCCTCTCCGGGCACCGCCTGCGTGGCGTTGGCCCATAGCGCGCAGCGCCGGCACTCGTCCATGATCGCCGGCTGCTGATCGCGGTCGACCTCCGGACCGGGTTGCGCGCTGCCACGCGTGCGCTTGATGGGCTTTTCGTCGACCATGGGCATTCCTCTCTTGAATTTGCCATTACTGCCGCGTGCTGCAGCAGTACGTGAACCTCAGAACGTCAAAGGTCTCCGGCTTGCGGATTCCGCGTTCCTCGCATTGTTGGCGGCGAATCGTCCGAAGCAGGCACGCCCGAACCCGAACCGGATGAGATGCCCGGCTCACCAGGCGATTAAACGAGGATGGCGACGTCGTCGTTGTCGCGCACGCCTGCACTTGCCGCGCCAATGTATAACTTGCATCGCCTTGTAAGGATTAATCATGCGATTACCCACCTTCGCGGCGGACCGGCCCAGGCAATACACATTCGTCACGCGGCCTGCCTGAGCAGCTTGGCTGCCTCCCTCATGCGCCGGTTCCGCTCTTTGTCGAGCGCGGCCAGCCCGCGGTCGGCGGATGACCGGTCACGGAAAACCCCCAGGTTGGACCTGACGAGGTTCTCGCTTGCGACCACATCGTTGAGTTCGCCGAACCGTTTCTGGATCTTCTTGAGTTTTCTCACGCCTTTCACCTGCTTCTTTTTCAGCGACGGCTCGAAGAATTCGAGCAGATACCTGAGCTTCTTTCCCGCCTTGCGCACGGCGTGGAATGACGCATAATCCGACCGCCTCGCGCGCGCTGCCCGGCGCACGCGCTTACGGAACGATTTTTGTGCCACCGCCACCTGCTGACGCGCGAATTTGCGCGACGCGGCGAACTCGGGCGCGGTATTAAGCTCCGTGTTCGCCTCCTTGAGCGCGTCGCGCAGCGCCGGCTTGATGCCGGCCTGCGTCAGCGTCTCGCGGCTCGTTTCCAGCGCGTTGCCTCTTGCCGAGCGCAAGTCGTCGAATGAGGCGCGTTCGCGGCCCCGCAATTCGCACAGCAATTGGATAAGAATGTCCCAATCGCGGGTTTTGCCGGCAGCGCCTGCGAGGAATTTGAAGAACGCGCGCTGCTTGTCGTAGAACTCCCGGTTCAGGAGCGGCCGATAGGCCCAAAGCAGCGTGCGCAATCTGCGCAGCGCAACCCTTAGCTTGTGGAGCGCTTCTGCATCCGGATCGGATTGCAGATTGCCGGCCGCCGCGATCGCATCGTCGACGAGGGGCTCGGCGAGCGACGAGAACTGCGCTTGCGCCGTTTGCTGCGTCGCATCCGGAAGGTTATCGTGCTTCATTTTGGCGCCTCGTGGCGATTGCGCGGCTCGTCCGCCTCTGGCGATGATTCGGGCGCTTCCGGCACTTCGGGATTGGATGGCGATCGCCTGCGCGCTTCCGGCCGGCGGCGCGACGGCAATCCTCCGCCGCCCGGAGGCTCGGGGACGTCGGCCGTGCCGAGCGGAACTTCGGCCGTCTGGTAAGTCGGCCGGCCGCCCTGGCGCGGCATGAATTCGTCGCGCGGCGTCGGTTGAAAGAAGCTGCCCGGCGTGCCGCGCGCAGGCGGTACTTTTCGTTCCTTTTCTGCTTCGCCGCCATTCGTTGCGTCCTTCTGTTCGTCTTGCCGCTCGTCGTGTCGATCAATGTTCATTGCACCCCCTATTGCAAGCGTTGTAGTGCTTGCACTCTCGAAGCGATGCCTCGCAAGCCGCATGCCGATATGGCGCTACCGCCATTCGCCCGCGGACGGCGTCCGTGGAACGGCCAAGCGCAAGGAGCACCATGTCTCTCGGCGGCGAACAGGAACGTGGCACGGAAGCGCGCGATGAGCTGCCCGCGCATTCGTGGGCTGCCCACGTCGGCCCGGGACTTGTATCGACCGCGACGGACAACGACCCGAGCGGCGTGGTGACGTATTCGCTGGCCGGCGCGCAATTCGGCTACGACATGCTCTGGACGTGCGCGCTCTCGTATCCGTCGATGGTGGCGTTCCAGCTTATCGCAGCGCGAATCGCGGCGCAGACGGGCAAGGGGCTGACGGTGAACATGCGCGAGCATTAGATATGCGTCCCATCTGCTGGGGATCGCGTTCCATCGCGTCGGTAGGCAACGCAATCGGCCGGTTGCGCGAGCGCTGCCCGATATTGGCGATGAGAAAGCGCATGACGGCGAGGTAGAACAGGGGCCGTGAATAGATATTCGCGGGCGCGGCGCTGGTCGCATGGTTTGCGTGCGAGTGGCTTTCGTGAGCGCACAAATTCGATTCCGTCACCGGATGTGAGCCGACCGGTAGTCTCCTGATTGAGTAAATAGTCGTTTGAGCGCAGCACGTGGAGCGTAGCCGGTCTTCGTTTTCCTTTGCTCAAGACCGGCGCGTCTGTGGCACCGATGAGAACATCGGTGCCACAGACGTCAAGGCGGCACAGCGGCCATTCGCGCTGGACGGCTTACCCGTTGGAGTTTTTCAGTGCTCGCTCGGTCTGATAGTCGGGTCGCTTTCCACCACTACCTGGGTCGCTGACCAGTACGGCTGCCGGTTGTAGTAACTGTACGTCGATTCTCCCCATTTCGCATCCGCCATTGCCGGCCAGTGGTCCTTGTCGAAACCCGGGTCATCCTTGAGGCGCTGCGCCGTAATGTCGACGAAGAAGCACTTCTCGTCTGTATCAAGAGTCAGCGCGCTCCACGGGATGGCATGCAGGTCGGACCCCATCCCGAGGAAACCTCCCTCGGACAACACGGCGTAGGCGATGCGTCCGTTTCGGACGTCCAGCATGATGTCTGAAATCTTTCCCACGTGTTCGCCGTCTGAGGACATCACTTTATTCCCGTCAAGCGTTGCTGCGGCCATGATATCCGGCCCCGGCCCTTTGCCCATCCCACTGCCGGCAATATTCGCTCCGCCGCGAGCGCGGCCCTGCGGCTTGATTGAGCCCATGATTCACCTCCTTTGAAAATGGTGCTATAGCGACGCGCAAGCAGTGTGCCCGCACCGTCATTTGCGCTGCGTAAGGTCCCGCTTGCGAATCAGGCTCAACTGACCATTACGCTCGAGAATGGCCGACTCCACGTCTTCGAGGTCCCGCGCATGCAGTTCCTGTCGCGCCGTCTCGAGAATGTCTGTTCGTGTGATAAGCGCTGCGGACATCTGATGGCTGTCAAATTGCCCATCGCGATAGACTTCTCTTTCCGCCCCGACCGCCAGCAACTCTAACCGGCGCGAACGGACGCAGGCCCACGCGAGTGCGCGATGCAGGAGCACAATAACCAGCGACGCGACGAACGTTGGGATTGCTGGCGACGCGCCAATTATCACGCGGCTCAACGTGGCGCCCAGCAGAATCGCGACCACATAGTCGAACGGAGAGCGCTGGCCGAAAGAGCGTCGACCCGATATCCGGATAAAAATCAGCGCGGCAAAGAACACGACGATAGCCCGCATCGCCGTCTGCAGTGAATCAAGGTCCTTACCTTCGCCGAACAGAGCTGTTAGCACGTCCATTCCTGTCTCCCATTCCGGCATCCCGGCCGGCGGTCGAACCTTCCGGACCAGTTAGGCAGCGGGTCCAAGGTAACCCGGCAGTCCCAACGCCATCGGGCCGACGGCAATGGGGCTGCCCGAACAGGTGCCCGCCTGAGAGCATGACGCACGGAATATGCCGCGGCGTCGTAAATGCGACAGGTTCTGGCGCGCTTCGCTACAGCACACCTGCCACGTATCTTAAGCCGGACGCTTCGCAGGCTGCCCCGCAACCTTGGACGCTACACTCCGCTGGACGCGGACAACGATATGCTCAAGGAGGTCGTCAACCTCGCGCGACCTTTCACAACGTGACAGTACCCGAGGAACCAGTGTGCTTCCTTCAAGATGAAATCAGGTTCGCCGTTGACCTCCCCACGTCGATGTCGTTACACTCGATGTCTGGCCATCGCTTCCTCGCCTCCCGGCTCATGGATTTAAAGCAGATTCAGTATTTCATCGCGCTGTTCGAAAATGGCTCCGTCACGCGCGCCGCGAAGCGGCTCAATATCGTGCAGCCCGCGCTCAGCATGCAGATCTCGAAGCTCGAAACGGAACTGAACAGCCAGCTCTTTGAGCGCGGCCCGCATGGCATGACGCCCACCGACGCCGCACGGCAGATGTACCGCCTCTACCTGCCGATCATGCGCGACATCGACCACGCGCGCGAGCAGCTCAGCCGGCACGATGTGATCGTGACCGGGCGCATCTCGCTCGGGATGGTGGCGTCGGAAGCGCAGAGCGTCCTGCCCGAATCGCTCGCGCTATTCAACGCGCTCTATCCGCATGTCGAGGTGTCGGTGGCTGATGGTTTCAGCGCGCAACTGATCGACGCGGTGGAAGCGGGCCGGCTCGACGCGGCGATCATCAACCGGCCGCGCGGGCGCCTGTCGCTGGATACGTATCCACTGGTCCTCGAAGAGATGGTGCTCGTCACGAGCGCGGAACACGGCCCTGCGCTGCCCGACACCATCACGGCACCCGCGCTGACGGAGCTCGAGCTCGTGCTGCCGACGCGCCGCAACGGCCTGCGCGGCGTGCTCGACGCCGCGCTGCTGAATGCCGACATCGTGATCAAGCCGAAGTTCGAGATCGACCTGTTGACCACGATCGTGCAATTTGTCGAACAAAGCAGCATCGCGACGATCATGCCGCGCGTGGTCGTGCAGCGAAAGGTCGACGACGGCCTGCTGCGCGCGACGCCGATCACGTCGCCGCGCATCGTGCGTCACATCGTTCGCGTGAGCCATCCGAAGCGGCCGATCGGTCCGGCCACGACCGCGCTCATCGACATCATCGCCGACCAGATCCGCCGCGTCACAACGGGGATCGAGATCGCGGACCCCGATCCGGCCGACGGCAACGAAGCGTGAGCCGCTTCCCTGGCGCTGGCCTTCCGCCGGCTGGCGCGCGTCGCGACGCGCGTCGCTGCGGGTACCGAACAGCGTGTCGCAGGTCGGCGTCCCGCGCGCAGTCGCGCGATCAGTACGGGTCGCGCACCGGCGTGTTGTCGAGCTTGCCGAGCGTCTCCGGCACGACGAACGCGCCGACGAGAAAGATCACGCTGATCGCGCCGACGAACACGGCAAGCGTCATCGGCAGATCGAGCGGCGTCTTCGCGACCAGCGAGACGAACGTGGGCATCATCCCGCCGATCGCAAAGCCGATATTCCACGATAGACCCGTGCCGGTCGCGCGGATCGCCGTCGGAAACCGCTCGTTCAGGAAGATCAGGATCGGCGCATAACCGGCGCTACCGAGTGCACTCAGGATGACCGCGTAGACACCGACCATCGTGATGGTCTGCGCCGTCGGCAACAGCAGGAACAGTGCGGGCAACGCAAACAGACGGATTGCGCCGAGCAACATGAAGGTCCGCTTGCGGCCGATGAACGTGCTCAGGTGACCGGCCGCGACCGATGCGATCACCACGGCCACGCTGCACAACATCAGGATCGCAGCAGCCGTCCCATTCGGTGCGTGGTTGACGACCTTGAGGAAGGTCGGCAGATAACCCGACGTCAGGTAATAACCGCTGCCGCCGCCGATCGTCAGCAGCAGGTTGACGAACAGGATCGAACGATAGTCGCGCGAGAACAGCGTGCGGATCGGCGAACGAACTACCTCGACCGGCGCGTTACGCGTCTTGTCGGCGGCGGCACGCGCGGCCTTTTCCGCGGCAAGCTTCTTCCACAGCGGCGATTCTTCGAGGCTATTGAAGACGAAGAGTCCGAGCACCGAGCTGATGATCCCGGTGAAGAACATGCAGCGCCAGCCCCACACGTCGAACAGTTCGCCGGGAAACAGCGACGACATCGCGAGATACGTCAGCGAAGCGAGCAGCGCACCAAGGCCTGCCCCGCCGCCGCCGATCAGCCCCGACACCGCGCCGCGATACTTCAGCGCAACGGATTCCGTGCCGATCGTGTGCGTCGACGCCACCACGCCGCCGACGAATACGCCCTGCACGAGACGCAGCAGCAGAAAGAGCACCGGCGCGATCACGCCCACCTGTGCGACGGTCGGCAGCAAACCGAACGCAGTCGTCGACAGACCGACGCCGACCACCGCGAGGATCATCGCGCCCTTGCGACCGCGCCGGTCCGCATACGAGCCGAACAACGCGGATCCGAGCGGCCGCATCAGCAGCGTTACCGCGAACGACGCATACACCGCGGCGAGCGACAGCATCGCGTGTTCGAAGGGGAAGAACAACCGGCCGACGACCGGTGCGACGAACAACAGGACGAACAGATCGAACAGATCGAGTGCCCATCCCAGACACGAGGCTACCACTGCGCCCATCACCTGCCGCCTGTTGATTGCGGGCACGGCGGCACCACTTTGCGCTGCAACGGACATCATCATCTCCTGGGTTAATACCGGGCTGGCCCAGATGCGAACTCACCCGATGTGCGACGCGCTTCGGCCTGATCAAAGGCACGGCGCGCTCTTGTTGCGTTGACGAAAATCGTTATGACGTCAGGCGAGCGAGGCCGCGCTGGTCTTGCGCCGCAAACTGCGTCTTGCCAAGCATCGCGTCGGCGATCTTCTCGGCGATCATGATGGTCGGAATATTCGTGTTGGCAGACGGCAGACGCGGCATCAGCGACGCATCGACCACCCGCAGCCCATGCGCGCCATGCACGCGCCCTTCGGTATCTGTCACGGCGCTGCGCTCGCGCGCATCGCCCATGCGGCAAGTGCCGCTCGCATGCCAGACGCCGAACACGTTCGCGCGAATGAAGTCGTTCAATGCGCTCTCGTTTGTGAGCACCGACGACATCTGCACGCCGCGCGTGAAGAAGCGTTCGATCAACGCCCGGCGCATCGGTGCGGGTGTATCGAGCAGCAGACCCAGCAGCGACGTGATCACGGCATTGGTTTTACTCACGCGGCTCAACGCCTTCACGCGCGGCGAAAAAGCGGCCGGGAAAAAGTCGCGCTGATCCTCACTCAGTCCCGAGGCCGCGACCACACGCGCCAGCATGCGCACGCCGGCGGCGAGCCGCGCGACATCGCGCTCGTCGTCGAGCAGATTAAGATCGACCTGTGGTGCGGCGAACGGATCGTTCGAGACGAGTTGCACGCGGCCGCGCGAATACGGACGGTTGCACCACAGGAAAAACAGGCCCAGCCGGTTACCGAGTTCATGCCACGCGGCGCGCGTCGCGCTCGACAGATACAGATCGGACGCGTCGCAATCCGCGACGCCCGACGTGAACCGCGCGGCCGTCATGGCGGCGCGGCGCCGCGCGAGCGGCATGCGAAAGCGCGGTTCGAGAAAATGACAGAACGTCAGCGACGGATGGTCCTGCAGATTCCGCCCGACGCCCGGCAGATCGAGCACACACTCGATGTCGAGTGCGCGCAGTTCGCTCGCGTCGCCCACGCCCGCGCGCATCAGTAGTGCCGGCGACTGCAACGCGCCGGCGCACACGATCGTTTCCCACGCCTTGAAGCGCAGCCGCTCGCCGTGCGGCGAAACGGCAACCACGCCGCTTGCAGCCGCTCCTTCCATCACGATGCGCTCGACGCGCAGGTTCGAAAAGATATGCAGGTTAGGCCGCTTGCGTGTTTCGGCATCGAGATATGCGACCGCGGTCGATACGCGCCGGTCGTCGCGATTCGAAAACGCGCCGGGAAAATAACCGTCGCCGAACTGCGCGTTCTGGTCCTGCAACGCCGCGAAGCCGTTGCTCCGCAATCCGTCGGCGAACGCGTTGCAAAACGGCGGCCACTGCTCCGGCATGATGCGGCGGATCGGCACCGGCCCATCCGCTCCGTGCAGCGGACCATATGGAAAGTTGACGTCGCTCTCGAGCTTGCGGAAATACGGCAGCACGTCATCCCACGCCCAGCCGGTCGCACCGTTGGCTGCCCAGTCGTCGTAGTCGCGCGGCAGGCCGCGATTGGCCGACTGCACGTTGATGCTCGAACCGCCACCCATCACGCGGCCCTGCTCATAGACTTTAGCCGCCGACTTCTGCGTGGCCTTCGCCTTGAGCTCTGGCCAGATCCAGGTCTCCCCGCAGAAAACAGGCATCGGATAGCTGTCGAGGATCGCCCCCGGCACCGCGCCCGGCGGCGTATCCGCGCCCGCCTCGATCAACGCGACGCTCACCGACGGCACGGCCGACAGCCGATGCGCGAGCACGCATCCTGCCGACCCGCCGCCGACGATCACATAATCGAAACGCCCGCTTACGCGCTCCATGCCTGTCTCCTGAATTGCTTGATCTATGCGCTGCTATCAGCTACCGCGAAACACGGGCTTGCGTTTGCCATGAAACGCTTCGACGCCTTCACGGAAATCGTCCGAACTGCGCAGCCGGCTATAACAATGTCCTTCCAGTTCGATCGCGATCGAAAGCGGCGCGTCTTCGGTGTCGTTGAGCAGCTTCTTCGCGGTGCGCTGCGCGAGCGGCGAGAACGCGCGCAACTCGTCGACGAGTGCATCGGTCGCGGCTTCGAGTTCCGCATCGGCCACGCAGTCGACGACGATGCCCCAGTCGTACGCCTGCTTGCCCGGAATGCGGCGCGAGCGCATCACGATGTCCTTCGTGCGGCCGACGCCGACCATCTTCTGCAGACGCGCCGAGCCGCCCGAACCCGGAATCTGGCCGAGCTTCTGTTCCGGCAGTGCGTAGAAGCTGGTGTCGGTCGCGATACGAAAATCACAGGCGAGCGACAGTTCGAAACCGACGCCGAAGCAGAAGCCCCGATTGGCCGCGATCACCGGCTTCGAGCAGCGTGCGGGCGCGGCGACATTCCACGCCAGCTTCGACACGTGTTCCGGCGACGCTTCGAGAAAGCCCTTGATGTCGCCGCCGCTCGAGAAGTGCTCGCCTTTCGCACGCAGCACGATCACGCGGACGCGGTCGTCTTCGTCGAGTCCTTCGAATGCAGCGCGCAGCTGGTCGCGTGCATGCATCGAGATCACGTTGAACGGCGGGCGGTGCAGGATGATGTCGGCGCGTTCGCGCGCGGCGTCGATTTCGATCGAGAAGCCGTCGAGTTCCTGCAGCAGCGTCTGGCCGCGATGAGTCAGGTCAGTCATGTGTTACTCCTTTCGTGGTTCTGTCAGGTTGTGCGGCGCCGTGCTCCGGTTCGTACTCGCCCGCGGACAGCTTGCGGCGCAGGATCTTGCCGACCGGCGATTTCGGAATGTCGTCGACAAACACGTATTCGCGCGGGCGCTTGAAGTTGACTAGATCGGACGTCCGGCAAAAGTCATCGAGCGTCTGGGCTTCGACGTATTCGCTGCGCTTGATGAAGGCGACGACACGCTGCCCCCAGCGCTCATCTTTCACGCCAGCGACGGCCACTTCGTCCACCGCCGGATGCAGCGACAACACCGATTCGATATCGACCGGCGAGATGTTCTCGCCGCCGCTGATGATCATGTCGTCGACGCGGCCCGACACGTAGAGATCGCCGTCGTTATCGAAGTAGCCGGTGTCGCCGGTGAAATACCAGCCGTCGCGCAACGACTTCGCGTTCGCGTCGGGCCGGTTCCAGTAGCCTTCGAACGACTCGTCGCCGAGCAGGTCCGCGATGATCTGGCCTTCTTCGCCGGTTTGCGCGAGTTCGTCGGGCGACTTCGCGTCGAGCTTCACGACGCGCAGCCGCGTATTGATGCCGGAGCGGCCCGCGCTGCCGGGTTTCAGCGTCGCGTCCTGATCGATACTGAACGTGTAGACCTCGGACGAGCCGTAGTGATTGACGAACAGTTCCGGCTTGAAAGCAGCTGAAAGGCGCTTCAGCAGACCGTCGTTCATCGGCGCGCCGGCAAAGCCGAGTTTCGTCACCGAGCTTGTGTCGGTGCGCGCGAACTCCGGCGCGGCGAGCAGATCGTGATACAGCGTCGGCACCAGATACAGACACGTCAGCTGGTACGTGCAGATCGAATCAAGCGCAAGGGTCGCATTCCAGCGGGGAACGCAGACGAACAGCCCGTCGACGAGCGCCATCGACAGCAGCGAGCGCACGCCCATCGTGTGATAGAGCGGCATCACGCCGAGCGTACGTTCGCCGCGGCGATAGAGGTTCTGTGCGACGTGCGCGAGCGCGGCGGCGCGTTCGTGGCGATGCCGGCGGGGCACACCCTTCGCCTTGCCGGTGGTGCCGGACGTGTAGAGGATCAGCGAGTAGTCTTCCGCGGTGGCCTGCGTGGTGGCCGCAGCAGTAGCTGCGCCTTCGCGCCGACGCTCGAGCAGCAGTGCATCGAACAAAATCGACGCGCCCGCCGCATCGTCCAGCGCAATGCGCGGAACGGTCTTCGCGGCGGCACTTTCCGTGACGGCTTCGGCGGAAACCGGCTCGTACACGATGGCTTTGACGCCCGCATCGGTCACGCAGTAATCGAGCTCTTCGGGTTTCGCACGCCAGTTCAGCGGCACGATCGCCACGCCGGCGAACTGGCACGCCCAGTGCAGCGTCGCCATTTCCCAGCGGTTTTGCAGCACGACGAGCAAACGGTCGCCGTGTGCGAGACCGAGTTCGCGCAGACCGTCTGCAACGTTCAGAATGATCCGGTGCCACTGCGCGTATGTGAGCGTCTGTTCACCATCGACGAGCGCCAGCGCGTTCGGGCTACGCTCCACGCTTTGCAGGAAGGTTCGGCCGAGATCAAGCATCGCTCGTCTCCTTCTCTTCCTGCGCCTGGCGGCGGCGCGCCGCCACATCGAGCACGGCGGCGACGATCGGCGTATAGCCTGTACAGCGGCACAGATGGCCGGACAGCATGTCGCGCACCTGCGCCTCGTTCGGATCCGGCACGCGCTTCAGATAGTCGGCGCACGACATCAGAATGCCGGCGGTGCAGAAGCCGCACTGCAGCGCGTGATGACGCTGGAACGCCTGCTGAAGGTCGCCGAGCGTCTGGTCGGGCGCGAGGCCTTCTACTGTATCGATGCGGCGGCCATCCGCCTGCACCGCGAGCATCAGGCACGAACGTCCCGCCACACCGTCGATGTGAACCGTGCAGGCGCCGCACACGCCGTGTTCGCATCCGACGTGCGTGCCGGTTGCGCCCAGTTCGTGCCGCAGAAAATCGGACATCAGATCGCGCGGCTCGCAATAGCCGCTCCGTTCGCGGCCGTTGAGCGTCACGGTGATCCGCCGCCGTTCGCCGCGCGGTTGTATGCCCTGCGGCATGGTACTAACAGGGGTCTTCGGGGTCTTGCTCACTTCGCCTCCTCGATCACGCGCCATCCCAGTTGCCGGACCAGATGCCGGCGATACGTCGCACTAACATGCGCGTCGTCCTGCGCGCCCAGCTTCCAGCTCAAATCGATCAATGCAGTGCGCAGATCGTCGCCCTGCAGATGCGGCCAGTGCTCCACCACCGGCCGGTCGGCGACGCCGCCCACCGCGAGCCGGATCGCGTTATCCGTCACCACCGCCGCGCACGACACCAGGGCGAAATCGCCATGACGTGCGGAGAATTCCGCGAAGCCGTAGCGCTCGCCCGGCTTTTGCAGCGGAAAACGCACGGCCTCGACGAGTTCGTCCGGCTCGCGCGCCGTCATCAACATCCCCTGAAAAAAGTCCTCGGCGGCGAGTACGCGCTTGCGCTTTGTCGAGCGCAGCAGCACATCGCCGCCGAGGGCTGCCAATGCGAGAGGCAACTCGGCGCTCGGATCCGCGTGAGCGATCGAGCCGCACACAGTGCCGCGATTGCGGATCTGAAAGTGCGAAATGTGCGGGAACGCGAGTGTGAGCAACGGCACTTCGTCGCGCAGCGACGGGCGCCACTCGACGCTGCCCTGCGTCGCCGCCGCACCGATAACGAGCTGCCCCGCCTCGTTGTCGAGACGCACCGTATTCAACTCGTCGGTGCGGGAAATATCGACGAGCCAGCGCGGTTGCGCGAGGCGCATGTTCAGCACCGCCATCAGCGACTGGCCGCCGGCCAGCACGCGTGCGTCTTCGCCGCCGTGCGCGAGCGCTTCGAGCGCATGTTGCGTACTCGTGGCGCGCAGATAATCGAACGGTGCCGGTTTCATGTTCCGCTCCTGAAGAATGCGAGGAAGCGCGAGAGCCACGAGCCTTGCGCGCGGCCTTGATCGACGGGTCTTCCTGACGCTTGCCGGCCCAGCGATTCGAACAGTTGCCGCAGCACGACTTTCGCCGCGCCTTCGAGCATCCGTCCGCCGACTGCCGCAACCTTGCCCGACACCTGCGCTTCATAGTCGTACGACAGCCGCGTGCCCTGCTCCGTGGGCGTCAGTTCGACGAGCCCTTCGCCACGCGCGGTGCCAAGCGGCGAAATGCCGGCGCCCGCCAGACGCAGACGATGCGGCGCATCGATATCCGACAACCCGATCCGCGCTTCGAAGCGCGCCTTGATCATGCCGACGCCGACCGTCACATCCGCGCGATACTGGTTCGGTCCGGTCGCTTCGAGCGCGTGGCAGCCTGGAATGACCTTCGCGAGCGCCTGCGGGTCCATCAGCACCGCAAAGATCGCTTCGGGTGTGGCGTCGAGATCGACAGTGCCCCGCGCCGTCAGCGCCTTGCCGCCTGCAAGCGGCTTCTTCGGCGCGGCGGCCGCTGCCGCTTCACGTAACTCGGGACGTGAAGGCGGTGGATCGTCGATGCCGATCAGGTGCATCACCTTCGCGGGCGTGAGCGGCAAGCGGATATCGTCGACGCCGAGTGCATCGGCCACTGCATTTGCGATGCACGGCGGTGTGCTCATGTTGTTGCCTTCGCCGAGCCCTTTCGCGCCGAGCGGCGTGAACGGCGACGGCGTTTCCAGATGCACGATCACCGGATCAGGCACTTCGCAGGTGGTCGGCATCAGGTAGTCGGCGAGCGTGCCCGACTGGAAACTGCCGTCTGCGCCGTAGCGGAACTCTTCCATCAGTGCCGCGCCCACGCCCTGCGCGAACGCGCCGCGAATCTGGCCGTCGGCGAGTGCCGGATTGAGCAGCGTGCCGGCGTCGTGCGCGGTCACATAGCGGTCGATGCGCACGCGGCCGGTTGCGCGGTCCACTTCGACGCCGCACATGTCGAACGCAAAACCGTAGGCCGCCGATGTGTTGATGCGATCCTGCTCGTCGGGCGCGTCCATGTTCGGCGGCGTCCAGAACACCGTCTCGCGCAGGCCCGGCTCTTCGCCTTCGGGCAACAGCGCGGGCGCCCAGTGCGGCGCATTGCTCGCGACGCGGCCAAACGGCATCGCGCGCTCTTCCTTGCCCTTCGCAAAGATGCGGCCGTCTTCGAAACAGATGTCCTCGGGCGCACAACCCGATTGCTTAGCGACGATGCGAGCCACCTTGTCGCGCACACGCATCGCTGCCAGATGCACCGTGCCGGCCACCGCACCGGCAAAACGACTCGAATAGTTACCTGCCGCAACCGACCACGCGTCCTTGTGCGTGTCGAACTCGACGTTGACGACAATGTCCCGCGGATTCAGACCGAGCACATCGGCTACGACCTGCGCGCAGACCGTCATATGTCCCTGCCCCGCCGGCGTCGATGCAACCGTCACGACCACGCCGCCGAGCAGATCGACGCTGACTGTCGCGCTCGCAATTGCGCCGCTCTTCGGGCCGGCTTTTTTGCGCGCCCCGGCGGGCATCACGGTCGTGATGTAGCCCATGTTCGACACGGAAGGCTCAACGATCGCCGCAAAGCCGATGCCGTACAGACGCCCTTCGCGGCGCACAGCATCGCGACGCGCGACGAGTTCGTCGTAGCCGCCTTCAGCGAGCGACCGGCGCAGCGCTTCCTGATAGTTGCCCGAATCGAGCAGCGCACCCGCTGCGGCGCGATACGGGAACGCATCGGCGGCGACGAAGTTGCGGCGATACACGTCGAGCACATCGAGCTTCAGTTCGATCGCGATGCGCTGCATCAGACGTTCAAGCGCGAAAAACACCTGCGGTCCACCGAAACCGCGGACGAGGCCCGTCGGCGTTTTATTCGTGAGCGCCACGCGGTTGCGCACGACGAGATTCGGAATCGCGTACGCGCCCGTTAGGCAACCGTGCATCCGGTAGAACGTTGCAGGCTCCGGCGCACGCAGATAGCCGCCGCAGTCCTCGATCTGGTCGTATGAAAGCGCGGTGATGCGGCCGTCGTCTTCGACGGCGGCTTCGAGCGTCGTCAGGCGCGCGGTGGCCGATGTGGCCGCGCTCAGATGTTCGAGGCGATCCTCGACCCATTTCACCGGTGCACCGGCCTTGCGCGACGCAAGGCACATCAGCACCACGTACGGAAACACCGCCTGTTTCACGCCGAAGCTGCCGCCCGAATCGCGCGGCGCCTTGTGCCGCAGACGATTTGC
This sequence comes from Paraburkholderia sp. SIMBA_030, assembly GCF_046535245.1. Lineage (NCBI taxonomy): Bacteria > Pseudomonadati > Pseudomonadota > Betaproteobacteria > Burkholderiales > Burkholderiaceae > Paraburkholderia > Paraburkholderia sp. SIMBA_030. The sequence continues at coordinate 185,717 of NZ_JAWRXB010000002.1, forward strand.
CGGCACGTTCAGCGCCATCGACATCACCGCATGCAGCGAGAACGGCCCCATGAAATTCGACGTGACGTCATAGCCTTCATCGCCGGACAGATACTCGGCGATCACCACGCCGCATTCGATCGGCGCACACGTGTTGCGCGGATAGTGCGCGTCGATTGTCACGCGATGCGGCGCGCGTTCGAATGCCGCTTCGGGCTCGCCATAGCGATAGTGACGATCGCTGATCACGTTCGTGCCGACCTTCGGATGCAGAACGGGCGCAGCGTCGGCGATCGCGTTTTCGATCGACGTCACCGCCGACAGCGTCTGGTAATCGACCTTGATCAGATCGAGCGCGTCTTCAGCGAGCGCACGCGATTCGGCCAGCACCACGGCAACCGGTTCGCCGACATAGCGCACGCGATCCATCGCGAGCGCCCACTGCTCCATCGGCGACTTCACGCCGACCACGAACGGCCGCGACCAACCCGGCAGATCGTCACGTGTGAGCACGGCGCGCACGCCGGCCAGTTTCAGCGCAGCGTCCGTATCGATGCTGCGCAGTTCCGCATGGGCGTGCGGCGAGCGCAACACCGCGGCGTGCAGCGTGCCGGGTTTCACGGCGATGTCGTCGCCGTAACGTCCGCGGCCGGTCAGGATCGCCGGATCCTCAAGGCGTTCCATCGAGTGGCCCACATGGCGCTGGCGCTGGCGTTCAGCGGACGCTTCGGACTCGCCAGCGGCACGTGCATCCGCAACCAGTTCGGCGACTGTATCGCGCTGATTCATTTCACTGCTCCCTGTCCGCGCGTGCCGGTTGCATGGGCGTCGTCGCCATCGTCGTTGTCGCGTCGGCTGAACTCGCTGGCAAGACCGCTCCAGCGGCGCGCAATCTCGTGATGCTCGATGCCGAACAGATCCATGATCCGGCCGACCGTGTGATCGACGATGTCGTCGACGGTTTGGGGATGCGCATAGAACGCGGGCACCGGCGGCATCACGATCGCGCCCATTTCGGTGGCGAGCGTCATGTTGCGCAGGTGCGCGAGATTGAGCGGCGTTTCGCGCGCGACCAGCACGAGGCGACGGCGCTCCTTGAGCATCACGTCCGCGGCTCGCGTCAGCAGGTTGTCGGCGAAACCGTTGGCGACGCTCGCCAGCGTTTTCATCGAGCACGGCGCGATCACCATGCCCGCGGTGAGAAACGAACCGCTCGCCACCGTCGCGCCGATGTCGCGCACGTTGTGGACGACGTCGGCAAGGCCGTCGAGGTCCGTACGCGTAAGACCGAGCTCCTGCGCAGCGGTAATTGCGCCGGACGGCGACACGATCAGATGCGTCTCGTGCGTGCCGAGCCGGCGCAAGGTCGCCAGCAGTCGCACGCCGATGACTGCCCCACTCGCACCCGAAATGCCGACGACGATCCGTTCACGCGTTTGCGTTGACTGCATGGCCGTGCCTCGCTCAGACCGCGTCGCGCAGCTGGCCGCTGTGCAGGTAGGCATCGAACGCCGCGTTGCTCGTGGCGACGAGCCGGTCGAGATCGACGGTGTCCTGCCCCGGAATCCGCACGCGTGTGAATACATGTGCCGGATAGACGACCGGGCGCGTCGCGTCGAGACCCATCTTGGCGCTGACGCCCTGCATGTGCGGCGGCGCATCGTCGGGCTGGCCGACGGTCGTCGACGGATCGAGTGGCGAGCCCTGTGCGCCGGCCACAATCACGAGATCGCGATCCGCCTGGAAGCGCGTCGCGATCGCCCATTCGATTTCGGCGGGATCGTGCACGTCCACATCGGTATCGACGACGACCACCTGCTTGATGTCGTAGTGCGCGCCGAACGCGCACAAAATCACGTTTTTCGCTTCGCCTTCGCGCTTCTTGTCGAACTGGACCCACAGGTGATACCGGCACACGCCGCCCACCGACAACTCCACGTCCTTCACGCCCGGATGGCTGCGCTGCAGATGCGCCAGCAGTGTCGCTTCGCGCGGAATGGCGCCGAGCAGCAGATGCTCCATTTCGGCCGGAACAATCGTGTGATAGATGGGCTGTTCGCGGTGTGTGACCGCTGTCACCTCGATCACCTCACGCGCTTCGCGCGCGCTGTAGTACTTCGGGAATTCGCCGAACGGACCTTCGGGCTCGCGCACCTTGGGCAGGATGCGGCCCTCGATCACGATTTCCGAAAACGCGGGTACACGCACGTCGTTCGTCACGCATTTCACGACCGGCAGCGGCGCGCCGTGCAAGGCACCGGCGATCTCCAGTTCGTCGTTGTCGATCGGGGAAATGGCCTGCGACGCCAGCATCGTCAACGGATCGACGCCGATCGCGATCGCCACGTCGAGCGCGTCGCCCGCCGCTTCCGCGGCCTGATAGAACGCCAGCAGATGACGCGGCAACATCAGGATCGCCATGCGGTCCGGGTCGTGCACCTGAATGCGGTTGATCGACACGTTCTGGATGCCGGTCCGCGGATTACGCGCAATCACGAGGCCGGCCGTGATGTAGGGACCGTTGTCGTGCTCGCTGTGTGTCGGGATCGGCAGCAATGCGTGCAGATCGATGCCCTGCGTGTGGACGACCTGCTGGCACGCGGCCTCTTCGCGCGGCAGTTCGTGCCAGGCAACAGGATGCCCGGCCGCATCGCGAAAGCGTTCGAGCAGCGCGGCCTCGGGCACGCCCATCGCTTCGGCGATCCACGCGCGCTTCGACATGAAGCCGCTCACCACCGGAATGGCGTGGCCGCCGGGTTTGAGAAAGATGGCGGCCTGTTCGCCGTCGAGCCGTTTGGCGACTGCCGCGAGTTCGTGTTCGAGTGAAACCGGCTGATCGATCGTCGCGACGCGGCCCGTTGCCGACAGGCGTTCGAGCCAGTGGCGCAGCGTCGGCGCGGTGCCCTGGGGCGCCCACGAGGATTGAGGTGTGCCGCAGGCTGCGGCATCGCGTGAGTTCATCTACGTCTCCATCGATGCTTGCCGTCGGGCGCCGGAACGAGTCTGTCGGGCGGACATGCAGCAAGTTGGAATGAAGCGTAGCGAGAACGCGCTATAACTTCTAATATTGTTTTTTGATGTATTTCATCATTAGTTTTGATATCAGTGTTAGCCCCGATGACGGCCTTCGTGCGCTCGGTTATCAATAGACAACGCTTTGCGGTAATGGTCTTTGTCAACTATTCAGACAGTTACGCGGCGTGCTGTTTTCACCGGCTTTCGTGAGTTACCTTGATGGGCCGCGCAGCGGATATTAACGTTCCTGATGCACCCCGCGGCGCTCCTGCCGGACGTCAAATGGACCTCTCATGGACCTGAAGCAGATCCAGTATTTCATCGCGCTGTTCGAGGACGGCTCCGTGACGCGCGCCGCCAAGCGCCTGAACATTGTGCAGCCGGCGCTCAGCATGCAGATCGCGAAGCTCGAGGAAGAACTGCATCAGCAACTGTTCGACCGCGGCGCGCACGGCATGGCGCCCACCGCCGCCGGACGGCTGATGTACCGCCTCTTTCTGCCGATCATCCGCGATCTCGCGCATGCGCGTCAGCAAATGGTTCAGCGCGACCAGATCGTGACGGGCCACGTGTCGATCGGGCTGATCGCATCGGTGACGGAAAGCGTGCTGGCCGATTCGCTGTCGCGCTTTCACGCGCGCTATCCGCATGTCGAAGTCACCGTCGCCGACGGCTACACCGCGACCTTCATCGACTGGGTGTCGGGCGGCCAGCTCGACGCCGCGCTGATCAACAAGCCGCGCTCGCGCCTGTCGCTCGACTCGCAGCCGCTCCTCGACGAAGAGATGGTGCTTGTCACCAGCGCCGAACACGGCCCCGATCTGCCGCATGCGATCGAGCTCGCGCAACTGCCCGAACTCGAACTCGTGCTGCCCACCAAGCGCCACGGCCTGCGCGGCGTGCTCGATACGGCCGCGCAGCATGAGGACGTGCTGCTTGCGCCGCGCTTCGAAATCGATGTGTTGAGCACGATCGTGAAGCTCGTCGAAAGCACCCACTTTGCGACGATCCTGCCGCGCATCGCGGTTGAACGCGCAGTGCGTCAAGGGACGTTGCGCGCCTATCCGATTCTCGCGCCGCGCATCGTACGCCATATCGTGCGCATCAGTCATCCGCGGCGGCCGTTAAGCGCTGCTGCCGAAGCGCTGATCAACATCATCGCCGACGAATTACGTGAAGTGTCGAGCGAATCGGCGCCGACCGATGGCAGCACGCACCGGTTACCCCCTGCCATGACAAATTCGACTCGAACCCGACACGGGACTGGCAGCGAACCTGTAATCGGTGAGCGACCGACCCCGCGCGGCTCATCGTGATCGTGACTGCGCGTCGACTGTCGCCTGATAACCACCGCCCAGCGTCTTGGTGAGCGCAATGGACGTCTGAAGACTCTGGCCCGTCAGTTCAAGCAACGCGAGTTGTTCCTGAATCGCCGTCTCGCGCGCCTCTTCCACCTGCAGCCTGTCGACCAGTCCACGCCCATAGCGGGTCGACGCGCTGTCGAAAACAAACTGCACGTCCTGAAGCTTTTTCTGCTGCATCGCGGTCCGCTCACCCAGGTCTTTCAGCGCGCTTCCGTTTTGCGCCACATCCCGAACGGCGTTCAATACGGCCTGGTTGTATTGCAGAATGGTGGCGTTGCTCGATGCACGCTCGCCGCCAAGCGACGCATTCAGACGGCCGCTGTCGAACACCGGCAGGTAGAGACCAGGTGCGATATTGATCTGCTGGCTTGCATGAAGAAAAAGTTGAGACAGGTCCAACGCGTTGAAGCCGAAGAACGCCTTGATATCGAAGCTCGGATAGAACGCCGCTTTTGCTGCGTCCACGCGTTTCAACGACGAAACGATATACCAATGCAACGCCTGCAAATCAGGGCGGCGCGCAAGCAATTGAAAGCCGAGACTGGCCGGAACGCCGGTCGCAACGATGGGCAGAGGCTGCGGCGCCATGTTGCCGAGTCCGCGCGAATCCGCGCCTATCAGCGCGCGAAGCGACTCCCGCCCGTTCGTCACCTGCTCGGATGTCTGCGCGATCTGCTGATCCACCGTGAGAAGCCTGGCTTCTGCCTGTTTGGCTGTCGTGTCGGGCTCGAGTCCACGCGCGAATCGCGACCGGTGCGCGTCGACTTCGATCGAAATCGCGTCGCTTTGCTGTTTGAGCAGATCGATCTCGGAACGCGCGGTTTGGACGGTGTAGTAAATTCGCGCGATGTCTGTCGAAAGCTCGAGTGCGACTTCCGCTTCCTCTGCCTTTTGCGCGTTCTGGACCCCCACGGCCGCCGCAATCTCTGCCCGGTGCCGCCCCCATATGTCCAGGTCCCACGCGCCGTCGAAACCGACGAGTCCCGTCGTGTACCAGGGACCGCTCGCGCCGATCGCCGGATCGGACCCCGCGTATGCGCTCAGGAATCCATGAGATGAGACACGCTCGCGATCGATGGCTCCAGTCGCGGCGAGCTGCGGCCCGGCTGCTGCCACCGCCAGTTCTGCCTGCGCATGAGCCTGCGCCACACGTTGGTGCGCGAGTACCATAGTCGGAGACGCCACGAGGGCACGATCGATGAAGTCAGTCAGTTGCGGGTCGTCGTACTGAAGCCACCACCTGTCGGACGGCCAATCGCCGGTGGGTAAATCGAGCTTCGGCGAAACCTGCACACGAGCCGCCTCCACCTGCGGAACGGCATCGCTGTCATGATGAATCAACGCACAGCCGCTGAGCAGTGCCGCACCCGCTACGGCGCAGCACCCTGATTGCAAGGCACAACGGCCACGCCACATGGCGAACATCGCATCATTCATGGTGTGTGCCTGCTCGAAGCGTTAATGGGAAGGAGGCCTTCTGCTCCAACCAGTCCGGCAAGCTCGATACTGCTCGCAGAACACGATTGATTTCGTCGACCAGCTCCGCCTCGCGGCCTCCAACGCCGTCAACGTCAACGTGGCCGGCCGGCACACTGGGCGTTCTGGCGGAAGGTTGTGGCGCCATCAGTCCAGTCGCATATTCCTCGATAGCCGAGATAGCACTGGACCGGAAATCGCGCGCAGCATCTCCAGCACGCGCGGAAAGTTGGGGCCTGGCAACATCGAACGCACTTCGAAAGGCATCGGCGGCAAGCAACAATTCGCGGGCGGCTGCAAGCACAGAATTCGCGCGAAGCGTGACACGCTCTTCTTCGCCTTCGCGCCAGGTCGGCTCAAGCGCGACGCGCAAGAGCAGACCTTCGCAGTCGCTGAGCGAGGCCCACGCCGCCATTCGTTGCTTGCCGATTGTTGTCTGATCTTCCGTCGACGGCCCCATCGCAAGGAGTTTCGCCGTCGACCGGAGAGTGGCCGAAAGCCTGCGTCTGAGCAAAGCGGCCTCGCCTTCCGGCCAGATGCTCACCTGCACGAAGGTCGCGACAGCGATACCGAGGAAGATGCCGATCATGCGATCCCGAACCTCGGTCAGGTCATAGGTCGGAGCGAAGTGTTCGAGGAACGCCAGCGAGAACGTGAACATCAATTGCACGCCCGCGTAGCTGATGCGTTCAGAGCCTGCTGCTATCCATGCGCCAGTGAACAGAACGGGCACAACGACCACCAGCAGCGCTGCGATGCCGTCAATCTGCGGAAGAATGAAAACGATCGTGAAGAGTGCAAGCAGGCTTCCGACCGCAGCTCCCCATAATCGCAGCACGGACCGTTGGCCCGACGCGCCGAGACTGGGTTGGGCCACGATCAGGCACGTCAGCATTACCGTATGAACCCCCTGCCATCCGGCCGCGTTGTAGAAGACATAGCACACGAGCACGGCCAGCAAGGTCTTGAGCGAGAACTGGGCGTAGACAGGATTGCTCAACGCATCGGGTGCGACAACGGGCTGGCCCGGCGGCATATGCATCGCGTCGGCCTGCGCGGCCTTGAACGCATCAAGCTCCAGCAACGTACGCTGCATCGCCTGCAACACCCAGGGCATGCCGGCGGCAGACGCCTCGCGTGCGGTAAGCGGAAGTAAAAACGGTTCATCTCTTTTGATCGAATCGGCCAATGCCGCACACCCTTCGCCCAAAGACACCACGCCCGTCGCAAGAGGCCCGGAGCCGCCCGGCAGCAGGCGCAGGTTCGATGCAGCGGCGTAGAGATTCGACACTGTCGTCACGGTCGCGAGATCACGCGCCTGCGCAAGCGCGTTTGGCTCACCGCGCATCGCGGTAAATCTCAGCAGTTTCTGCAGCGAAGTCGTGGCGGCTTCCACATCGAGCTCCTTCATCGGAGGAAGCGCGGATGCGCCGTCGAGCAACGCGTCCAGTCTTGCCCGCACCGCGGCGAGCTTCGACACCATCAACCGGCGCAGCTGTTGGCGCGGCTCCATTGGCAGCAGTAGCGTATTGATGACCAGTGTGAGGGCAATCGGGTAGCACACGGCAACCCAGACCCACAGCGTCGTGCGGACGATCCCTTCCGCATTCTGAGTGACGTCGACGAACGTCTGCGCGTAAATGACGACGAGGGCAGCGATAAAGAAAACGATGCCGAACTGGAATACGCGCATCGCATACACGCAACAGAAAAATATGATGCTGGCGAATACGATCCGCAGCAGCGGATAGTCGAACGTCCACTTGAGCAATAGCACGGTGCAGCCAATCGCAAGCGTGGTACCCACGAAAAACAGGATGCCGATCATGCGCGTGATTACGACGTTTGATTGCGTCACGTAGAACACCACAATCAGCGACACCGCAAGGTAAGGCACCTGGAGCGTCATCGACGCCACGATCACGACGACTGCAGCGGCGATGCAACGCAAAGTAACGTTCATCCGGCCGGGAAATGACGCCAGCTCGTCACGCAGAAACAGGAACAATTGATTCATCTGTCAGCTCGCGGTGCGCTGATCATGCTGGCCAACCGGGTGAAACGTCGCGACCGCGGAAGTACCGATGCGAAAGAGGCCCGGTTCCGGGTCCGTGACGAGAATCTTCACGGGGAAACGCTGTGATACGTGGACCCAGTTGATACTGCGCTGCACTTGCGGCAGGCCTTGAGCAATACTCCCGCCATCTTCGGGCGACACGCCGAATCCGACCGAATCAACTTTCCCCTGAAAATGCCTTGATGTGTTGCTCATCAGATAAAGGGTGGCCAACGTGCCGGGCTGAACTTTCGCGAGTTCCGTCTCGCGCAGATTCGCGACGACATACCAACGGGTCGTGTCGATCAAGGTAAACACGGGCGCGGAGGTGGACGCGAACTGACCGCGCGTGGTGCGAAGCGATACGACGACACCGTCGAACGGTGCCCGGACTGTTGCGTATTCGAGGTTCAGCTCTGCAGAGGCGATTTCTGCCTGCACGACCGAGCGCTGGGCTTGCAGCGCATCCACCCCGCTGACGGCAGCCATCGCCTCGCGCGCCTGAAGTTCGGCCGACGCGAGTTCCGCTGCGGTGCTTTGCGCCGACGTGCGCGCCCGGTCCAGCTCATCCGCCGACACATACCCCTTTTCCACCAGTGGCTCCATCCGCTGCAGTGTGTCCGCAGCCTGCTTCGCGGCGGACCGTGCCTGCTCGACGCCCGCGCGTGCAGCCGATGCCTTCAGTACCTGCGCGTTGACCGACCTTTGCGTCAGCATGATCTGTTCATCCAGTTGCACGAGCGATGCACGGGCCTTGTCGAGTGCATCCTGGAAGGGGCGCCGATCCAGTTCGAAAAGTAGATCGCCTTTTTTCACGCGCTGGTTGTCACGCACTGCGAGCGTTACGATCCGCCCCGCTACTTCGGGGACGACGTTGATCGTATCCGCGTACACATAGGCGTCATCGGTTCGGGGTTCGGTATCCACGCGCCAGACCACCACGATCCCCAACACGATCGCGACCAGCAATAGAAGACCCGTCAACAGCTTCTTCTTTGGGTTTTGAGCACTTTCCGCCATGTGTTCCCACTCTCGATAGACGTCAGAAGAACAGCAACCAACCCGCGAATGCCAGCAACGCGACCAGTGCCGGATAAGCAACTGCTGGCGGACCGAGCCACTCGTCGAGCGACGCGCGTCGTAACAGCAGGCGGATCAGGACTGCCCCCGCCACTGCAGCGACGATGCAGAAGAGCCAATCAGGGTAATACGCACCCAACACACTCGTCGATGGAGACCTGGTGCAACCTTGCAAAAGGAGCACCATCCAGATCACCCGCACGAAATACGATTTGTGAGCGACGCCTATGCAACGACGTCCACCTTTCTGGCTACCTACCGTCACAGACATCACCGTTGTGTTCAGAGAAAGTTACGCAACCACTGCTCCACCGGGTGCGGAACCCGGTCGGGAGCACCATAAATGCGCTTCACGCCCGCCTTTTCTAGCGCGCCCACCATGTCGTCTGCAGCCATCTTTGCCATGTCGCTTCTCCGTTCAGATTAAAGTCTTCGCTGCTGGCGTGGCACTTCGCAGTCAGCCTTGAAGCATGTCTGGATTCTAGCGATCGCCTGTCATTGCCTCTTTCGCAGTCGCACGGTCTTTGTCTGCATGCACGAGTGTGGACATCCGTACCAAAGAACCTGTACGGCTACCCGGTTGGTCGATGTCCACATATGTCGCTGATCGGCGGTTAGCGAACGCTGCGCGACCACAGACATCCGGTCGCGCATCCGTCGGTAGTTCAGGCCACCTCGATTCAAAGCGCCGGTTTTCAAACCGTCGTCGCATGCGGGTGCGATTAGACAAAGCGGCGTGCTAGCGCGAAAGAAAGGACCGGTTCGCACGACGATACTCGATTCATGTCCAACCACTTCCTCGCGCGCCTTGCATGTGGTCCAGAGCGCACTGCGGAGAACGCACAATGAACGCAATCAGATTTCCGTGGTTCCGAACCGGTTACGTCGCGGCAGCCCTTTGCCTGACGATCGGTGCAGCATGCGCGCTACCGGCACCAGGGTTGATGCGGGCGTTCATGACTGTCGGAGCGGACGTTCAACTGCCGCTCGAACGCGTAGCCGCAGATAACCCGGAGCCTTCGCAAGTCACGGATCTGTCGAAGCCGCTGCACACTCCCGCTTTGGAATCCGGACATACGCAATCGTCGGTTTATTCGCGGCAGCAGAGCCGCCACCGCGCGGACGCCAGTGCGCGCGCGCCACGTCATACGCCCGCCTATCAGCGGACGATTACGGATTTCAAGTATTGGACGTAATGGTGCGGCGAGTCGGTGTTGATGGCGCGGATGGAAGCGCATCAGCCGCCACACGGTTAGGACAAGGTAGTTAGACAAAAGCTGGCGATACTCGTAGAGAGAATCGCCAGTCTTTGTCTGTGCATTACGACTGCAGGAATTCCAGCAAGTTTGCTTTCAGCCGGTCTGCATCAGGTTTCTGTTACATCGTCGAGAGCGGACGTCAGGATCATTGCGCCGGCATTGCGCGGCACTGGCCGGCAGGGACGCGGCTTGTACACCGCGTCGCCGCGACGAATCGGGCGCCCGCTCATCGCACAGACGCCCTCGGTGCGAGCGCGCGACGAGCACCAGACCTGGTCGCCGTAGCAACACCGGGTCGAGTCACGCCAGGAGATGGTTGCCGTCGAAGACGTTGGCCGGTCCAACAGGCTCACCCTGACGCCGTGAAGCACCGTGCCGTCCACGTGACGCGCCCTGTTGCTTTCATTCAGCCCACTGCCGCAGCCTTTCGACTCGCCTGCGGGCACGGACAACAGGCCAATGGTTTGCATCCATGGATCGATGATGTTTGCGTTTGCCAGCATGTCGCGACTCCTGTTTAAGGGTTACCTGATCGAATGGTTTTGTACGGCGGCTATCGCGAGCGGGTCGCGGCATTTACAGACCGCTTGGCCGTGCGCATAGGCCGTCACAGAGGTCTCGTCGGCTTCGCGGCTGTCGTCGTTGGACGATGAATCGCCGGTGTGCTTCAGAAATGCCTCACTGATCGCGAGAAACGAATGAACGTGCTTATTGAGCGCCATTCGCTTTCATCCTCCAGCAATAAGGTGTCTCGCCGACGAAGCGTTTGAACACAGTCGTGAAATGCGCTTGCGAGCGAAAGCCGCAACTCAGCGCGACATCGAAGACGTTGTGCTTCGAGTTCAGCAACAGATGCTGTGCGTGTTCGATCCGGCGGCGCAGCAGGTATTCATGCGGACGCAAGCCCGTCGCGCGCCGGAATTGCGCGGCGAAATGCATGCGGGTGAAGCCGGCGCTCGCGGCAATGTCGGCGAGGCCGATCGCTTCGGACAGGTGCGCATCGATGTACTCGATCACGCGGTTCATGCGCCACTGCGGCAACGCGGCCCCTTCGCGGTCCTGCGTGTTCGACACAGTGAATTGACGCGCGACGATGCGCGACACGATGGCAAGACCGACACTTTCAGTAAAGACCTTGTCCACCGCGGCGTCGCCGGTCCGTGACACGACGAGCGCCTGTCCAAGCCGGTCGAGTGCGGGATCGCGGATCAGCTTCGGGTCGCCAAGTACGATGTCGCCCGCATGCGGACGCTGGAACAGATCTTCGTAGCACTCCGCGAGAACTTGCTGCGACGCGAACAGATGCAGCACGTCGACAGGCGATTCGAAAACAGCGCTGACGGGCACGGCGGGCGCCGTGACCTGAACCGCGCCCGCCGTCACCCGCCCTTGCATGAGCCTGCGGCCCCCATGATTAAAGGTCAGCGACACGCATTTCAGAGCCAGGCCGATGCAGTGATCGGACTCGTTGCCGTGATTGACGACTTCGAGCGGCGTGGTGATGTTGCGCGTCCAGCGCGACACAAGCACATCGCCATGCTGCCGGTGCGACGGCGCGCGACACGCGCGCGGGCCGCGCCATTGATCCTCGGTGTCGATTGCGCTGGCGATGCGTTTCGGCGCGATGTCGGCACCGGGTTCAGGATACGGGAGCAGCGAGCTGGCCATGATATTTCCGTCCGATAGAGTGATCTGCCTGCGGTCGAAACACCGACACCGCGATGACTCAAAGTTAATCAAACGGAGCGCACGTGCCTAGCCGTACATACGGTTGCCTACGGCGTCGAATGGGTGGGTCAACCTATATGAAGGTTTAATGCGGGTAGCGAAATATGTGGATGCAATAGGTGAGCGACGGCGACCGTTGGCGCACCGGAGCGTCACATTGCGAGGGATTCGAGGGAAAAACGAACGGCGATGCGGTTTCGCCGTTCGGGAGGCAAATGCCTGCGCGATTCAACCGCGCTGAACGCGCGGTGGCGTAGTGATGCCTTGTGGTGATTTGACGCCGAGTGCTTCCGCCTTCAGCACGAAATCGGCAAGCGAGCGTGACTCCATCTTCTTCATCGCCTGACCGCGGTGAATCTTCACCGTGATTTCACTCACCTTCATTTCGGCGGCGATCTGCTTGTTCATCAAGCCGCTCGCGACAAAGGCCATCACTTCGCGCTCGCGCGGCGTGAGCGACTTGTAGCGGCGGCGCAGATCCGCGACCGAGCGGTCCGCCTGGCGACGTTCTTCATCCTTGCCGAGGGCAGTCGCCACGGCGTCCAGCATGTCCTGGTCGCGAAATGGCTTCGCGAGAAAGTCCATCGCGCCGGCTTTCATCGCCTTGACCGACATGGCAATATCGCCATGCGCGGTCATGAAAATAATCGGCACACGCAATTCACCCGCCGCGATCTGTTCCTGCACGGCGAGGCCACTCTGCCCTTTGAGCCGCACATCCAGAATCAGACAACTCGGCACATCCGGCATCTGGAACGCAAGAAACTCATGTGCGGACGCGAACGCTTCAACCCGCAAGCCCACCGAGCGCAACAACAGACTGAGCGCTTCACGCATCGACTCATCGTCGTCGACGACATAGACAATCGAGTGACTCGCGGCGTTGCCCGTTTCACTGCTCATGACAGGTTCCCTCATCGAGCGGTAGAAGGAACTGCAGCACAGCACCCTTTCCCTCTTGCGATTCCGCCCAAATGCGGCCACCGTGCGCCTCGACAATCGAGCGGCAGATCGACAGTCCCATTCCCATGCCTTCCGCCTTCGTCGTAAAGAATGCGTTGAAAAGCCGCCCGGCATTCTCTTCGCTGATGCCCGTGCCGGAGTCTTCTACGATCACCTGGGCGTGCCGCGCATCGAAGCAGCGCGTGCGGATCCGCAATTCCCGCGGCCGTCCCGTGATACCCGACATCGCCTGCACGCCGTTCATCACGAGGTTAATGATGACCTGCTGCAACTGCACACGGTCGGCACACACTGACGGCGGCGGACACGCATAATCGGCATCCACTTCGACACGGTGCCCATCCAGTTCACGTCGCACCAGTTCGATGGATTCTCTCACTATAGCGTTCAGATTGAGTATCGCGTGACTCGGATCGCGCTTTTGCGCCATCGATCGTATCTGGCGGATCACATCGCTCGCGCGCCTGGCGTCGCGAATCATCTGATTAATCGACTGTCCGACTTCCTTCAGATCGGGCTGCGAACGGTTCAGCCAGCGCAGGCCGGCGTCGCCGCACGTGGCGATCGCCGCGAGGGGCTGCGTGACCTCGTGCGCGATCGACGCGGCCAGTTCGCCGAGCATCGTCACGCGCGTCACGTGCGCGAGCTCGGCCGTCGAGCGGTCGAGCGCTTCCTGCGCCACCTGTCGTTCTGTCACGTCCATCAGCGCGCCGACGTACTCGGGATTCGCCGACTGCGGTGCCGCAAGACGCGCGACGTAATGCACATATTTGACACTTCCATCGGGCATCGCGAGGCGATGTTCGACGTCGACGATCGGCGCGCCCGCGCCGTTCGGCTGATAAGCGTGCCTGACGAGCGCGATGTCTTCGGGATGCGAGCGCTCGAGGATCAGCTGGAAACTGGGTGTGACGTGCTTCGAATAGTCGAGGATCTGATACGTTTCGTCGGACCACCACATATCGCCGCCAGGCAGTTGCGTCGCAATGCTGCCGGTGCGGCTCAGGCGCTGCGCATCCGACAGGAATGCTTCGCTGCGCTCGAGCGCCTGCTCTGCCCGCTTGCGTTCTTCGATATCGGTATTCACGCCGTACCAGCGCAAAATGTTGCCGGCATTATCGCGCAGCGGTTCCGCGCCGATATGCATCCATCGGTACACCCCATCGCTGCGCCGGATGCGCGCGACGTTTTCGAACGGCGCACCCGTTGCAATGGCTTCTTGCCAGGCGTGCTGCGCCGCGGCGTAATCGTCCGGATGAAGGATCGAGCGCCAGATATCGCCACCATTTTCGGCACGCGTTACGCCCAGTTCGTTCCAGCGCCGGTTGATGAAGCCCAGCCGCCCGTCGCTCGACGAACTCCAGACCATGCCCGGAATCGCATCGATAGTCGCGCGCAATTCGTCCTTCTGGCGCTGCAGTTCGCCTTCCATCTGCTTGCGGACGGTGATGTCGTTGTTGGTGGCGAGCACGGCGCGCGGCTTGCCCTTCGCATCGCGCCACAGTGCCAGGCGGCTCGAAATGATGACGGTGGCGCCGTCTTTGCGCACGCGCTGCAATTCTCCTTGCCAGTGGTCCGAACGCAAAATCTTGCTACGAATCTCGCCGAGTGAGACTGACGAGCGGGTTCGCGTCAGCTCATGAATCGGCCAGCCGATTGCCTCGTGCGCGGTCCATCCGTAGAGTGCTTCCGCGCCGTGATTCCAGAACGTGATCAGATCGTTCATGTCGTACACGACGATTGCGTCATGCGTCAGATCGAGCAACTGCAACTGTTCCTGCAGTGTCGCGGTATTCTTCTGATTACGCATCGCCAGCACCGACGTCGTGACGATGGCGAGCAGGCTGACAATACAGCGCTCAATCGCGCCGCTCGGGTAGTGCCCGTCATGCGCCTTCACAAACGCGATTAACGTGAACGCCACGCAGCTCCATGCGGTGAGGATCGCAGCAGGCCGCGACCGTGTCGATGCGACGAGCAGCACCACGACCACATACAGCACTGCAATCGCGTTATCGTGCGGCATGAGCGCGTCGATCAGGAATACGACCAGCGCGATGGCGGCCGCGAGAACGCACAGCAGGCGCGCGTCATGCCGCATCGGTTCGTCGGAGCGTGAGCGGAATATCATGACGACGATTGAGCGCGCCGCGCAGGAAGGCGGGAGGCTAAACGGCGCGATGTTGGCATAAGCATTCGAGGCAAACGTTCGTTGACGAGTGCCGGAACCCTGTCTCGCGCCGCAAGAACGGCACATCAAAGTCAGACATGCAGGACACCGACCCATTTAATCCGGTACTTATTCTATCTGAATCCTTCAATATCCAATAATCAAGGCCCGCTGCTAGCGGACTTCAATGAAGCTCGCCGCCTTCGGCCTGGAGCGTTTCGAGGCAACGCGACACGACCGCGCCATCAACAGGTTTGCTCAGTACGCACATCGCTCCGCTGTCCAGCGCCTGACGGCGCACCGTTTCCGATACGAAAGCGGAGATGAAGATGATCGGCAGCGTAATCCCGCCGTCGAGCAGGCGCCGCTGCATCTCGAGCCCGGTCATGCCAGGCATCTGCACGTCGGAGATGATGCACGCGACCTCGCCGATCTGGCCGGAGGCGAGGAAATCTTCGGCCGACGCATAGAGCCGGACATCCCAACCCAGTGAACGAACCAGGCTCGATGTGGCGATGCGGACGGATTCGTCGTCGTCGATAATGGAAGCTATCCGATGGGTGTGCAAGCGACTTATCCTCTGCCATACATGCGATTACGGCAGCACGATGTTGTCTCGCCCGCCGTTCAGCTGTTCCCATCTTATGGAAAAACCCCTGCCGCGAACATCATATGTGTGTATAGGGTAAGGCCTCCACGCTTACGTTGCGCGTGCGAATTCGAAATCGACGGGCATTTGCAAAAGACCCCGCCTTTCCGGACGCCGATGATGGCATCCAATGGCTCGCTGAGAGCGGAAAGGAAATCGATATGGCCAAGAAAAAGCAGGTGATACGCATCTACAGCGAGCCGGCCGGCGGCTGGGGCGCGCTGAAGGCAACGGGCGAAGCGCTCGCGTTGCAGGGCGTGGCGGTGTCGGGCGCACGCACGCTGTTGCACATGAATCAGCCAGAGGGCTTCGATTGCCCGGGCTGCGCATGGCCCGATCCGAAGCATACGTCGTCGTTCGAGTTCTGCGAGAACGGCGCGAAGGCCGTTGCGTGGGAAGCGACGGCCAAACGCTGCACGCCGGAGTTCTTCGTGGCGCATAGCGTCTCCGAACTCGCCGCGTGGGACGACTACGACCTCGAAATGGCCGGCCGCCTCACCCACCCGATGGTCTATGACAACGCATCGGACCGCTATCTCCCGATCGAATGGGACAACGCGTTCGCGTTGATCGCGCAGCATCTGAACGCACTCGATCATCCGGACCAGGCCGATTTCTACACGTCGGGCCGCGCATCGAACGAAGCAGCTTTCCTCTATCAGCTCTTCGTGCGCGAGTTCGGCACGAACAACTTTCCCGATTGCTCGAACATGTGCCACGAAGCGACGAGCGTCGGCTTGCCGCAGTCGATAGGCGTCGGAAAGGGCACCGTGCTGCTCGAAGACTTCGAACACGCGGACGCGATTTTTATCTTCGGACAAAACCCCGGCACCAACAGCCCGCGCATGATGAGCGACCTGCATTCGGCGTCGCGGCGAGGCGCGAAGATCGTGTCGTTCAACCCGTTTCGCGAGCGTGCGCTGGAACGCTTTGCGTCGCCCCAGAACCCCGTCGAAATGGCGACGCTCGGCTACACGCCGATCAGCACGTTTCTCTATCAGGTGCATGTGGGCGGCGATGTGGCCGTGCTCAAAGGGATGATGAAAGCGATCGTCGAAGCCGACGACGCCGCGCTCGCCGCCGACCAGCCGCGCGTGCTCGACATCGAGTTCATCGAAGGGCACACGCACGGCATCGACGCGCTGCTCGCGGATCTGCGCGAAACGTCGTGGGAGGCGATCGTATGTCAGGCCGGCCTCACGCGCGCCGACATCACGAACGCCGCGCAGATCTACATGCGGGCGAACAACGCGATCCTCGTCTACGGCATGGGTTTGACGCAACACCATCGCGGCACCGAAAACGTGCAGCAGATTGCGAATCTCGCGCTGC
The DNA here is from genome assembly GCF_046535245.1 of Paraburkholderia sp. SIMBA_030. NCBI lineage: Bacteria > Pseudomonadati > Pseudomonadota > Betaproteobacteria > Burkholderiales > Burkholderiaceae > Paraburkholderia > Paraburkholderia sp. SIMBA_030. The sequence goes on from NZ_JAWRXB010000002.1 coordinate 202,788, forward strand.
TTCGCGGCAATGTCGGGCGGCCGGGCGCGGGCATCTGCCCGGTGCGCGGACACTCGAATGTGCAGGGCAACCGCACGGTCGGCATTACGGAGAAGCCGTCTGCGCAACTGATCGAAGGCATCGAGCGCGCATTCGGCTTCAAAGCGCCGACGGCACACGGCAACGACGTGATCGCGACGCTCGACGCGATGATGTGCGGCGACGCGAAGGTGTTCATCGCGCTAGGCGGCAACTTTGCAGCGGCGATCCCAGACTGGGTGCGCGTGCAGGCCGCGATCCGCAAGCTGAATCTGACCGTGCACATCGCGACAAAGCTCAACCGCAGCCATCTGGTGCACGGCAAGGACGCGCTGATTCTACCCTGCCTCGGCCGCACCGAAATCGATATTCAGGCCGACGGCCCGCAATCGATCACGGTCGAAGATTCGATGTCGATGGTGCATGCGTCTGCTGGCCGCAATGAACCCGCGTCGCCGTATCTGCGCAGCGAACCGGCGATTGTTGCGGGCATCGCGCGTGCAACCCTGGGTGAAGACTCGCGTGTGCCGTGGGAACAACTGGTCGCGAGCTACGACCGCATTCGCGATACGATCGAAATCGTCTTTCCGATGTTCCAGGCGTATAACGAGCGCATTCGCGTGCCGGGCGGCTTTCATCTGGCCTCGACAGCCCGCGAACGCGTATGGGCCACGCCGACAGGCCGTGCCAATTTCCTCGTCTTCAAGGGGCTCGAGGAAAACCCTTACCACAACGATCCCGACGCGCTGTGGCTCACGACAATGCGCAGCCACGATCAGTACAACACCACGCTCTATTCGCACTCGGACCGCTACCGTGGCGTGTTCGGCCAGCGCGATGTCATTTTCATGAATCCGCGGGAGCTGCAAAGGCGCAACCTGCATCCGGGCGAACGCGTCGACATCGTTGCGCTGTCGACCGACGGCATCGAACGGATCATCCGCAGTTTCAAGGTGATCGAGTATTCGCTGCCCGACGGCTGCTGCGGTGCGTACTACCCTGAAGCCAATCCGCTCGTGCCGCTCTATGCATTCGATCCGCAAAGCCGCACGCCTTCGTACAAATCGGTGCCGGTCAAGGTGGTACGCGCCGCCGCTGTCGGTCCGGATTCCGCCACGCGTGCCGTAGTGCTTGGACATGAGGATACTCATCATGCTTAGTCACGTACTCGAACTGTCGCGTGCGCAATTTGCGATGACCGCGATTTTTCACATCCTGTGGCCCATTCTGACGATCAGCCTCTCCGCGTTTCTCTTGCTGCTCGAAGTGCTGTGGCTCAGAACGGGCGAACTCATGTACTACCGGCACGCGCGGTTCTGGACCAAGCTGCTGGTTCTCAACTTCGCGGTGGGCGTAGTCAGCGGCATTCCGATGGAGTTTCAGTTCGGTACCAACTGGGCGGGCTTTTCGCAATTCAGCGGTCAGTTCATCGGCAACATTCTCGGCTTCGAAGGCGCGATGGCGTTCATGCTCGAAGCGGGCTTCATCGGCGTGATGCTGCTCGGCTGGGGGCGCGTGCCGCGTGGTGTGCATCTGTTCGCCACCGCCATGGTGGCGCTGGGGTCGAGCATCTCGGCGTTCTGGATCATGGTCGCCAATTCATGGATGCAGACGCCCGCGGGCATTTCCATAGTCGACGGCAAGATCGTCGTGACCGACTACGTGGCCGCGATCTTCAACCCCGATATGGCGTGGGGTGTATCGCACATGTGGGTTGCGGCGATCGAGACGGGCATGTTCGTGATCGCCGGGGTCTCGGCATGGAACCTGTTTCGCCGACGCAACCCGGAGTTCTTCGCGCGCTCGTTCAAGATCGCGTTGACGGTGCTCGTTTTCGTAGCGCCGCTACAGATCTGGCTCGGCGATTCGAGCGGCGTGAGCGTGTTCGAATCGCAGCCGGCCAAGGGCGCGGCAATCGAAGGACACTGGGACACCAACAAGCCCGGAATGGGCGCGGCCTGGTCGCTGCTCGCGTGGCCGGATCAGGAGAAGCAGCACAACGACTGGTCGATCGAAGTGCCCGGCATGCTCAGCATCCTCGGCACGCACTCGCTGCACGGCAAGGTGAAAGGGCTGACCGATTTCGCGCGCGCCGATCAGCCGCCGATGATTGCCCTCCTCTACTACGCGTTTCGCGCGATGGCGGGCATCGGCTTCGCGTTCATGCTGCTCGCGTTCTGGACGGCCTATGCGCTGCGCAAGGCGCGCGGCAGCCTCGCCGCCCTGCTCGCGCAACGCAAGCTTCTGCTCGCGTGGGTGCTGTGCATTCCGTTGCCGTATGTCGCCGTGGAAGCGGGCTGGATCGTGCGTGAAGTGGGACGCCAGCCGTGGATCGTGTACGGGCTGCTGCGCACGAAGGACGCAGTTTCGACTGTGGCTGCATCGTCGGTATCGATGAGTATGGCGATGTTCTTCGCATTTTATGTCGTGCTGCTGGTTACGTTCTTCGTCCTGGCGCGCCGATGGCTGCGCACCGGCCCCGATTTGACGAGCACACCGCCCGCCGCCGTCGCCGCACAAACGCCGACGACCGTCTCCGGCTACTAGATAACGAGGTTGATTCATGGATAGCTCCACTCATTCGATGCTCGCTGTCACGTGGTTCGGCTTGCTCGGCCTGATGCTGATTTTCTACGTGGTCACCGATGGCTTCGATCTCGGGGTCGGCATACTTAGCCTGTTACGCAAGCGCCGTGAAGACCGTGATGTGATGACGCAGGCGATCGGCCATGTTTGGGACGCAAATGAGACATGGCTCGTCGTGCTGGGCGGCGGCCTGTTCGGCGCGTTTCCCACCGCGTACGCACTGCTGCTGCAGGCTTTGTATCTTCCCGTGATGGCGCTGATCGCCGGTCTCATCATGCGTGGCGCGGCGATCGAGTTCCGTCATAGCGTCGACCATGGCCCGCTGTGGGACAAGGTGTTCGGTTTAGGCAGCCTGATTGCGGCTGCGTCGCAAGGCGTCGTGCTCGGCAAGATCATCACGGGGTTCGTGCCGGGCGAGCTTAGCGACCTCTTCGTCGTAGTATCGGCGATTGGCGTGGTGGCGGGGTATTCGCTGCTGGGCGCGACCTATCTGGTCAACAAGACAGTTGGCGCGATCGAACAATGGGCGCGACGGCTCGCGTTACTGAGCGCCATGCTGACCGTGATGGCCGCCGTGCTGCTGACCGCTGCGACGTGGCTCTTCAGCACGGTCGGGCACGACCGCTGGTCGCAGCCCGGTGTATTGCATCTGTTGATCGCGCTCGGGGTGGCCGCGGCACTCGCATTTGCGTTGATTATGGCGTCGCTCTATCTGGGCAGTGCGCGCGGGCCGTTCCGCGCGTCGGTCGCGCTCTTTATTCTGTCGTTCGCGGGTCTTGCCGTCAGTCTCTTTCCCGACTTCATTCCGGCCAGGCTGGGCATCATCGAGGCTGCATCCGACTCGCCGACGCTCGTCTTCATGCTGATCGGCATCGGCCTGATTTTCCCGGTAATGATCGGCTATAACCTGTACCAGTACTACCTCTTCCGCGGCAAGGTGGTGGGCGGTGCGCATGCGGGAGAGTGAGGGATGATCGTCCGGTCGCACCAGAACTGGCTGCGGATGCTGTTCGTGTGGGACGGCTCGGTCTTGCGATCGATCGTTCCGCAACTCGTGTTCCTGTTCTTCGTCGCGATGTTCGCGCTCGTCACGGACGGCACGCTGTTCGGCGAAAAGGTTCCGCTGAACACGACGCCGTTCACGTTGATCGGGCTCACGCTCGCGATCTTTCTGGCGTTCCGCAATAACGCAAGCTTCGAGCGCTATATCGAAGCGCGCACGCTGTGGGGCGGCGCGCTGATCAGCTCGCGCGCACTCGTGTCGACGGTGATCGCTTACGTTCCCGAAGACTATCCAGGCTTCGACCGGCAGGCGTTCGTGCGCCGCGTGATCGCATTCTCGACGCTGCTCAAGCATCAGTTGCGGCATACCGAGCCGCGCGCCAATCTGCCCGTTCAACCTGATCTGCACTATCCGGCCGTCGCAGTGGTGCACGAGTTGCGCGAACGGTTAGCGAAGCTCGTGCAGAAAGGCGCCGTCGATCACACGGTTGCGTGGACATGGAACCGGCAGCTCGACGAGTTGATGAACGTAGTGGGCGGTTGCGAGCGGATCGCATCGACGCCGATTCCGTTCCCTTATGCGGTGCTGCTGCATCGTACGGTCTACACATATTGCCTGATGCTGCCGTTTGGGCTGGTCGACTCGATCGGTATCGCCACGCCTCTGATTTCCGTGTTCCTGTCGTATACCTTGCTCGCGCTCGAAGCGATTGCAGGGCAAATAGCTGAACCGTTCGGCACGTCGCCAAACAGCCTTGCGCTCGATTCGATCGTCCGGCACATCGAGCGTTCATTGCTCGAAATGTGCGGCGAGCCGGTGCCGCCACCCGTGACTGTCAAGGCGCATTATGAACTGACGTGAGCCCGTATCACCGCTGAACGAATTTTTTCTGCTCCACTATCAAGCTCAACGCGAATCTTCCGAAGAAAATTCCAATTGGTCTGGCCCTGTGTCCTGCAAGGCGCCGTTTGCCCCTGTCCGCCTATATCGGCGCTTGAGGCACAGCGCTTGCTAAATCCGGGCGTCCGGACGACGCGCGCCGTGCCCTCGGCGGCACGGTATGCAAGCGGACCTGCAGGGTGTGCCGCACTTCATGAACAAGGCGCGCGGCCAGTGCAGCGCCACGCCATACCACCCGGCCGGCGTTGCATCGACAGCCATCGCTCACTACAAGGAAGGAGGTCGCCATGCTTCACTATGCAGTCGTATTTTTCGTGATCGCCATAATTGCCGCCGTGTTCGGCTTTACTGGCATCGCGGCCGGCGCGGCGGAAATTGCGAAGATCCTGTTCTACATTTTCCTGGTCGTGTTCGTCGTTACGCTGCTGCTCAGCCTGTTCCGAACGTAGGCGCGAGACCGACGTCGGCACGCCCGAACCCGAACCGGATGAGATGCCCGGCTCACCAGGCGATTAAACGAGGATGGCGACGTCGTCGTTGTCGCGCACGCCGGCACTTGCCGCGCCAATGTATAACTTGCATCGCCTTGTAAAGATTAATCACGCGATTACTCACCTTCGCTGCACCGACCACCAAAGGGAGTGTCATGGCGCTTTTTCAAAGGAAGTCCATTGCGGCACTGCAGACCGAAGCCCCGCGTACCGAAGAGGAACTCCAGCAACGCGGCGAGCATGCGCTCAGGCGCACCCTCTCCGGCCTCCTCGGCATCGGCTGCATCATCGGTGCAGAGGTGAATTCCCTGCTGCTGGTTTCACGCAACACAAAGGACTTTCCTGCGGATGAACCCGGCGTGCGGGTACCCTACAACGTCTAAGGCGTTGAACGAAAGGAAGTCAGAGGCCGCGGGAAACTCGCGGCCTCTTTTTTACACCTTGGTCCGGCAAGCGTTCAATCCCGCACCGGACTCAGCACCCCATGCGCGTCCGATTCGACCGCCTCGGACACCAGCGCCTCGAGCGCCAGCCCACGCGTTTCGATACCGAGTATCCACACCGCCGCAGCGGCGATCACGAAGCACATCGCGCCCAGCGAGAACACGCCGCCTTGCCCGAACATCGGCAGCACAACACCCACCACATAAGGGCCGATCAGCGAGCCCACGCGGCCGATCGCCGACGCGAACCCCGAACCCGTCGCCCGCGCGCCGGTGCCGTAAAGCTCCGGCGTGTAGGTGTACAGCACGGCCCACATCGCGAACAAAAAGAACTGCATGGCAAGCCCGGTGCAGATCAGCAGCGTGGGCGTTTGCGCGTGCAGCGCGGTCTGTCCGTAGACATAAGCCATTACCGCGCTGCCGGCGAGCGACGCGATGCAAGTGGGCTTGCGGCCCCAACGTTCGACCAGCCACGCGGCGCACAGAAAACCCGGAATGCCGCCGAGCGAAATCAGCACCGTGTACAGCACCGACTTCGTCACCGCAAAGCCGGCCTGCTGCATCAACGCGCCGAGCCACGACGTGAGTCCGTAGAAACCGAGCAACGCGAAGAACCATAGCGTCCACACCATGATCGTGCGGCGCCGGTAGGCCATGCTCCAGATTTCGCGGAACGCGCCCTTGCCTTTCACCGCCGGTGCTTCCTGCAGCATCACGGGCGCGCGCAACTGGCTCAGCCCCGCCGCTTTCATCACCTTCGCTTCAACTTCCGCAAGCACTTTGTCCGCTTCGGCGATGCGCCCGCGATGTTCGAGCCAGCGCGGCGATTCGGGCACGACGCGGCGCACGATCAGCACGAACACGGCGGGAATCGCGAGCAACGCGAACTCGGTACGCCAGCCGAACTGCGGCAGCACGAAATACGACACCACGCCCGCCGTGATGAAACCAAGCGGCCAGAAACCGTCCATCAGCGCGATCAGCCTTCCGCGTGAAGCCGCCGGCACGAATTCGGACAACAAGGTCTGCGCGATCGGAAATTCCATGCCCATGCCCAAGCCGAGCAGCACGCGATAAAAGATCAGCGCATCGACGCTCTGCGCGGTCGAGCACAGATAGGACGCGAACCCCCACAGCACCATGCTCCACTGAAACACCGGGCGCCGCCCGAAGCGATCGGCCAGCAATCCGGCCATGGCCGCGCCGATCACCATGCCGAAGAAGCTCGAACTCGCGACCAGACCTGCCGTCGCGCTCGACAAACCGAATTCGGTTTTGATCGAGCCGAGCACGAAAGTCATCGTGCCGAGATCGACTGAATCGAAAAAGAACGCGACGGCGATGATGATGAAGATGGTCCGGTGATAACCGGAGAACGGCAGTCGTTCGAGTCTGGCGGCAGCGCTCGCGCGCGGCTGAAAAGCAGTAGACATGTCATCCCCTCGTTGATGCGGCGTCTGCCGCGTGGGTGTTCCGATCCGTGCATTTCAGTAGACGCCGACATAAATCGGCCACATAGAAGAAATACGTCAACCGGATGGAACGGGGGCGTCGTTCTCGCGCGCATCACGCACGCGAGAACCGGGCATCAGAGGCGAAGATCAAGGGCGAAGCCGGGCACGCGCGGCGCCGGCAATGCGCGCAAGCGTGTCCGCGCTCAGCCGCGCGGCGATTTTCCGGACGTATTCGTGGTGCCGCGCCTGCAACGGCGCGCCGAGTTGCTGCGCAAGCAGATAGCGAATCAGGGCGATGCGCCGATGCCGCAACGCGATGCTCTGTTCGAGCAGCGCGAGCGCGGCGTGCGCATCGCCCTGATTGCACGCGCGCTCGGTGAGGCGCGCGGTGGCCAGACGTGTCGACGTCATGTCAGTCAGGAGCCGGGAGCGCCGCGAGCGATGCTGACGAACACCGCTCGCACGGCCTCACGACATCAGCGGCTCGGCCGCGTCGAGCATGATCTTGACGAAGTAGTCCGCAAAGCTGCGGCGCACGACGATATCGAAGCTGTCGGCGCCGGTGGGCAGCAGCGTCATCGATGCCTTGAAATAGTGGCTCTGCGCGCACTGTTCCAGGCCAAACAGCTTCGGATGCAGGTCCAGCGGGCAGCCGCGCGCCAGCACCTCACGCGTACGGGTGCCGCTGATTTCAAGCACCGTATAGCCGCTGCCGATGTCCACCGCATTGGCGAACATGCCCGCAAACGCCGTCTCGAGCTTCGCCTGCAACGGCGCGGTACGGGTCGCATCGTGCGCGACGGCTGAGCGCACCAGCCATTCGTCGGGTCCGAGCCAGAGCATGTCGTAGCCATTGCCTCGGGCAAGAGTGTTCGGCTTCTCGGGCGGCAAGCAACCGATCACGCTTTCCACCGCACGCATGAACGTGGCATCGCGCGTATCCCCGCGCACGTTCACGAGTTCGAGAAACGGCCGCTCGCTCAACCTGAACGCCGCCGACGCCACCGCCTGATGCTTCTTCAAGAGCGCATCCGCACCCACCAGCGGCGACTCCTGCCACACGCCATTTTGCTCGCCGACAGCGCGGTTCACGGCCGACTGCGCGCTTCCTGTTTCATTCCACATGTTGACGTGCTCCTTCGCTGTCGTAGAACACCGAACTGGTGACCTTGGCCGCAATCTGCTTGCCGCTCGCGAGCGGAATCGTGACCGTTTCGCCGATCTTCTCGAGACCGCCCTTCACCACCGCCATCGCAATCGAACGCTTCAGGATCGGGCTGTAATAGCTCGACGTGACGTGACCGAGCATCGGCGCGGTATCGCCCTGGAACGGACCGGCGACGATCTGCGAGCCTTCGGGAATCACGAACGACGGGTCGTCCGCGAGCAGCCCCACCAGTTGCTTGCGCCCCGCCTTGGCGGTGTCGGAGCGGGTCAGGGAGCGCTTGCCGAGAAAGTCCTTCGACTTCGCGACCAGCCCGCCCATGCCGAGGTCGTAAGGCGTCATCGAGCCGTCCGTATCCTGGCCGACGATGATGTAACCCTTCTCCGCGCGCAACACGTGCATCGTTTCAGTGCCGTAGGGCGTGATATCGAATTCCGCGCCCGCCGCCATCAGCGCTTCCCACACCGCGCGTCCGACGTTCGCGGGCACGTTCACTTCATACGCGAGTTCGCCCGAGAAGCTGATGCGCATCACGCGCGATGCCGCGCCCGCCACGGTTCCTTCGCGATAGCTCATGAACGGGAACGCAGCGTTCGCGAAGTCGATATCGTGGCAGACCTTCTGTAAGACCTTGCGGCTGTTCGGCCCGACCACCGCGAAAGTCGCCCAATGATCCGTCACCGATGCGAGCCGCACGCGCATGTCCGGCCACTCGGTTTGCAGCCAGCGCTCCAGCCACGTGAGCACGCGCGCCGCGCCGCCGGTGGTGGTCGTCATCATGTAGTGCTGGTCGGCGAGGCGCACGGTCACGCCGTCGTCGAAGATCATGCCGTTTTCGTCGAGCATCAGGCCGTAGCGGCACTTGCCGACTTCCAGCTTGCTCCACGGATTCGTATAGACCCAGTTCAACAGCTTGGCCGAGTCCGGGCCCTGGATATCGATCTTGCCGAGCGTCGAGGCGTCGAGAATGCCGACGCTCGTGCGCACCGCGAGCGATTCGCGCGCGACCGCCGCGTGCATGTCCTCGCCCGGCTTCGGGTAATACCAAGGACGCTTCCAGTTGCCGACGTCCTCGAACGCCGCGCCGTTTTCCACGTGCCATTCGTGCACAGCCGTTTTGCGCACCGGATCGAGAAACTCGCCGAGCTCGCGGCCGGCGAACGTACCGAACGTGACAGGCGTGTAGTTCGGGCGGAAGGTGGTCGTGCCGGTCTCGGGAATCGTCTTGCCGAGCGCCTGCGCGAGAATCGCCATGCCGTTGATGTTGCCGAGCTTGCCCTGGTCGGTGCCGAAGCCCATCGCGGTATAGCGTTTCACGTGCTCGACGGATTCGAAGCCTTCGCGCGCGGCAAGGAAAATATCGGCCGCCGAGACGTCGTTCTGGAAGTCGACGAACTGCTTCGGCCCACGCGTGGCAAGCTCGCGGCCGCCGACCAGCCACAGCGGCTGCATCCGCGCCTCGGTGATTTCAGCGACCTGGACCGGATTCGGCCGCGCGACGATATGGCCGGCCGCGCGCGCCGCCTCTACACCGGCATCGACCGCGAAGCGAATGCCCTGTCCCAGCGTGAAGTCGCCCGCGCAAGCGCCGACGCTCGTCTCCGCCTGCATCGCCTTGCCGGGCACGAAGCAGGCTTTGTCGTCGTGCCAGTGGGCCTTGCCGCCCGACTGCGCGAACAGGTGAAGCACCGGGCTCCAGCCGCCGGACATCGCAAGCAGATCGCAGGGCAGCTGGCTCTGCTTTGTCCCGACCTGTCCGTTCGAATACGACGCGACGTCAACCGACGACACCCGCAGCTTGCCGTGCGCCGCCGTGACGGCCACGCCATTCATCACCTTGACGCCGTAGCGCCGCGCGAGCGCGGGCAGCGTGCCCTTCGACTCGCCCGTGCGCGGATCGACCACGGTCACCTGTGCGCCGGCCGCTTTCAGGTCGAGCGCGCATTGATAACCGTCGTCGTTGTTCGTGAACACCACCGCATTGCGTCCCGGCAACACCGCATAGCGATGCAGATACGTCGACACGGCCGAGGCCATCATCACGCCCGGCAGATCGTTATTGCCGAACACGATCGGCCGTTCATGCGCGCCGGTCGCGAGAATCACGCGCTTCGCGCGGATCTTCCACATCAGTTCGCGCGTGCCCTTTCGCTGCGACACCGGCAGATGTTCCGTAAGACGCTGCGTAACCGTGACCAGGTTGTGGTCCTGATAACCGAACGCGGTGCTGCGGCACAGGATCTTCACATCAGGCATCTGCCGGAGTTCGTCTTCGATCTTCTGCACCCATTGCAGCGCCGGCTTGCCGTCGATATCCGTGCGGCAGGACAGCAGCGAGCCGCCGAGTTCAGGCTGATCGTCGACCAGCGTGACGCGCGCGCCCGACAGCGCCGCCGCATGCGCGGCCGCGAGCCCCGTCGGGCCGCCGCCGACCACCAGCACGTCGCAGTGCGCAAAGCATTTGTCGTAGCGGTCCGCATCGGTTTGCTCGGGCGCCTTGCCGAGACCGGCCGCATCCCGAATCACTTCTTCGTACTTCGGCCAGAACTTGCGCGGCCACATGAAGGTCTTGTAGTAGAAGCCCGCCGGAATGAAGCGCGCGAACTTCTGGTTGATCGCCATCCGGTCTTTCTCGATGCTCGGCTTCGCGTTCACGCTGTTCGCGACGAGCCCCTGATACAGCTCCACTTCGGTAGCGCGCGCGTTCGGCACCGTGTAAGCGCCGGTTTCGAGCTGCACGATCGCATTCGGTTCTTCCACACCCGCCGTGACGATGCCGCGCGGGCGGTGATACTTCCAGCTGCGCGCGACAAAATGCAAACCGTTCGCGAGCAGCGCGGACGCGAGCGTGTCGCCCTGGTAGCCCTGATACTTCCGGCCATTGAACGTGAAATTCAGCACGATGGCGCGGTTGATGCGCCCGCCGCTGGGGAGTCGGTCTTGCTGGCTCATTGTGACTTGCCCTCGTGTGTCTTGGCCTCGTTGTCATCCATGGCGAGCTGCGGACGCTCGAACGTCTCGTAGCCCTGGATTTCGTAGCTCACCGTGTCGCGCTGCGCCTTGAACCAGCGTCGGCAACCCTGCGTGTGCAACCATTGCTCACGATGTACACCGCGCGGATTCTTGCGCATGAACAGGTAGTCGCCCCACTCCTTGTCGGTCAGCTTCTCGGTGTCGGGCGGGCGCGCGATATCCGCTTCGCCGCCGCAGGAAAATTCGGTTTCGGCGCGTGGCCCGCACCACGGGCATTCGATCAGCAGCATCTGTTTTTCTCCTATCAGTGCGCGACGGCGGCAGCGCCGTGCTCGTCGATCAGGTGGCCGGTGTAGAAACGGTCGAGCGAGAACGGCGCGTTCAGCGGATGCGGCTCGTCTTTCGCGATCGTGTGTGCATAGGCCCAGCCCGAACCCGGCGTCGCCTTGAAGCCGCCGGTGCCCCAGCCGCAATTGAAATACAACCCCTTCACGTCGGTCTTGCTGATAATCGGGCAAGCATCCGGCGACACGTCGACGATGCCGCCCCATTGGCGGTTCATCCGCACGCGGGAAAACACCGGGAACATTTCGACGATCGCTTCGAGCGTGCCTTCGATGATATGGAAACTGCCGCGCTGCCCGAAGCCGGTGTACTGATCGACACCCGCGCCGATCACCAGATCGCCTTTGTCGGACTGGCTGATGTACGCGTGCACCGCGTTCGACATCACCACCGTGTTGACCACCGGCTTGATCGGCTCCGACACCAGCGCCTGCAGCGGATGGCTTTCGAGCGGCAAGCGCACACCGGCCATGTCGGCGAGCGTCGACGTATTGCCCGCCGCGACGATCGCGACTTTCTTCGCCTTGATGAAACCCTTGGTGGTATCCACGCCGGTCACCTGGCTGCCGTTGCGGCGAATCCCGGTGACCTGGCAGTTCTGGACGATGTCCACACCATGTTGATCCGCGCCGCGTGCAAAACCCCACGCGACCGCGTCGTGACGCGCCACGCCGCCGCGGCGCTGAATCGACGCGCCGAGCACCGGATAGCGGCTGTTGAGATTGATGGTCGGCTCGATTTCCTTGATCTGCTCAGGCGTCAGGAATTCGGCATCGACGCCGTTCAGCCGGTTCGCGTTCACGCGCCGTTCGGTATCGCGCACGTCCTGCAACGTGTGCGCGAGGTTCATCACGCCGCGCTGGCTGAACATCACGTTGTAGTTGAGATCCTGCGACAGCCCTTCCCACAGCTTCATCGCCTTTTCGTAAAGCGCGGCCGATTCGTCCCACAGGTAATTCGAGCGCACGATAGTCGTATTGCGCGCCGTATTGCCGCCGCCGATCCAGCCTTTCTCCAGCACCGCGATGTTGCGCACGCCGTGCTCTTTCGCCAGGTAATAGGCCGTGGCCAGACCGTGCCCGCCGCCGCCGACGATCACGACGTCGTATTCGCGCTTGGGCTCGGGGCTCTTCCACTGACGCTCCCAGTTCTCGTGATACGACATCCCGTTGCGCAACAGGCTGAATATCGAATAGCGGCTCATCTTGGGTCCTTGTCGTTACTGTTGCTTCGTAATTCGTTCAGCACTCGATGACGTTCACGGCGAGACCGCCGCGCGACGTCTCCTTGTATTTCGTCTTCATGTCCGCGCCGGTTTCGCGCATCGTCTTGATCACGTTATCGAGCGACACGTAGTGCTGCCCGTCGCCCTTCATCGCCATGCGCGCCGCGTTCAGCGCCTTGATCGCGCCCATCGCGTTGCGCTCGATGCAGGGAATCTGCACGAGTCCGCCGACCGGATCGCAGGTCATGCCGAGGTTGTGTTCCATGCCGATTTCGGCGGCGTTCTCGACCTGCGTCGGCGTGCCGCCCATCACTGCCGCGAGCGCCGCCGCGGCCATCGAGCACGCGACGCCCACCTCGCCCTGGCAGCCCACCTCGGCGCCCGAGATCGACGCCGTTTCCTTGTAGATGATGCCGATCGCCGCGGCGGTCAGCAGGAAGGTGACGATACCGTCGTCGTTCGACGCATGCATGAACTTCACGTAGTAATGCAGCACTGCGGGGATCACGCCGGCCGCGCCGTTGGTCGGCGCCGTGACGACGCGCCCGCCAGCCGCGTTTTCTTCGTTGACGGCCATCGCGTAGAGATTGACCCAGTCGAGCATCGACAGCGGATCGCGCAGCGATTCCTCCGAATGCGAACGCAGCTGCGCGCACAGATCGGCGGCGCGGCGCTTCACGTGCATCGGACCGGGCAACTCGCCACGCACCTTGCAGCCGCGCTCGACACAGGCCGACATCACGCGCCAGATCGCGAGTAAGCCGTCGCGCACTTCCTGTTCGGGGCGCGACGCGCATTCGTTGCGCAGCGTCACCTGCGCGATCGACAGACCGGTTTCGCGGCAGATGCGCATCAGGTCGTCGCCGGTGCGAAACGGATACGGCACGTCCGCGCCGGCGCGCAGGCCGTTCACGCGGTCGCCTTCGCGATTGACGACGAAGCCGCCGCCGATCGAGTAATACTCTTTCTCCACCAGCAACTGGCCGTTTTCGTCGAATGCCTGGAAGCGCATGCCGTTCGGATGCACGATGCCCGAGCCCGGCGCGCCCGGCATCAGCTTGCGAAAGAAGCCGAGGTGTTCGCGCTCGTCGAATCTGACCGGATGCTTGCCGAGCAGCACGAGTTGCTTCGTCTCCCGGATCGCCTGAAGACGCGGTTCGATCAGATCCGGATCGATCAGATCGGGCAGATTGCCTTCGAGGCCGAGCAGCACAGCCTTATCGGTGCCGTGCCCTTTGCCGGTGGCGCCGAGCGAGCCGAACAGTTCGGCTTTGACACTGCGCACGAAAGCCAGCAGGTTGGCGTCTTCGATATGGGAGGCGAAGCGGCATGCAGCGATCATCGGACCGACCGTGTGCGAACTCGACGGACCGATGCCGATCTTGAACAGATCGAAGACGCTGACGTTCATGGCGTGCCTTATGCGTTGCGCTACCAGGGTTGGCTGGGTTGGCCGGGTTTGGCCTGTACTAGCCGCCATTGCACCGCACGTCAATTTGGACCGATAGAATAAAAACGGCATCACCGTGGGATAGTGTCGTCAAGCGGGCCGCCGGCCGGGCGCGGCGGCGCATTTGCGATGACTTCTGACGCATTTGCGACAGGCGTCATAGCCGCCGCTGGCGATCCTGATGCCACCGTCTCTGCGGCCCCGATCCCGAGTGCTATGCTTGGATTCAACCCTTTCCATTGCCAGCTCCGTGCATGAACCCTGCTGAACCGCTTCCCCTTCAATCGATCGACGGCACCGCGAAGCAACGCATCCGCTTCGGCATCATCCTGCTGCCGAACTTCACGCTGACGGCGTTCTCGGGTTTCGTCGACCTGCTGCGCCTGTCCGCCGACGAAGGCGACTTCAGCAAGCCCGTGCGCTGTTCGTGGAGCGTCATCGGGGAAACCCTTGCTCCGGTGCGCGCGAGTTGCGGCATCCAGATCACGCCGTGGGAAACCTTCGACAACGCGGAGCCGTTCGACTACGTCGTCGTGGTAGGCGGCCTGCTACATTCGGGACCGGCCGCCAGCGAGGCGACGCTGGCCTTCATCCGCCGCGCCGCCGCGACCGATGCGACGCTCGTCGGCATGTGCACCGGCGTGTTCTCGCTGATGCGCGCGGGCGTGCTGGATGGCCACCGCATCTGTGTGAGCTGGTTTCATTACTGGGATTTCATCGAGCGCTTTCCGTCGGTCGATGAAGAAGCTCTGGTTGCCGACCGGTTGTTCGTGATCGACCGCAGGCGCATCACCTGCTCGGGCGGGCGAGCGTCGATCGACGTGGCCGCGGCGATTTTGCTGCGCCACTTCGAAACCGCCACGGTGCAAAAAGCGCTGCGCATCCTGCTGGTGGACGACATGCAGAAGGGCAACGCGCCGCAGCCGCATCCGCCGGGCCTTGCACCCGCCGCGCATCCGAAGGTGAAGCGCGCGATCCTGCTGATGGAGCAACACGTGGGACGTTCGCTGTCGCTCGACGAGCTTGCGCGCAAGCTCGATTTGTCGCCGCGCCAGCTCGAACGCCTCTTCAAGGCGCAAACCGGCAAAGCGCCGCAAGCGTACGCGAAGCAGGTGCGCTTGCGCACCGCCGCATGGCTGTTGACGAGTTCGGATAAGACCGTGGCGGATATCGCGTCGAGTTGCGGCTTTTCCGATGCGTCGCATCTGGGCCGCGAATTCCGCAAGCAATTCGGCCTGCCGCCGATGATGTACCGCGAGCAGCGCGGCACGGCCGCGCAAGCGGAAGACGGCGCCGGGTATGACGAAACGTTTCCGGGTCGGGCTCAGGCGATCTGAGCCCGGTTTGCGCGCCGATCAAAATCGCATGGGAGCTAAACTTAAGCCGTCGCTTCCCCGCCGTTCGGCTTCCGCGCCGCCAGAACGGCGCGAAACACCAACCTGAACCGTCACTTCCCCGCGACGTAAGCCTTGACCGCCGGCAAGCCGTCCTTGCCGTCGAACGTCTTCACGCCTGCGAGCCATTTGTCGAGCACCGCCGGATTCGCCTTCAGCCAGTCGCGCGCCGCCTTGTTCGCATCGATCTTGTTCATGATCGGCGCCATCACGTGGTTCTCGATATCGGTCGTGAACTGCAGATTCGACACGAGCTTCGCGACGTTCGGGCAACGTGCCGCGTAGTCGGTCGGCGTGACCGTCAGCACTTTGGCTTCGCCGTAGTTCGGGCCGAACACGTCGTCGCCGCCGGACAGATAGTCGATCTTCATCTGCACGTTCATCGGATGCGGTTCCCAGCCGAGGAAGACGATTGGCTTCTTCTCGCGGATCGCGCGATTCACTTCGATCAGCATGCCCGCTTCGCTCGACTCCACCAGCTTGAACTTGCCGAGGCCGTACTGATTGCTGTCGATCATCTTCTTGATGAGCGCGTTGCCGTCGTTGCCCGGTTCGATGCCGTAGATCTTGCCGTCGAGCTTGTCGTAGTTCTTCGCGATGTCGGTGAACGATTTGATGCCCGCCTGATACGCGTAATCCGGCACGGCCAGCGTATATTTCGCGCCGGTCAGGTTCGGCGTGGGCAGCACGTTGACCTGGCCTGCCTTTCTGAACGGATCGATCATCGGGTCCATGGTCGGCGACCAGTAGCCGAGGAACACGTCGATCTGCTTGCTCTTCACGCCCGCGAACGTGATCGGCACCGAGGCGATCGTTTTGGTCGGCTTGTAGCCGAGCCCTTCGAGCACCGTCGACGCGAGACCGGTGGTCGCCGCGATGTCGGTCCAGCCGACGTCGGCGAACCGGACGTTCTGGCAGGTGGCGGGTTCGGCAGCATAAAGAGCCGACATTGACAACGCGCACAGCGACGCGGCCCACAGACGTTTCATGGTTTTTCCTCAGGGTGGTTGATGCCGGATTGGATGTTTTTATGCAGACTGCCAAGCCGCCGGGTGTGCACCGGCGAAATGACGCTGGTACAGCTGGCACATCTACGCTGATAGCCGCCGCTCGACGCTCGGCGCATGGCCGAACTGCGCGCGGTATGCCTTACTGAAATGACACGGCGAATGAAAGCCGCAGACGGTCGTCACGCGGGCAATCGTCGCATCGGTATTGCGCAGCAGCTCGCGCGCGCGCCGCAAGCGCAGCGTCAGGTAATAGTGCGTCGGCGATACGCTCAGGAACATCTTGAACATGCGCTGCAAATGACGTTGCGACAGGTGCACGAGCCGCGCAAGTTCATCGAGCGACAGGGGTTCCTCGATATTCGCTTCCATCAGCCGCACCACCTCGATGAGTTCCGCGCGCGAAAAACCGACCCGCGCATCGACCGGAATGTGCTGATAGTCAGTCGAACCGCGAATCCGCTCAACGATGAACTGCTCCGACACTTGCGCCGCATGTGCCTGCCCCAGCCTCATGCCGACCAGGTTGAGCATCAGATCGAGCGGCGCGGTGCCGCCCGTGCAGGTCAGCCGGTCTCGGTCGATTACGAACAGCTCATCGGCAAAACGCACGTGCGGATAGCTCTTGTGCAGCGGCGACATGTCTTCCCAGTGCACCGTGCAGCGATAACCGTCGAGCAGGTTCGCCGCCAGCAGCGCATACGGACCCGTGCAGAGACCGCCGAGCGGAATGCCTTTCGATGCGACGTCCTGCAGCAACGCGATGACCGTGTCGTCCACATAATCGCGCACGTGCCAGCCCGCGCAAACGATCAGCACATCGGGCATGCCCGCTTCGGCCAGCGTCGTGGTCGGCTTCACGACGATGCCGTTGCTTGCCCGTGCCGGTTCGCCGTCGGGCGTGATCACCGACCACTTGTAGTGCTGCTCGCGGCCCACGTAATTCGCCATGCGCAGCACTTCGACCGCGCTCGTGAACGCGATCATCGAAAAGTTCGGCAGCGTCAGAAAGCCGAAGTGCGCGAGCCCGGACAGCGGCGAATCGGACTGCGCCTCGACTGGGGTGATCGCGTCGCGCTTCATACGCCGCTCAGCTGTGTTGCGCCGCCGGCGCACGCCGCACGCGCATCACGCTGCGCAGCCCCGACAGAAGCGGTGCGCGCGCCATGCCCGGCGAGCGGCCGAAACTTTCCGTGATGCGGTCGAGAATGATCGCGAGCATCACCACCGAGAGGCCGCTTTCGAAGCCGAGTCCGATGTCGAGGCGCTGAATGCTCGCCAGCACGTCGTTGCCGAGACCGCCCGCACCGACCATCGACGCGATGATCACCATCGAGAGCGCCATCATGATGGTCTGGTTCACGCCGGTCATGATCGACGGCAGCGCATTTGGAAACTGCACCTTGTAGAGCAGCTGCAAAGGCGTACAGCCGAACGCCTGCCCTGCTTCGACGATTTCGCGGTTGACGTGCTTGATGCCGAGCGAGGTGAGGCGCACCGCGGGCGGCATCGCGAAGATCACGGTCGACAGAATCCCCGGCACGCGGCCAAGACCGAACAGCATCGCGGCCGGAATCAGATAAACGAAGGCGGGCATCGTCTGCATCAGGTCGAGCACCGGGCGCACCATCATTTCGACATAGCGGCTTTTCGCGGTCCAGATGCCGAGCGGCACGCCGAGCAGCAGGCTGATCAAGGTCGACGACAGCGTCAGGCCCAGGGTAATCACCATCTGATCCCAGAAGCCGGTGCCGTAGATCAGCAGCATCGCCAGCAGCGTGAACAGCGCGAAGCGCCAGCCGACCCGCCACAGGCCGATGCCGACGAAGAATGCCATCAGCGCCCACATCGGCACGGATTGCAGGCCGTGCTCGATCAGCGCGGCAAAGCTTTCGATCACCTTGCCGATGGAATCGAAGGTTTTCGCGTCGTGGTCGAGCAGGTAGTGGACGCCGTGATCGACCCAGGCGCCAAGCGGAATGATTTCAGACATGGGAACCTCGATGACGCGTAAGAACGTTCAGCACGTTCGTCTTGTTGATCGAACCACAGTAGAAACCGTCGGCGTCGACGACCGGCAACGGCGCGCGGCTCGCCACCACGCGCTCGACGACGTCGTCGAGCGGCGTGCTATGGCGAATGCATTCGATGTGGTTGACCTGCGGCGACGCGCTGCCCGTCGCATCGCGGCAAACGAAGCCACGAATCCGGTGCTCGCCGTCGAGCACGAACGCGTACCCGGCGCTGCCGTTCAGCGTGGCGGCAACGCTCGACGCGTCGATGTGCGGCGAGTGCATGAGCGGCACGACATCGGTCTGCATCAGGTCGCCGGCTGTCAGATAGCGGCTCGTGTCGATACCTTCGAAGAACGCCTGCACGTAATCGTCTGCGGGATTCGTGATGATTTCCTGCGGCGTGCCGATCTGCACCACCTTGCCGCCTTCCATGATCGCGATCCGCGTGCCGATGCGCATCGCCTCTTCCAGATCGTGCGACACGAACAGAATGGTGCGCTGCTGCTCGCGTTGCAGGTCGAGCAGCACGTTTTGCATTTCCTTGCGCTTGAGCGGGTCGAGCGCGGAGAACGCCTCGTCCATGATCATCAGCGACGGATTGACCGCCAGCGCCCGCGCGAGACCCACGCGCTGCTGCATGCCGCCCGAGAGTTGTGCCGGCAGCTTCTCGGCGAACGGCGCGAGACCGACCTGCTCGAGCACGGTCATCGCCCGCCGCTCGCGTTCCTTGCGGCCGAGGCCCGCCACTTCGAGCCCGAACGCAGCGTTCGACAGCACGGTGCGTTGCGGCATCAGCGCGAACGACTGGAACACCATGCTCATGTCCTTGCGGCGCAGCGCCGTCAGTTCCGAGCGCGGCACGCTGGCGACATCGCGGCCGTCGATCAGCACCTTGCCGGCTGTCGGCTCCACAAGGCGATTGATCAGGCGAATCAGCGTCGACTTGCCGGAGCCGGACAGGCCCATCAGCACGAAGATTTCGCCTTCCTTGACTTCGAATGACACGTTGTGGACGCCGACAATCTGACCGGTGCGCGCGAACACTTCTTCTTTCGTCGCGCCGCCTGCCAGCATGCCGATCGCCTGTTTCGGGTTGGTGCCGAACACCTTGCACAGCCCTTCAACCACGACCTTGGGGGAATTCATTGAATGCTCTCCTAGCGTGGCGGACGTCCGTCCGCGCTGTGCATACATAGTTGCCAGAAAAAAGTACGGCTAGCCGACTATTTGCGACAACCACATGTGAAAATGCGACAGCGCAACGGCGCGGACGCCGGCGCGTGGCACTCGGAGCCTTGTGGGACAAGGGTTTGCGAGGGATTGAAGCGGTCAGCGGGCGTGTCGCGTTGGTGCAAGTGGCGGCGTTGCAGTGCAATAAAAGCGCTTTTTGGGGCTTCGGCGGCAACGCGTAGGCCAGCCTCAGCTTGCTGTCAGGAAATGGAGACGCCCAGCAGCTTGCCAACCCCGAATGTGAACGCAGCGGCAACCAGCCCGATAACCACCTGCCGCAGCGCGGAGAACGCTGAGCTTCTGCCGTTAAAGAGTGACGTGAAGACGCCGATGGACGCGAGCGCAAGCATGCTGAGAACGACACACTGCACGATTGCGTTAAACCCGTGTGTCCACAGAAACGGCATGACCGGAAAAATCGCACCGATCGAGAACAGGCAAAAGGAGACGCCCGCAGCCGACCAGGGATTTCCACCCAGCTCTGCCGGGTCGAGTCCGAGTTCCTCGCGCGTCAATGTATCGAGCGCCTTGTCTTTGTCGCGCATCATCTGCGATGCCACGCGTTTGGCCTCACCTGCGTCGAGACCCTTGGCGCGATAAATCAGCGCGAGTTCGTGCTCTTCGGCCTCTGGGGAAATTTCCAGTTCTTCGGCTTCTTTCGCGATCTGGGTACTCGCCAGCTCGCGAGCATTGGTCACCGACAGCCATTCACCCAAGGCCATCGAGCACGCTCCGGCTATCAGCCCGGCGAGTCCGGTCAACAGAATGGCCTTGTTGCCTGTGCCCGCCCCTGCCACGCCCATGATCAGACA
Organism: Paraburkholderia sp. SIMBA_030; assembly: GCF_046535245.1. NCBI lineage: Bacteria > Pseudomonadati > Pseudomonadota > Betaproteobacteria > Burkholderiales > Burkholderiaceae > Paraburkholderia > Paraburkholderia sp. SIMBA_030. Next base: position 223,299 of record NZ_JAWRXB010000002.1, read on the forward strand.
GAAGTTCGAAACCAGCCCGTCGTTCGCGCCCAGCACGGCTGCGCGCAGATCGTTACCCGACGACACGCCCTTATGCCATGTCTCCGCTGCCGCAATCCGCGCGCCCTGCGACATGTCCGGATCGCCGCGGCCGTGAGCGAGCGTCTGGACCACTGCGGCATGGTGATGCTCGTCGGCCGACATGCGGCGCGCGTCCGGTTGCCCCTGGTATTTGTTACGGTCGGCGTACTCGGCCGCGGCGAGCGTGGGCAAGACGAAGCCCGCGCCGAAAATGCGCACCAGTGCCTTCATCAGGCGGGTTTTGACCGCCTGCCCGGCCCCTTTCGCCGGAACCCCGCTGGCCTTCAGCTTGTCGGCCCACACCTGCGCGTGTTCGCGCTCGGACTTTGCCAGGTCGCTATAGACCTCCTTGCGCGTGTCATCCTTTTCGACCTCCGCCAGCGTTTCGTACAGCGCGGCACTATGAAGTTCATCGGAGAAATTGGCCCTGTAGCGCTTTAATTCGTGTTTGGATGCCATGATGAAGTGTCCGCATGCGAGTCTTTAATAACCAAGCGTACTCGATTCACGCACGGAAATCACAAAGCCCCTAAAACGGGGCTTGAGCGAGAACGCCAACGGTTCTCGTCACGATTCGGCTTCGCATGTCCTGCATGCTTAAGACATGCTTAAGCGGGTTCACTTAAAACGCAGGACGTGCCCGCTATCTCGCAGCAATTTCCGTGCTCCGATGCACCATCGGAGCATTGAATCTCGCCTAAGGATAAGTTAAAGAAAACTGCTTATTCTGTGTGAACGCATCGACCGGATTGGCCGGCGCTGCTGCACCATCACACTTTTGGAGAAGCATCATGAAAGCAATCAAACACGTCATTCTTATCGCGTCGATCCTCGCGATCCCGACGTTGTCGTTCGCACAGCAGACGAACACGCCGATGAACGACGCGACGTCAGCCTCGTCAAACGCTGCTTCGATGCACGATGCGCAAAGCAACCCGTCGAGCCCGCAATATCAGCAGCCCGCACGCAAGGCTTCGGCTTCTGCCGACAGCTCGGGATACGGTGCGCCTGCCGGCGGTTCTTCGCAGGGGTCGGTGGCTCGCTTCGCCGGCAAGCATTCGCCGGTGTTCGACCATTGAAAAAGCCGCGCATCGACGCCCTGCACGCCCGCGCCGTCCGCAAGATGCAAAGTCAGCTAACGACTAACGGCGCGGGCGTTGGGCGCGTCTCTATTCAGAAACCCGGCGTCCTCATTGCGGCGCGGGCGCAGTCCGATATCCTCGCCGGCCGATAGCCAAAGCGAGCATGGCTGATACTGCGAGGCTCGCAGCAACCACGTAAAGTCCGGCGGCGTATCCACCTGTGACGGTTTTCAACCAGCCGATCGCAAACGGACCGACGAAACCGCCGAGGTTGCCGATCGAGTTGATCATGGCGATGCCCGCGGCCGCGCCGGCGCCCGAGAGAAATGTACTCGGCATGGCCCAAAGCGGCGCCTTCGCTGCGCTGATGCCGACGTTCACGACCACCAGCGCCAGCACCACCGCAACCGCCGTGTCTGCAAAACCCGCCCATGCGAGCCCGATGCCCGCCGCCACGCACGGAATGACGACGTGCCAGGTGCGCTCGCCGCTGCGGTCCGAATGTCGAGCCCACAGCACCATGCCAATCACAGCCAGCACACTCGGAATCGCGTTCAATGCGCCTGTGCCGAACGCGCTAAAGCCGAACTGGCGAATGATCAGCGGTGCCCACAGGCCTAACGTGTAAAGACCTGCCGAAGTGCCGAAGTAAATCATCGACATGACCCACACGCGAGCGTCGCGCAGCGCGGCGAGCGCACCCGCGGCGTGGCCCGCATGCGACTCGCGCCCCAGACGCTCTTCGCGCAAGGTTGCGATGAGCCATGCCTTTTCATCCGCGGCGAGCCACTTTGCCTTGTCGGGCGAGTCCGTGAGCGCCTTCAGAACAATGAAGCCGAGAATCACTGCCGGAATCGCCTCGATGATGAACAGCCATTGCCAGTCCTTCAGGCCGAACAAAGCAGGCATCTGCATGATTGCACCTGAAATCGGCGAACCGATGGCGGTCGACAAAGGTGCTGCTGCCATGAACGCGGCAGCGGCGACGGCCCGCTGCCGGGCCGGAAACCACTGGCTGAGATAGAGGATGATGCCGGGGAAGAAACCGGCTTCGGCGACACCGAGCAAAAAGCGCAGCGTGTAGAACGAGTGAGGCCCGACGACAAACGCCGAGGCGGCAGAAACCAACCCCCACGTCACCATCACGCGGGCAATCCAGATGCGCGCACCAACCTTGTTCAGAATGAGATTCGACGGCACCTCGAACAGGAAGTAGCCGAGAAAAAAGATGCCGCCACCCAGTCCGAACATGGTCGGCGAGAGGCCGAGGTCCTTGTTCATCGTCATGGCTGCAAAGCCGACGTTGACGCGATCGAGAAAGCTGACAAAGTAAAGCAGCATCACGAAAGGCAGAATGCGCCAGGTCAGCTTGCGAACCACGCGGGCTTGCAATTCATGGGTCATGCCAGTCTCCATTGAACCCCGCCCGTGACGCGTGCACGTGTACGTGTTCGTCCGGGCGTTATGTTTTTTGCGTCACGTACGCCCGGCGTTCAGGCGGCTTGGAACTTGATTGCAGAGTCCTCGGCGAGGATCGCGCACACGGCCTCGGTCACCTGAGCCGTGGTGGCTTTGCCGCCGAGGTCGCCCGTGTGCAGCGCGGGGTCAGCCGTGATCCGTTCGATTGCATCCATCAACTTGCGCGCGGCGGCGCGCTCGCCGAGATGCTCGAGCATCATCACGACCGACCAGAACGTGCCGACCGGGTTAGCCAGGCCTTTGCCCATGATGTCGAAGGCGGAGCCGTGAATCGGCTCGAACATCGACGGATAGCGGCGCTCCGGGTCCAGATTCGCCGTCGGCGCGATGCCGAGGCTGCCGGCGAGTGCAGCGGCGAGGTCGCTCAGGATGTCCGCATGAAGATTGGTGGCCACGATGGTGTCGAGCGTCGCGGGCCGGTTGACCATGCGCGCGGTGGCGGCGTCGACGAGTTCTTTGTCCCATTGAACGTCGGGAAACGCTTTCGACACTTCCAATGCGATCTCATCCCACATGACCATTGCGTGGCGTTGCGCATTGCTCTTCGTAATCACGGTCAGCAGCTTGCGCGGCCGCGACTGCGCCAGACGGAACGCGAAACGAAGAATCCGCTCGACACCCGCACGGGTCATCATCGAGACGTCGGTTGCGACTTCAATCGGATGGCCCTGGTGCGCGCGCCCGCCCACGCCGGAATATTCGCCCTCCGAGTTTTCGCGGACGATGACCCAGTCGAGATCCTTCGGGCCACAGCGTTTTAGCGGCGCATCGATTCCCGGCAGAATGCGGGTCGGGCGCACGTTCGCATACTGGTCGAAGCCCTGACATATCTTCAGGCGCAATCCCCAGAGCGTCACATGGTCGGGAATGTGCGGGTCGCCCGCCGAGCCGAACAGAATCGCGTCCTTGTCGCGGATTGCATCCAGACCGTCGGCGGGCATCATCACACCGTGTTGCCGGTAGTAGTCGCCGCCCCAGCCGAAATTCTCGAATTCGAATTTCAAGCCGTCGCTTCGCGCGGCGATGGCTTCGAGCACTTGCTGGCCCGCCGGCACGACTTCCTTGCCGATACCGTCGCCGGGGATGGTTGCGATGCGATAGGTCTTCACTGGCGTCTCCATGGTGTTGAACGTATAGCGTCATCGTAGAACGAGGAGCCGGCATGAAAACGCTGCTAGACTCAAAGCATCCTTAACCTGAAGTTGACAATCAACCCGCTCCGATGACTTCGTCGATACAGCCGGACGACCTCGCATTCTTTTCCACGCTGGCCGCCAGCGGCAGCCTGACAGCCGCTGCGCGTGAACTCGGCTTGAGCACGGCGGCCGTGAGCAAGCATCTGGCGCAGATGGAATTACGCGCGGGCGTGGCGCTCGTGAACCGGACCACACGGCGCATGAGCCTCACGCCGGAGGGCGAGCTCTATCTCACGCGCGCGAGGCGCATCCTGAGCGAGATGGACGATCTGGCGCAATTGCTGGGCGGTTCGCAGGCGGCCCCGAAAGGCCTGCTGCGCGTGAACGCGACGCTCGGTTTCGGCCGCAGTCACGTGGCGCCGCTGATATCGAAGTTTGTGCGGCGCTATCCGGAGGTGGACGTGCAGTTGCAGCTATCCGTCGACCCTCCGCCGCTCAGCGACGACGCCTTCGATGTCTGCGTGCGCTTCGGTGAACCGCCGGATGCGCGCGTGATTGCGCGCAGAGTGGCGCCGAACCGGCGGCTGCTTTGTGCCGCGCCGGCCTATTTTGCAAAGCGGCGTCCGCCGCGCAGCCCTGCGGAGCTGGCGCAGCACAACTGCATCGGCATTCGCCAGGGCGGCGACGGCTACGGCCTATGGCGGCTAACAAGCGGACGAGGTGCGGCCGAAAAAACCGAGACGGTGCGCGTGCGCGGCAATCTGACCACTAACGACGGCGAGATCGCGGTGAAGTGGGCGCTGGACGGACACGGCATTCTGATGCGGGCCGAATGGGACGTTGCCGAGTATCTGGCCGATGGACGCCTGATCCATGTGCTGCCGGAATATCGGACGCCGGGTGCGGACATCTACGCCGTGTACCCGCAACAGTTACAGATGACGGCGCGGGTCAAGGCGTTCGTCGATATGTTGATAGAAACGCTCGGCGCGCGTTGAGCGCCGCGGCCGAGATTTCTTCAGGCGGGCCGCAACGCCCTGCCTGGTTCCGGACCGGTCGCCGCGCGTGCGCTATTCCGCCTCGCGCGGCGACCGCGCACGTTACTGACTCGCGCCTGCCCCGATCCCGGCCTTCTTCTGCGCATTCTGCAGATCGGTCGGATAGTTCGGGTCGTTTCTGCCCGGCTGATAGCCTGCATCCTCCAGCTTCTTCAACTCAGCATTTTTCTTCGCGCGAGCCTGTTTGCGGGCCGCTTTGCGTTCGGCTTTGGTGGGTTTCGCGCTGCTCGCCATGTCTGGTGTGGCGACGTCGGCGGTGGCGCCCGCAGCGCTTGCGCTTTGCGCTTCAGCCAGCGGAATGCTGCCTGCGACCATGGCCGTGACCGCCAGCCCAAGCATGACTCTCTTCATGGCAAAAAACTTCATCTGATATTCCCTCTCGGTAGTTGGCAACGTCGTTAAAGTCTTTCCGCGAATCTTCGTTCACAACGGCGAAAGCGCACGCGTGCTTCGCGCGCGCCGAATAGAGCTTACAGCCAAATGCATTTTCAGGTACCGACGGCGCCGGTTGCCGCGATACGGCGCCGAGCCGCTGACGGCGCGCGCCTGCGCCGTCAGCCGTTCCGTTCGCTACAGATTGAAGCCGAGCTGATCTCTTCCGAGCGGCGTGAGGTCGTCGGCAGTGGCACGTCCATGGAAGTCCACTTCAAAGTGATCGGCCGGGAAGTCCGGTGGACTTTCCCCGCTGAGAAAGCCTGGCAACTGGCGCTTCAGATACTCGTCGTTTTTCGCACAGGCAGGCGCCGATGCGATGTACATGACATTGCTATAGCCGGTGCCGTTGTGCGCGTCCTCGACCGCATGGATCACATCGCTGTGCCAGAAGACCGTGTCCCCCGCTGCCATTTTCGGTATCGACGACAACGCACGGAATAACGGTGCATGCCATTCAGGCTTGATCGACAGCGCACGGCCGGGCATCGCGCCGCACAGGTCGTCGTCCGCGACATCGTCCTGAAGCGCGCGCAACAGGATATAGGCCATCGCGTTCGCAATCGGTACGAGTTGCAGCGTTCCGTCTCCCGGCCCTTGCGGCGTCAAGGCGGTCCAACCTTGAAACGTACGGAACATCGAGCACACCGCCGGCGAGGCGATTTCCCGTACCTCGGTTCTGAACGCGGCATCGAACGGGTCATAGCGCTGCCAGTTGCCATCGAACACGTGACGATAGACCTTGCGGAAATTTTCCTCGATCCAGCGCTCGACGGAGCCGCCGTCACAGTGCGCCGACAAACCCAGTGATGCCGATCCGGGCGGCCTGCGCCGCAGACGATCGGCATAAACCGGCACGCGCTCCGGGTCGAAGTGCACCTGCGCGTCGCTTTCCGAACGCCAGAGCTTGTTCAGAAAAACCCGAGCTGCCGTGAGTGACGGCGCCTGACGGGCCAACACCTGAGGCTTCGACCAGTAGATACCGTAAATCTGCGGCTTGCTGGACGCCAGTTGTCCGAAGTACTTGTCTTCGGCACGATTCGCCAGCCGCGCGTCGAGTCCATTGCGCTCGACGTAGTCGGCGATGTCGCGGTCCCAGCCGGCGACGAGCCCGCGGTCGAAAACCTCGCGGATGACGCACGCGCCCCGCTGCTTGACCACGGCAATCTGCGCGGCGCTCACACGGTTCGCGGCAATGTCGGAGAAATTGATTTCAGGAATGACGGGTTCGCCCAGGCTTCCAAGTTTTTCAATCGACTCGGCTTCGCGGACGATGGCCTGCTCGAGCTCCAGAAACACTTCGCGGTAGTTGGGAAGTTGCTCGCGCAGGTCCTTCTTGGCCTGCCTGATAGCGGCGGGCAAGTCATCGATATGCAGGGCGGTCATCAGTGTCTCCATGGGGTTGATATATCGGCGAGCATAGCGCCGGCGAGCAGGGATAAGTGATACGTTCCGGACATGCTGCTTCGCCGAGCCGCCTGCGGGCTCGCATTTGAGGCGAACGCCGGCGCCACGATGCATGCCCGGCTCGATGAACTGCTTTCGAATGCCCCTCGCGAGCGCCTCGCGGCGACACTGGATCTGCTGTGTTTTCTCGCCGACGCGCCGGGTCAGCCGCTCGCCTCGCCCAGCGCCTTCAGCAACGACCGGGCAGGCAGACCATCGGGCCACGAGCCTGAACGCATCAACCGTGCCTTGTCCATCATCGATGCAAAATTCGCCGGGCAACTTCGTCTATCGGACCTGTGTACCGCCGCCAATCTGTCCGAGCGTTCGCTTAGCCGGTATTTTGTCCAGCACGTCGGCGAAAGCGTCGGCAGCTACATCGCGCGTGTCAGGATCGGCCACGCATGCCGCATGCTTGTCGATACTTCCGCGCCGGTTTCGGTCGTCGCCGCGAGGTCCGGATTTCCGAACGTCGCGAATTTCAACCGGCAGTTCAAGGCCATGAAGGGCACGACGCCCGCACATTATCGGCGGCAGTTCGCGGGCGGACAGGCATCGAGTCTGGACCCGGCGCCGGAATTGACAGAGCGCTCGCCGTCCTTGCAACGAAAGAAACCGGGCTCACGGGCCGGGTCTGGGCCGGAGTAAGCGCCTGAGTTTGAAACGGGAATAGCCGCCGGTCTCGCGGCCTGCAGGGCGCAGCGCGGCTGCGACCCGCGTGCTGCGCCCTTGCCCCCGCCAATCAGTCGATGAGTGTTCTTTGGATGCGCTGTCGATTTTTCGTAAGTTGCCGAGATCGGTTTGGACTGCGGAGCATCGGTGTTTCGCACAGTTTTTCGACGCCCAGTCATTTGCTGGAGTATTGTTTAATCGCGTTGGGGGCTTCACGATGTCACTCTTCTATAAGACAAGGTGCTCCCGGCGGACGGCGCAGTGCTCGCAAGCGCATGGTTTTTTTCATGCAACGATGCGAAATCAACTTTTCGAGGAATGGAGAAAACGTGAAAACAGTCAATCTTTTGAAGGCGCTCGGTGTCGCCTTGTGTATGGCGACGGCGGCCAGCGCCTATGCCCAGTCGAGCGACGCGATGGCGACGAACGATACGGCCGCGGCGACTCCCAGTACGAAAACAACCAAGAAGATGGACCGGAAGCTGGGTCTGGACGTGCGTAAGGCGTTGGCGAAAGCGCAGGATTTTGATGTGTCGAACGTGTTTGTCCGAGCGCGAGGCGGCGCGGTGACGCTGACCGGGACGGTGCCCGATGGGGCGCAGATTCCGAAGGCGGAAGAAGTGGCCAAGAATGTTGCGGGCGTGAAGTCGGTGAATAACAAGCTGACTATTGGGGCGCCTAACGGCGGTGGTGGAGGTTGATAAGCAGGTTTTTTGCCTTTGGCGGCGGCAGGCAAACACCCATGCCGCCGCCAAAGGCAACAAAAACTAGACCCTCACGAGTCCACTCATCGGCCGAACCTCCCCGAACAACGCCCTCGCCGTGCGCTGAGAATCCAACCCGAAAGTCTCACTCGCGACACCCGCGATCATCGCATCCAGCGACCTCGTCGGCTTCAAATCCCGCGCTTCGTAAAGATCGCCAGGCCTAAGGCCTGGCCAGTCGGCAATCACGCGTCCTCCGGCCACTGCGCCGCCGATCACCATCGCCACCGAGCCGGTACCGTGATCGGTACCGCCGGTGCCGTTGGCCGCGGCGGTCCGGCCGAACTCGGTGGCGACCAGCACGGTGGTCTTGCCCCACAACGGCCCCATGCCGTCGCGAAACGCGGCAAGCATCGTATCGAGCGCTTTCAACTGATTCGTGAGGCGCGGATTCTGCGCGCTATGCGTGTCCCAGCCACCCGTTTCGATCATCGCGATCCGCGGGCCGTCGTCGCGCGAAAGAAACCCGGCCGCGAGCTTGCCCAGGCTCGCCGCATCCTGGCGCGCGCCGGCGTCGCCCGCCAGTCCGCGCGCGGCCATCGCCGATTCCCACAACGGCCGCAGTTGCGCATCCTGGTCGTACAGCTGCGAGACCCGCGCGAGCAGATCGTCGGGTGCCTGCGGTAATGCCGAGGGCGCATACGATGTCACCTCCGCCGTGCCGCGCAGCGCCATCGGCACAGTCGGCGCGAAGGCGATCGCGCTCTCGCGCGTGGCCGGCAGCAACGCGACGAGCCGGTTCAACCAGCCGCCCTTCATCTGATACGGCGACGCACCGCCGGTCTCGAGCACGTTCTGACCGTCGAAGTGCGAGCGGTCGCGATACGGCGACGCCACCGCATGCACAAACAGCGCCTGGCGATCCGCATACATCGCGGCGGTCTGCGCGAGTGCGGGATGCAACGCGAAGGTGCTGTCGAGCCGCGTGGCAGCGGACGCATCGATGGCCAGCGCGCCGCGCAGTTTGGCGTAGTCCGGCTCGGCGTACGGCACGACGATGTTCAGGCCGTCGGCGGCGCCGCGCTGGATCACGAAGACGAAGCGGCGGTCGGTGGCGACATTCGCGAACGCAATCTGCGGCGACACGAACATCGCGCCGGCGCCGGCAGCGGCGAAGCTCAGAAACTTGCGGCGGGAAAGCATGGCGTTCACCTCCGTTGAAAATCCGGCGAGACCAGAAGCAGCGCAATCGCGGTCGATGCGCTTTCGGCGCGCGCCACCGCAGTGGCGCTCGGCGCACTGAGCGAATCGGCCAGCAAGGTCTGGCCGAGCGCACGCGCATCGAGCCGGTCGCCGACGTGGGCCGCGAAGCGCTGCGCGACTTCGACCCGGCGCACCAGCGCATCGGGCGCGGCCCAGCTCGCGGCAATGTCGTCATAGCCGGCGGGCGAGCCCGGCCGCCACACCGGCTGCCCGAGTTGCGTCAGGATGGGCGCGGTCTGCATGTTGCCGAGGTCTTGCCAACCGAGTCCGCGCATCGAAGAAATGGCCCATTCCCACGGCGTCTTGAACTTCACGGCCACCGGCGACCACGCTTGCGGCATGTCCAGTAACGCCCGATAGACGGTCGACAGATCGCCGCCGCTGCGCTGGAACGCGCTCGCCAGCCGGTTCGTCACGTCCGCGGGCGGATTGTCGGCGACGAAATGCCGGGCGAGTTTGCCGCCGATGTGTCGCGCGGTCGCCGGTGCGCTTGCGAGGTCATGCAGGATCGCGAGCGCCTGCTCGTCGCCGGACTGGTCGTAGCGGCGCCCCATGATGGTTCGCGAACCCGGCTCGTGGAGCGCAGTGCGAAACACGAAGCTGCCGGGCGTCGCGCCGTTCGGCTGAGCGCCTTGATAGCCGGCCACGCTCCAGCCGGTCAGCGCGCGGGCGAACTCGGTCACGTCCGCCTGGCTATAGCCGCTGCGCACGCCCAGCGTGTGCAGTTCCATGATTTCGCGCGCGAGATTTTCGTTGAGGCCGCGCTTGCGATCCGGATTGCGCTGCGCGGCGCGCATCGCCGCGACGCTGTCCGGGCCGACCGAGCGCGTCTGATCGAGAAACAGCTGCATCGCCGGATGACGCTCGACGGCGATCAGCATGTCTTCGAAACGGCCCAGCACGTGCGGGCGGATCGCTTCCTCTTCGAATGAGCCGGCCAGCACGGCGACGGCAGGCTTTTCGGACGACACCGCGAAGTGATTCGCCCAGAAGTGGACCAGCCGTTCGATGAATGGCGTCTGGGTGGTGAGCGCGCTGGCCACGCGCGCGTTCACTGATGATCGGTAGATGTCCAGAACTTCGTTGCGTAGCGCTTTTTTTTCGGCTTGTGCGTTGGTCTGGGAAGCGGTCTGCGTGCTGGTTGGGTTCGTGGCTGGGGCATCGCTCGCGTTTTGCTGGTTTTGCTGCGCCTGCTGGTTTTGCTGGGCTCGCTGCTCCTGCTGCGCCTGCTGGTTTTGCGCCTGTCGGTTCTGCTGCCTCTGCACGCGCAGCCGCTCGAACTCAGCGGCAAGCGTCACCGAGTCGGGTTGACTCGCCCACGCAGCGGGCCGCGGCTGATACTGGTCGAATTGCGCAAGCAGCCAGCCCTTCGGATCGGCAGGCGGCGTATCGTCGGCGCGCGCGCCAAGACCGAAGCGGTTGAGCGCAATCGCTGCAGCGTTGACGTTCGGTGTGTTGGCCATACCGTCCTCTCCGGCGTTGGATATAACCTTTAAACGGCTACCACGATGAATTCCGTCGTGCCGCTGTGGAATTTTTTTAATCGCCCGCCGGTTCGCTTGCCGACTGATTCGGCGACTGATTCGCCGGCTTGTTCGCATTCCCCGCTGCTTGCGACACCCGCCATTGCCCGCGCAACTTCAAACTCTCTGCGAATCTGGCGCGCTCCTCGGGCGACAGCGTCGCCGCGAAATCCGCCACGCTGCCCTCCACTTTCGCCCGCAACGCGCTGTCGGCTTCGCGTGTGCGCGCCAGCGCGGCGTCGAGCGCCGGGCGATCCAGCTGCGGCGCGGCGAGCAGACGCAGCACTTCGCGACGCCCTTCGCGTCCGTCTCGCGCAAACTGACGTCCGTCGCGGCGCGCGTTCTTCAAGCCATCGACGAAGGCCTTCTGACGCTCGGCAGACAGCGTCTCGGCGGCGAAGCGCAACGCGTGCTGCTGCGCCAACACCGTACCCGTTACGCTATGCGCCGCGAACCATTGATAAGCACCACCGACAATCGCGCCCAGCAGAAACACATTGAGCACCAGCGAGGCCACCAGCACGAATTTCCATGACCGGCCGTTCATTCGTCGCTCCAATCGGCGGATGAACCGCCGAAACTCGAAGTTAAATAAGACGCGCCATGCACTTGCGCCGCGATACCCGTCAAGACGAAAAACGACACCGCAAGCGCGCCCGCCACGCCACCCAACAGTCCGACACCCGCCACCGCCGCGCCCGACCACCACAGCCGGCGGCGCGGCCCAGCCGGCCGCCGCACCGGCGCGCTCGCGACGATGCGCTCGAGCAAAGCCGCGCCCGGCGGGTCGACCGTACCGGCGGCAAACCACGCATCGATTCCGGCCGCTTCGGCCAGTACCGCGTCGGCCTCGGCACGATGCAGCGCGGCCCATGCCTGCCCCGCCGCGCGCTCCTGTTCCGGCCAGCGGCGCGGATCGGCGCCATAGGCTTCGACGATCTGGTGGAATCTTTCGGGCGTCATGACTTGTCCTCGTTAAGGCCGCTGCCGGCCAGTTGAGCGCGCAGATTGCGGCGCGCGCGAGCCAGCAGACTTTCCAACGCATCGACGGTGATGCCCATCAGGGCGGCAGCGTCGATGTTCGACATTTCCTGGTAGTAGTTGAGCACCAGCGCTTCACGCTGGCGTGCCGGCAAAGCGGCCAGCGCCTCGCGAACCCGCCGATCCCTGGCACGCGCGTCGAGTGTCGCTTCGGGCGGCGCGGCGGGGTCGATCTCGTCCGGCAACTCGGCATGCGGATCTTCGCGCCGGCCGCGTAGCCGGTCATAGCAGAGATTAAGCGCGACACGGTGGACCCACGTGTCGAACCTTGCCTCGCCTTCGTTCCATCGCGACGCCTGTTTCCAGATCCGTACAAAAACTTCCTGCGCAACGTCTTCCGCTTCCATGCGGTCGCCCAGCATGCGCGTGGCGAGCGCCAGCAAGCGCGGCAGTTTGCGCGCGACGAGCGAGCGGACCGCGGCCGGGTCTTGTCGACCGACCCGCGCCACGAGGTCCGCGTCGGGATCGCGGTCGCTCAAGGCGTGCGGCTCCTTGGCGCTTGTTCTGTGAACCGCCTTCCCGGAGGTGTGTTGTTCACTTGCCGTTGCTCCTTGGGATGCATTCCACGTTTTTTCCTCTAACTCGCCAGATCGTGACTGGGTGACGTCCGGTGTCTGGTTCGCAGATCCGTCGCAATCAATATACGACGGCCGCCGGGCGATAGTAGGCCGGCCGTGCCGGGACGACCACGCATCCGGCGATGCGTAGCCAGAAGAACAATCAAGAGCGTTTTCATGGCAACCCTGCCCGGTTATGTTGTAGTGCGTGGCGCCGCCGGCGGGGGCGATGCTGTCAGGCCCAGTGACCTTCGACCCAGCGCCAGTTCGGATCGCGCTGGATCCAATGGCCGGGTATCCAGCGATAGCCGGCGCGTACTGGCTGCCAGTGGCCGCCTACCCATACGTAACGGCCGTGGTCCCAGCGCCAGCGGCCTCGGTCCCAGACGTAGCCGACTCGCGGTGCCGGCACGACCTCGACGCGCGGTGGGGGTGGCGCTATGGGGGCCACGATGATGGCTTGTGCCGATGCCGGGGTTGGGGCGCTTGATAGCGCCGCGATCGTCGCAAGGGTGGCCATTGCGAGGCGGATCGGTTTGGCTGGTGACATTGTTGTTTCTCCCGTTGAGTGCCGGAGGCTGGAAGGGCTCCGTTTCTTCTTAAACGCGGGAGTGTGGGGAAATCCGTCGCTAGTTTTTTCTTTTTTTTGCAAGGAGAAACGGTTCTTTTTTGCCGGGGCGGTGGCCTTTCTTTTGTTTTTGGTTTATTGGGGAAACACGGATTAAATCGGTCTTTTAAGAACGGCGATGTATCCCGGATCATGTTGGTTCGCATCGCACAACCGCCCGGATATGCGAGCACGTCGTGATAGCCACGCCGGGTGGCTGTCCGCGGGCTTGGACACCGCTCGAAGCTGAACTCATGCCAGCATTCCAATTATCAGGAGTACCTGCTGCAGCGCATCTTGAGGAGTAAGTTCAGCCGTATTCAAACGCAATTCCGGAGCAACTGGAGGCTCGTACGGCGAATCGATGCCCGTGAACTTCTTCAGCGTTCCGTCTCGAGCCATTTTATAGAGCCCCTTGACATCCCTCGCCTCGACAACCTCAAACGGCGCATCAACATGCACCTCAAAGAATTGACCGTTCTCGAACAAAGCCCTAGCCGCATCCCTATCCGCTCGAAACGGTGAAATGAATGTAGCAATCACAATCAGGCCCTCATCGACCATCAACCGTGCAACTTCAGCAGCTCGCCGGATACTTTCATGCCGGCTGGCATCGGAAAAGTCCAGATCGCTGTTTAACCCAAGACGCAAATTGTCGCCGTCGAGAAGGAACGTGTGAAAACCACTGGCGTGCAACTCTTTTTCGAGCAAGCGCGCCAGCGTCGACTTTCCAGCGCCGGACATTCCGGTAAACCAGACGACCATCGGGCGTTGCTGCTTCATCGACACCCGACTGGCTTCTGCAATCATGGATTCGGTCGGAACCACGGGGCCGGCATAACTTGTTTCCATCAGTCTCAGATATATCTGCATGTAGTAAACGACATCCGACGCGCATATCGCCTGAACGCCACATGATCCGTCCAGCACGAAACCAACGCGACATAATCTTCGCGCACCGTCCAAGCCGGACGGTGCATTGGCAATCCAATGCTTGAGCAGGCAACGCTACGTATGTTCGTCGTACTAGGGCCGCCATTCGTCGGTTGACCGACTCTTTGTCACCGAGCTGGTTAGCACGCGTCCGCCGCAGGTATCGTCCATATGAAGATGCCGGTGCATCTCGTGAGAAACTACTCACGCTCGACGTTGAATACCGCATGGAAGATCCAGAATGCCGAATAGTTTCGGCACTTCGGAAATAACCCTATGCGCAACTAGCAAACAAATGCCCTACCAATAGGTTACAAAATAACTGGATCGAATTGTCTCACGCACTCGGGTAGAACGGCGCGCTGTAATAAAAAAGCCACATCCAAAAGACAAAAAATTGGCGCCATCGGCAAAATCTCACGCGCCGTCCTTAGCCGCTGCGCAGTGCCTTGTAAGCCGGTACGGTATCCTTCACGGTTCCACGAACCTTTATCCATACCCTCTGCCAGATGGCCGATTTCCCTTTCGACGCCGTACTCTTCGACTGCGACGGCGTGCTCGTCGACTCCGAACCCATCACCAACCGCGTGCTGACCGAAATGCTCGGCGAGCTAGGCTGGCACCTGAGCGTAGAAGAGACGATGCGCATTTTCGTCGGCAAGGCCGTCAAGGATGAAGCGTTGTTGATCGAAGCGCGCACCGGCTTCGCGATCACCACGGAGTGGCTCATGCAATTTCGCACGCGCCGTAACGCGGCGCTCGACCGGGACCTGGTGGCAATTCCGGGTGCAGCATACGCAGTCCGCGCGCTGCACGCGGCACTCGATGGACGCATCGCGGTCGCCTCGGGTGCCGACCGGATCAAAGTGGAATTGCAACTGACGAAGGCCGGCATTCTCGATTGCTTCGAGGGGCGCATCTTCAGCGGCCACGAAGCGCCTCGCAGCAAGCCGTTTCCCGATGTGTATCTGGCCGCGGCCAAAGCATTAGGCGTGGATCCGAAACGCTGCGCTGTCGTGGAAGATACCGTGACGGGCGCAACCGCAGGCGTGGCGGCCGGCGCGACGGTGTTCGGATATTGTCCGGGAGAACTGAGCCACAGCAGCGCGACGGCGCTGCATGGCGCCGGTGCGGTTCACGTCTTCCGGGACATGGCAGAGTTGCCCGTCTTATTGACAGAATGGCGCGGCGTACAGCGTTGACGCTGCCGCTCGCCGCTACTCGAACGCAGGATCGATCGGTGCGCGATATCCCACCGCGAGCCGGTCAGTTTCGTTCGCCATTCCGACCACCGCCAGCAGCTCGCCGAACATCTCGTCGGTCATACCGGCGCGGCGGGCCGCGGCTGTATGACTGGCCACGCAGTAGCCGCAGTTGTTCGTCACGCTCACAACCCGGTTTTATCGAGCGGCCGCAACAACTGCCCGCTTGCACTGTCTTCCACATACCACCCGGCCTCTTTCAACGCTTCGCGCAGCCGATCGGCCTCGCCCCAATCCTTGCCGGCCCGAACCTTCTCACGCTGCTCGGTCAGAAGCGCGATATCTGCGGGAATGGCAAACGTGTCCGCCTTCCAGTCCGCGAGCCGCAATCCGAGCACGGTATCGAAGTAATCGACAGTCGCCCGTTGCGTCGCCGCCGGCATATCGCTCTTGACGAGTTCCCACAGCACCGCGAGCGCGCGCGGCAAGTTCAGATCCTGATCGACCTCGGCCTTGAAACGGGCCACGAACTGCGCATCGGGCGAGCCGCCTTCCGGCCATTGCACGTAGGTTCTACGCAAGCGGTCCAACGCGGATTGCGCGGCATCGAGCGCGTCCTCATTAAAACGCAAAGTACTCCGGTAATGTGCCGTCAGGCACAAATAGCGATACGCCAGCGGATCGATGCCACGATCGATCAACGTCTGCAAGCGCACAAAATCGCCACCTGCCTTCGACATCTTGCCGGCGTCGAGCATGAGGAAATGGCCGTGCATCCAGAAGTTCGCGAGACGTGTGCCGTGGCGCGCCTGCGTCTGCGCGATTTCATTGCTGTGATGCACGGCGACATGATCTTCACCGCCGCAATGAATATCGAACCATGGGCCAAGATATTTCGCCGACATCGCCGAGCACTCGATATGCCAACCCGGAAAGCCGCGACCCCACGGACTGTCCCACTCCATCTGGCGCGTCGCATCGGATGGGCTGAACTTCCAAAGCGCGAAGTCCGTAGCGCGCTGCTTCTCTCCTACCGCAACACGCTTGCCTGCTTGCAAGCCCGCAACGTCGAGACGCGCCAGAAAACCGTAGTCGTCCTGTTTGCTGGTGTCGAAATAGACACCGTCGGAAGTCTGATACGTGTAGCCGTTGCGCTCGATCTCTGCGATGAAAGCGATCTGCTCGGCGATGTGATCGGTCGCGCGGCACCAGACGGCAGGCTCCAGCAGGTTCAGCGCTTGCCAGTCGCTCATGAAGGCCGCGGTATATCGTTCGGCGATCGCCCATGCCGATTCGCCGGTGCGCCGGCTGCCCTTCTCCATTTTGTCTTCACCTTCGTCGGCATCTGAGACGAGGTGACCGACGTCGGTGATATTGACGACGTGCCGCACGGTGTAGCCGCTCAGCGCCAGCACGCGCCGCAGCACGTCCTCGAACACGTAGGTTCGAAGATTGCCGATATGCGCGTGGTCGTACACCGTCGGGCCGCAGCAATACATGCCCACGTAGTCCGGATTGATCGGCGTGAAAGCGCGCATGGTGCGCGACCAGGTGTCGTACAAGGCAAGCGGCATTTGAATTCCCTTGGCGTTGAGCGCGCTAAAAACAAAACGGCGAAACAAAAAGCCACCGGTCTAATGACGGGTGGCCTCAGGGACATGAACGTGTACAGATCGACTCGCTAGACGCAAGCTCCCCTTGGCAGGCTGCAACAGCATGCGTGCATAGAATGCAAACGGGAATGGATAGAAGCGTTCATGAAAACGATCCTAACGCGTGTTTCCGGGCTGGTCAATGCGGAGCGCGGCAGATTTTGAAAGCGCATGTCCCTTCGAACGTAAAAAAGCCGCGCAAGACTTCCGCCTTACAAGGCCCTTCCACAACTGCTGCCGCCTAGCGGGACATCATGTGCATGCTGACGTTATGCATGATCCACAATGAGCCGACAATCAGAATCACCGCGGTCAACACCGTGAAGCCGAACGCCATGACGTTCCACCTCTGCGCCGACGACGTGTTCATATGCAAAAAGAAAATCAGGTGCACGACGATCTGCGCGAACGCGAGACCCGCGATCGCGAGCAATGCGTTCTCGCCAGTCAAGGTCCCGGTTAGGACAAGGCCGAACGCCGCGGCGGTCAATACGACAGACAGAATGAAGCCCGTCGTATAGCTGCCGATACTGCCGTGACTTTCACCCGAGTGCGCGTTATGGCTATGGTCCATTAGATCACGCTCGCAAGATAGACAAAGGTGAAGACGCCGATCCAGACGACGTCCAGAAAGTGCCAGAAAAGGCTCAGGCAGGTCAGGCGAATCATGTCGCGTTCGGTCAGATCGCGATGACTCAGGACCTGGATCGCGAGCACTGCCATCCAGATCAAACCGAACGTCACGTGCAAGCCATGCGTGCCGACGAGCGTAAAGAACGACGACAGGAACGCACTGCGGCTCGGACCTGCACCCAGCGAGATCAGATGCGAAAACTCGCGCATTTCCAGTACGAGAAACGCGAGGCCGAGCACGAACGTCACGCCGAGCCAGCTCAGCAGCAGGCCCTTCCTGCCTTTATGCGCGCCCAGCATCGCGAAGCCGTACGTGATACTGCTCAACAGCAGCATCGACGTTTCGAGTGCGACGCCGGGGATCTCGAACAGATCTTTACCGCTCGGACCACCGGCGTACTGGTGGCTCATCACCGCAAACACGGCGAACAGCGCGGCGAAGACGATGCAATCGGTCATCAGATACAGCCAGAAACCGAATACCGATTGCGACGGCACATGATCCGGCGCGAGTTGCGGTTGAACCGCAATAGTCTTCTGCAACATCAGTCAACCTCCATCGCGACGTGTGCACCGGCGCGTTTTTCCTCAATCAGCGCGACAGTGTCGGCCGGGATGTAATAGCCGTCGTTGTCCATGAAGCTGTAGACAATCACCGTGCCGATCGCGCCGACCAGACCGACGATCGCAAGCCACCAGATGTGCCATACACCGGCGAAACCGAGCGCCAGAGAGAACAGACTCACCACCAAACCGGCGGATGTATTCGAAGGCATATGGATGTCGCGATACACCGGTTCGGCTTGCGTCTCCCTGCGGGACTTCATATCCGTGAATGCATCGAGCTTGCGCACCGTCGGAACGATCGCGAAGTTATAAACCGGCGGCGGCGAGCTGATCGACCATTCCAGCGTGTGGCCGTTCCACGGATCGCCCGTGACGTCGCGATTCTGCGGCAGATTGCGGTCGCGAATACTGACGTACAACTGCACCAGTTGGCAGCCGATACCGATTGCGATCAGTGCCGCGCCGAACGCCGCGATCACCAGCCACGGATGCCATGCCGGGTTGTCGTAGTGATTCAACCGGCGCGTCATGCCCATGAAGCCCAGCACGTAGAGCGGCAGGAACGCAACGTAGAAGCCGACTTGCCAGAACCAGAACGCGGTCTTGCCGAGCTTTTCGTTGAGCTTGAAACCGAACGCTTTCGGGAACCAGTAGTTGAAACCGGCGAGATAACCGAACAGCACGCCACCGATGATCACGTTGTGAAAGTGAGCAATCAGGAACAGGCTGTTGTGCAGCACGAAGTCCGCACCCGGGATCGCCATCATCACACCGGTCATGCCGCCGATCGTGAACGTGATCATGAAGCCGATCGTCCACAGAATCGGCGTTGTGAATTCCAGGCGGCCCTTGTAGATCGTGAACAACCAGTTGAACACCTTCACGCCGGTCGGAATCGCAATCACCATCGTCGCGATGCCGAAGAACGCGTTGACGTCAGCGCCCGAGCCCATCGTGAAGAAGTGGTGCAACCAGACAAGGAACGACAACACCATGATCGCGCACGTCGCCCACACCATCGTCTTGTAGCCGAACAGCGGCTTCTTCGCGAAGGTCGCCACGACTTCCGAGAAAATACCGAACGCCGGCAGGATCAGGATGTACACCTCGGGGTGGCCCCACGCCCAGATCAGGTTCAGATACAGCATGGCGTTACCGCCGCCGTCGTTCGTGAAGAAGTGCATGCCGAGGTAACGGTCCAGACCGAGCAGCGCGAGCGTCACGGTCAGAATCGGGAACGACGCCATGATCAGCACGTTGGCGCACAAAGCCGTCCATGTGAACACCGGCATCTTCATGAACGTCATGCCCGGCGCGCGCATCTTCACGATCGTCGCGAAGAAGTTGACGCCTGTGAGCAGCGTGCCGACCCCGGATAACTGCAAACTCCACAGGTAATAGTCGACCCCGACACCCGGACTGAATTGCAATTCGGACAACGGCGGATAAGCCAGCCAACCCGTTTGCGCAAACTCACCGATCACCAGCGACACATTGATCAGGATCGCGCTGACCGCGGTCATCCAGAAGCTGAGCGAGTTGATGAACGGGAACGCGACGTCGCGAGCACCGATCTGCAACGGTACGATCAGGTTCATCAGGCCGATCATGAACGCCATCGCCATGAAGAAGATCATGATGACGCCGTGCGCCGTGAACACCTGATCGTAGTGATGCGGCGGCAAATAGCCCGGGTTGCTGTAGGCCAGCGCGAGTTGCAGACGCATCATGATCGCGTCCGAGAAACCACGCAGCAACATGATCATCGCAACGATGATGTACATGACGCCGAGCTTCTTGTGGTCGACGGTGGTCAGCCACTCCGTCCACAGATAGCGCCATTTTCCGAGATACGTAATCGTGCCGAGCACGGCCAGCGCGATGAGCGCCATGAAGCAGCCCGCCCCCACGATGATCGGCTCGTGATACGGAATCGCGTCGAGAGTCAGTTTTCCGAACATACGTTACCCCTTAGGCCCACAGTTAGCGTCCTTCATGTTGTCGAGGACGTTACCGTTGTTGTATCGGGCAATGATGTTGTTAAACAGCTTCGGATCGACCGACGAGAAGTACCGGACCGGTTCCTTTTCCGTCGGCGCGGATACCGTGTGATAACGATCCATGTCGAGACGATCGGACGAGGCGCGCACTTTGGCGACCCACGCGTTGAACGCTTCCGGCGACGTGGCGAGCGCGCGGAACTTCATGTCCGAGAAGCCCTTGCCGCTGAAATTCGCCGAGGTGCCCGCATAGTTGCCGGCCTCGTCGGCGATCAGATGCAAACGGGTCTGCATACCGGCCATCGCGTAGATCTGGCCGCCGAGCTGCGGAATGAAGAACGAGTTCATCACCGTGTCGGACGTGATGATGAAGTTCACCGGCGTGCCGACCGGGAACGCCAGCTGATTGACCGACGCAATGCCGAGATCGGGATAGATAAACAACCACTTCCAGTCGAGTGCAACAACCTCGACATTGATCGGCTTCACTTGCGATTCGAGCGGACGGTAAGGGTCGAGCTCATGCGTGCTCTTCCACGTCAGCACGGCAAGAAACAGAATGATCAGACTCGGAATCAGCCAGACGGCGATTTCGATAACGGTCGAATGCGTCCAGCCCGGACGGTATTCGGCGCTGCTGTTCGACGCGCGATAACGCCACGCGAACAGCAGCGTGAGCGCGATAACCGGAATGACAACGATCAGCATGGCCCAGGTAGACGTAGCAATCAGCTCACGTTCCGCCAGACCCACACTCCCCTTCGGATTCAATATATCGAGGTTGCTGCAACCCGAGAGCAACAACACGAGGCCGGCGGAAAAGAAACTGATCGACCCTCGTAGAGTCTTTCCTTTCATATCCATTGCCTTTTCTTTACGACCTTAACGAACGTCATTCGACCGCTCTCCATTAGTAAGCGATCGCATAATAGGGGGTCGTTAAATGGATATAAACACTCGATTTTGCAACGATCTATTGCGTCGCAACACTGTGCGACACGTTGCCGCATGGTCGCGCGCACGTGACGATTTGCGATGCTCTATTGCAGAGCCAGTGCGTCGAAAAACACCTTGAAACAAGGGATAAAACGCAACGTTAGCGATGTTTTGGCTGCGTCGATTCGCGCGAAGATGTGGAGCAAAAGCGCCACGTCCCTGACAGGAACGCGGTGCTTTCAGCGTTGCAGTGTTGCGGCGCGATCAGCCCGGTGAGCGGGCTGCAACGGTAGCCGGTGCGGCCGCCTGCAAATGATCGCCACCGTCTGCCGGTGCGGACTCCGAAGGATGCGCGGTGCTGCGCTCCGATTGCGCGAGCAGCGTGCCGACCGACGGATCGATCGCATCGGTGAACGGCTTCGGATCGAGGCCGATCGCCAGCACCAGCAATGCCATGGCGCCGAGCAAAACGAACTCGCGTTTGCCGAGATCCATCAGCTTCGCGACGCGAGCATTGGCAATCGCGCCGAAGATCACGCGCTTGTACATCCAAAGCGTGTACGCCGCGCTCAAAATCAGTGTCGAGGCCGCGATTGCGCCGATCCAGAAATTGAAGCGGATCGCGCCCATCAACACCATGAACTCGCCGACGAAACCCGACGTACCCGGCAAGCCAATATTCGCCATCGAGAACAGCATCACGAAGGCTGCGAACTTCGGCATGGTGTTGGCAACGCCGCCGTACTCGGCGATCGAGACAGTTTGCGCGCGATCGTAGAGCATGCCCGTGCACAGCAGCATCGCGCCCGACACCACACCGTACGACAGCATCTGCACGATCGCGCCAGCCTGGCCGATACGATTGAAGACGAACAGGCCGAGCGTGACGAGCCCCATGTGCGCGACCGTCGAATACGCGAGCAAGCGGCGCATATCGGTCTGCACGAGTGCCAGCAGACTAGAGTAGATCACCGCGACCAGCGACAGCGTGATCATCATCGGCGCGAAGAAGTGACTCGCCTGCGGCGCGATCGGCAGCGCAAAGCGCAGCAGACCATAGCCGCCGAGCTTGAGCATACCGATCATCACGGCGGCGCCGGTCGGTCCGTCGAGGTGGACATCCGGCAGCCACGTATGCAGCGGCCACATCGGCACCTTCACACCAAAGGCCGCGAGGAAGCCGAGGAAAATCAACAACTGCGGCATCGTGCCGAGATGCGTTTCACGCCATTGCGCGAGATCGAAGCTGTGCGTCTGGCTGTACAGATACAGCATCGACATCAGCATCATCAGCGAGCCGAGGAACGACACGAAGAAGAACTTGACCGCCGCATACGAGCGGTTCGAGTGACCCCACGTGCCGATCAGTAGATAAAGCGGAATCAGCGTCGCTTCGAACGAAATGAAGAACAGCATGCCGTCAAGCGATGTGAAGACGCCTTGCATGAAACCCGACAGCATCAGAAACGCGCCGAAGTACTGCGCTGTGCGCTCGGTAATCGACTCCCACGAGGCGACCACGATGATGATCGTGGTGAGCGCGGTCAGCGCGACCAGCCACAGCGAAATGCCATCCACCCCCACGTGCCATGCGATGTCGAACGTCGGCGACCATTTGACGTTCTCGACGAACTGCATGGTCGTCACGTCATTGCGAAAGCTAGCGACGAGCGGAATGACCGGCAGGAAGCCCGCTACCGCGCCTGCAAGCGCGAGCAATCGAGTACGGCCGCGCGCCTGGTCTGATCCGGCACGCAACACCACGAGGCCGGCAAAAATAGGGATCCAGATTAGAAGGCTAAGAAGCGGAGGCAATGGCATGTGTTCTTTTCGATACTTGGAGTACAAAACACCACATCAACGCCTTCAAAATAGAAGGCATTGAAATGTATTTGAAAGCATTGGATCGCCGAGGAGATCGGAGAGGTACCAGTCGACGTTTCTTTGAGGCAAATCGGCAAGGAGTAAGAGATTACCCTTATCTAAAAGATTTTGCATCGCACCAAGGAAAAAAGTTGTTTTCCGCAATGAGCCCTTGCGGAGTCTGGGTCTTGCGGCAAAAGCTGGAATGTGCAAGCGCACAAACGGATTGTGCGGAAGTCGCGGAATATGAGGTACGTGGACGTCCGCTATGCCCCAGAACGGAGCATGATTCGATCATCACCCGCTGAAGGAGCCGGTCAAAGCACTTCAATTGATGGCTAATTGAAAGGTTTAGACGGGCGTGCTGTGATTATGTGATCGCCGTTCCGCTTTTTAGCTCTGGTTCTCGCGCTATTCTCAACCCGAATATACTGCGGCGGTTCAGGGTTGATGCTTGTACACGGTGCGCGTGTTTCTTCGCATCGCTCGACGCCGCCCTCGCCGGCCAGACTTATCGGATACCGCATGGTGCTTCGTGATGAAGGTGTCGTTCCCGCGCTCGAGTGCCGTGGGCTGAGTAAAACGTATGGCGCCGGCCGCATCGTGCTTGCGCACCTCGATTTCACGCTGGAGCCGGGTGAATTCGTCGCGATCATGGGCGACTCGGGTGTCGGCAAATCGACGCTATTGAATCTGATCGCGGGCCTCGACAGCGCGGATAGCGGCGATGTAGTTATCGACGGCAGCGTGGTCTCCCGTCTCGATGACAACGCGGCGACGCGGCTGCGCCGGCAAAAACTCGGCTTCGTGTTCCAGGCGTTTCACGTGCTGCCGCATCTGACGCTCGCGCAGAATGTGGCCTTGCCTCTGCTATTGAACGAATTGCCCACGGCCGGTGCGCTCGACATGCTCGCAGCCGTTGGCCTGGGCGGCCGGGGCGACGACTTTCCGCGGCAGTTGTCGGGCGGTGAACTTCAGCGTGTCGCCATCGCGCGGGCGCTGGTGCATCGTCCCACACTGATCCTCGCCGACGAACCCACCGGCAACCTCGACCCCGCTACCGCACACGAAGTGCTCGGTCTGTTCCGTGCGGAAAGCAAGGCAAACGGCGCGGCCACCATCATGGTCACGCATTCGGAAGCGGCGGCGGCCATTGCCGACCGCATCCTGATTCTGAGCGACGGCGCCTTGCATGCATCCGGACATGCGACGCTTTCCGATTCGCCATCCACGGCGCGTTCGGCCGATGATGCACGCTGAGCCGCGGCCACTGCTGCGCATGAAAGGCCATCGCATCCTCGCGCGATGGCTGCTTGGCGCCGAATGGCGCAGCCATCGCGGGCGCGCGTTGGTCGCCATCGCGACGATCGCGCTCGGCGTGGCTCTCGGTTATGCAGTTCAACTGATCAATAGCGCGGCCTTCAACGAGTTCTCCGCGGCGGCTCGCAGTCTGTCAGGCCAAGCCGATCTGCAAGTGCGCGGCGCGCAACCTGGCTTCGACGAGTCGATCTATCCGCGTTTGGCAAACGAGCCGGGGGTGGCGGTGGCCAGTCCCGTCCTCGCGCTCGACATCACCGTTCCGAATCAGAGCGCCCCGCTGCCCGCACTCGGCATCGACATCTTCAAGGCAAGCCGCATTGCGCCCGACCTGATCGGCGTGCCATCGCCGGATCATCCGTACGATACGCTCGCGGCCGACACGGTGTTTCTCTCGTCGGCGGCACAACAATGGTTGAAGGTGAAAATCGGCGACGACGTGTCGCTGCGCAGCGGTACGGCGATCGTGCACTTACGCGTGGCCGGCGGCCTTGTGAGAACGCGACCGGGCCAGCGGCTCGCGGTGATGGATATCGCCGCTGCTCAATGGAAGTTCGGCAACGTGGGTAAGCTCTCGCGCATCGACTTGCAACTCGAGCGCGGCGTCGATCGGGAACGCTTCAAGCGTGACCTGCAGACGCAGCTTGGCAGCCAGTGGGTCATCTCCGAAACGCGCGACGCCGAAAGCCGCACGGACCGTTTGTCGCGTGCCTATCGAATCAATATGAACGTGCTCGCGCTGGTCGCGCTCTTCACCGGTGCGTTCCTGGTGTTTTCGACGCAGGCGCTGGGGGTCGTGCGGCGCCGCGCGCAGTTCGCGATGCTGCGAGTACTCGGACTGACACGCGGCCAATTGTTGCGCCAGATTCTGATGGAAGGCGCGCTGCTCGGCCTGCTTGGTTCGCTGCTTGGACTCGCGCTCGGCTATGCAATGGCAAGCGTCGCGCTGCGGTTTTTCGGCAGTGATCTGGGCGGCGGCTACTTTCCCGGCGTGCAACCGCAAGTCGGTTTCGAACCGCTTGCCAGCGTGCTGTTTCTGACCCTCGGCATTGCCGTGTCGCTACTCGGCAGTCTTGCGCCCGCATTGGAAGCCGCCCGCGCGCGGCCGGCGGCGGCGCTCAAGGCGGGCGCCGAAGAAGGCGCATTGGCGCGGCTCGCTACGCCATGGCCCGCTTTGACATGCCTTTTGGTTGCCGCCGTCCTCACGCAGTTGCCGCCCTGGTTCGACGCGCCCGTCGGCGGTTATCTCGCCGTGGCGCTCCTGCTGATAGGCGGTATCGCGTTGATGCCGCGCGTCACCGCGTCGATCTTCGGTGCGGCGAGCCGCGCGCTCGGCGCCCGAGGTCGCGCCGGCGCCGCCACCACGCTGGCGTTGGCGCGCCTCGCGAACGCACCGGGCCACGCATCGATTGCAATGGGCGGAGTGTTGTCTAGCTTCGCACTGATTGTCGCGATGGCGATCATGGTGGCCAGCTTCCGCGTTTCCGTCGAAGACTGGTTGGGCCACCTGCTCTCCGCCGACCTGTACGTTCGCGCGGCGCCAAACGGCGATACAGGCGGCCTGCGTCCCGACGAACAGGCTCTGCTGGCAGCAGTGCCTGGCATCAAATCGGCCGCATTTTCCCGTACCTCGCATCTCACCCTCGACCCTGCTCGGCCGGACGTTGCCGTGCTCGCGCGTGAAATCGATGCTGCCGATCCCGGCGCGAATCTGCAGATGACGGGAGCGGTGCTGCCTCCTTCCGCATTGCATGACGGCGACACACCTGTTTGGGTATCCGAAGCAATGGTCGATCTGTACGGCTATAAGCTCGGCCAACGCGTGCAGTTGCCGCTCGGCGAGCGCGGTCATGAGTTTGTGGTGGCCGGCGTATGGCGCGATTATGTGCGTCAGACCGGCGCGATCCAGATACGGCTTGCCGATTATCGACGCCTGACCGCGGATAACCGTGCAACCGATGTGGCCGTCACCGTTCAGCCGGGAACGCGCGTCGAAAGCGTTATCGCGGGGCTGCGTGCGCTGCCCTTCGGCGCGTCGATGGACCTGTCGCAACCGGGCGAGATTCGCGCGCGCACGCTGGTGATCTTCGATCGGAGTTTCGCGGTGACTTACCTGCTCGAGGCCGTCGCTATCGTGATCGGATTGTTCGGCGTGGCGGCCACGTTTTCTGCGCAAACACTCGCGCGGGCTCGTGAGTTCGGCATGTTGCGGCACGTGGGCGTGACCCGCTCGCAGATCCTCGCGATTCTTGCGCTGGAAGGCGGAATGCTCACCGCTTGCGGCATCGCGATGGGTTTCGTTCTGGGATTCGCAATCAGCCTGATCCTTGTGTTTGTCATCAACCCACAGTCGTTTCATTGGAGTATGTCGCTACACGTTCCATGGACGGTGTTGGGCACGGTTGCGCTTGTGATGCTGGCGTCGTCGTGCTCGACGGCGGTGATCGCGGGGCGTGGCGCGGTGTCGGTGGATGCGGTGCGCGCGGTGAAGGAGGATTGGTGATGCGAACGAAGATTAATGCATTTGTATGCGCCGGCTTTCTGTCAGTCGCGCCTGCGTTTGCCGCGACGCCAGAATTCGCGGCAGTCACACCGGATCATCCGATCACGCTTCCCCAGGACAGCGGCGCACACGCGCCGTTTCGCACCGAGTGGTGGTACGCAACGGGTTGGCTCAGTACACCGGATAACCAGCCGCTCGGTTTTCAGATCACCTTTTTCCGCTCGGCGACCGGTCACGACTCCGCCGATCCGAGCGCATTTGCACCCTCGCAATTAATCATTGCTCACGCCGCGCTGAGCGATCCTGCGATCGGCCACCTCACGCACGATCAACGCATCGCCCGCCAAGGCTTCGGACTCGCCTACGCCAAATCAGGCAATACCGACGTCAAACTCGACGCGTGGAAAATCATCCGTGCCGTCGACGGGCATTACGACGTAACGGTCGATGCCAACGGTTTTTCACTGCATCTTTCGCTGACGCCTACGCAGGCTCCGTTATTGCAAGGCGAGCGCGGGTATTCGCGCAAAGGTCCGCGGCCCGAACAGGCGAGTTATTACTACAGCGAGCCTCAATTGCACGTGACCGGCAGCGTCGTTCGGCCGGCCGCGGCGGGCGCCACATCGAAGAACGAGACAGCCGTCACCGGCTCGGCGTGGCTCGATCATGAATGGTCGAGCGCCCTGCTTGACGCCGATGCGGTCGGATGGGATTGGCTCGGCGCCAATCTGACGGACGGCTCAGGCTTGATGGCGTTCAAGGTGCGCGGCCGCGACGGACGCGCAGTGTGGGCACATGCGGCGTTAAGGAACCGCGACGGCCACGTCATAACGTTCGACCCTGACCAGGTCGACTTCACGCCGATCCGTACATGGCGCTCGCCGCGCACGAACACGCCATACCCCGTTTCGATGACGGTCAAAACCGGAGCACTGATGTGGCAGTTAGATCCGCTGATGGACGACCAGGAACTCGACTCGCGGCAATCCACCGGTGCGGTGTATTGGGAGGGTGCGGTACGTGTGAGCCGCGACGGCATTGCTCTCGGACGCGCTTATCTGGAACTGACGGGTTATGCGCATGCGCTTCGCCTGGGCAGGAACTGAACCGCTGTGTTCATGTGCTGTTTCAAGGGGCATGCTGGCTTTTTCGTGCCGTAAGTCGCGCAGTCCTCTAACGGCAGAGCGCTGCCCAAACCTTCATCGTTACGAAAGAGCATCGGCGATTCACGGAATTTGCAGACACGGTGCGTCGTCAACGCTACATTGGCCTGTGTTATGGGCCCGCCGGCATCGGCAAAACGCTATCGGCTCGTCGTTACGCACATTGGGACCTGGCCGAGCCGTTGCTCCTTTCGTGGGGGCCGCGTGACCCGTCCGATGCCAAAGTCTATTCAGCAGTGGCCCGCGCGCGCACCATTTTTTACACGCCCACTGTGAGCGGTCCAATGAACGAGTTTCGCAAAGAGGTTAAGTTGCTCAGCGAACGCGCGGGCATTTGCATTGAAGAAGCCAATCGAGCTGCAAAGAAAGGTCTCTGCGATCGAGATGCCGCAGGCATCGAGTTGTTAATCGTTGATGAGGCCGAGCGCCTATCAACCTCGGCCCTTGAATATGCTCGCGATCTGTTCGACCGGACGAATATTGGCCTGATTCTCGTTGGCATGCCGGGGATTGAAAAACGAATGGCGCGCTATCCTCAGTTGTTCAGTCGTGTGGGATTCGCTCATCACTATCGCCCGCTCTTAAACGACGAACCGTCTTTCGTCCTGACTCGGCATTGGCGGCGACTCTGCCTCGCCCTAGATCAGGCGGATTTCACTGACAGCTAGGCGATTGCAGCAATCGCGCGCAGCACCCTCGTAATCGGCGTCACATAGCGCCGGAATTTTCCCGCCACTTATCACTGAAGATCACACCCACTATCGCAGCGAGCGCGCGCCTGATTTGTTCTCACCACGCATTACTGTTTGTCCATGCCGGGTATTCGAACCCAGCATCAACGCGTTTAGATTGACCTCCATCGGCGCCACCGGCCCGACCGGCAAAGAAGCCGAATCAATTCATCTGGAGGTTCACCATGAGCACGTCGCAAAAAATCGTTGTCGTTACTGGCGCATCGCAAGGCATCGGTGCAGAGCTGGTCAAGGCCTTCCGCGAACGCGGTCACCGCGTTGTCGCCACGGCACGAACCATCAAGCCGTCGGAAGATCCCAACATTCTCGCGGTGGCTGGCGATATCGCCGACCCTTCCACCGCCCACCGCGTGATCTCCGAAGGCATGGCACGCTTCGGCCGTATCGACACGCTGATCAACAACGCCGGCATCTTCGTCGCCAAGCCTTTTACGAGCTACACCGCTGAAGACTACGCAGCGATGACGGCCGTGAACCTCACCGGTTTCTTCCATATCACGCAGCTCGCAATCGCTGAAATGGAGAAGCATTCGAGCGGCCACGTCGTCAGCATCACGACCAGCCTGGCCGACCACGCGATCGACGGCGTGCCTTCGGTCCTGGCCTCGCTGACCAAGGGCGGTCTGAACGCAGCCACGAAGTCCCTCGCGATCGAATACGCCAGGCGCGGCATCCGCGCGAACGCAGTTGCGCCCGGCATCATCAAGTCGCCGATGCACGCACCGGAAACGCACGAGGCGCTCGGCGCGCTCCATCCGGTCGGTCACATGGGCGAGATGAGCGATATCGTGAACGCCGTGCTGTATCTGGATTCGGCGCCCTTCGTGACAGGCGAGATCCTGCACGTCGACGGCGGTCAGAGCGCTGGCCACTAAGCAGCGTCGGGCGCCGCTGGCCGGCGCTCCTTTTCGTCCATCACGGTCAAGGAGAGCGACATGCCTATCGTCACGATTCAGGTGACCCGCGAGGGCGCCACGCCCGGCGCAACGTCGGTCACAGCAGAAGAAAAGGCCCAACTGATCAAGGGCGTGAGTCACCTGCTGCTCGACGTGCTGAACAAGCCCCTCGAAGCCACCTTTGTGGTCATCCAGGAAGTCGAAACGGAAAACTGGGGCTGGGGTGGTCTACCGGCACTCGAGTATCGCAAGCAGCGCGGACTCAAACCGGGCTGATCACTGAGGCGGTGCCAGCACGAAGCGCGGGATTGATTGTTGCCGAACCGCGAACTGTGAATTCCGGCGCACCTCATTGATGTCCAACGAGGATTGCTTAGACTGCAATACAAGGGCCGCTGACTTCAGCGTGCCCGGTCAGTCACACAGTTCTTCGGCGTGGAGCATCAGATGGACATCCTCGATATGGCTCGAAAAGCAGGTATGACAATTGTTCTCGACGCAAAAATCGGACGTCAGGAATACCAGACGGTGTACGGCTCGGTTAAAGCGTTGGAGTCTTTTGCAGAGCTGGTTGCGGCGTCGTTGGAATGCGAGTCACTGCACCAGGACTAATGCCCTACCCGGTAGCCAGTCCGTTGCAACTCATCACACAAAGGAATACGCAATGAAGTACGAATCCTTGAGCTTCCATGGAAACGGCGACAAAGGCCGTGTGAGTATTGAAGGCGACGCGCGTTGGCCGTCGAACCGGACCTCGCAGGCGCACGACAGCAAGCGAGCGCCGGCCCCGAACTGGGCGTGGGCGCACAGCACCGACTCGTATGACTGGATGGATTCGCACAGTCCGTTCCCTTCGTCGGATTTGTCGGGCTGAAGCCGGCATTCCTTGCCCGGGCGCTACGCCGCCGCCCCAGACACACGCGCGCAAGCAAGTCCTCAGCCGCCAAACTGCTGCAGTTGCCCGATGCTCTCCTTCATCTCGTTCTCCAGCTCGACTAACAGTTCAGCCGCAGGCAACGACCTCGCGAGAGCAGCAGCCTGCCCTGCCCACTGCGCGCCGTAGCCGAATTCTCCCTTGGCTTTGGCCGCGGTGTGGAGCGCTTTTCCGGCATCGTATGCAATCGGATAAGCGGGCGGCTTCGGTGCCGTCACGTCGCCGCCGAGTTCCGTGAACCTGTTCACCATGCTTCTCGCAATCCGTCCCGAGATTGCCGCAGTAAACGTGGTGTGCCGTGCAGACTCCCCAAGAATCGCACGACGGTAACCTTCGTCGATCGATGTTTCCGGGCAGGCGACAAAGGCCGTGCCGAGCTGAGCGGCCTGGGCGCCGAGCGCCAGTGCTGCAGCGACCCCAGCGCCGTCCATGATGCCGCCGGAAGCGATCACCGGCAGATCGAATTCCCTCACGAGCAGGCGCGTCAATGCGAACGTGCCCAGGCGATCGTCGAGAGCGTCCGGGTCGAACACACCGCGATGTCCGCCCGCCTCGATACCTTGCGCAACGATCGTGTCGATACCCGCCGCCGCGACCTGCGCAGCTTCGTTCAGATTGGTTGCAGAGGCCAGCAGCCTGATTCCAGCCTTTTTCAGATCAGCAATAACTTCGGCAGGCGGCAAGCCGAAATGAAAGCTGACGATCGCCGGCTTCTCGTCGAGGAAAACCTCGAGCATCGCCGGGTCTGCCACAAAACTGGTGTAGATCTCCGACAACGACGCAGGCGGCGTAGCCCCGTATTTTTCGAACTGCGGCCCAAGCCAGTTCAGCCATTGCCGTTCGAGCGCTTCGTCTGCCGCCGCCGGTCGATGACAGAAAACGTTGATGTTGAAGGGCTTCCCGGTCAGTGCGCGTGTTTCCTTGATGACCTTACGCGCGCCTTCTGCATTCATCGCTCCAACGCCCAATGAACCCAGACCACCTGCATTGGATACGGCGGCAGCGAGTGCGGGCGTACTGACGCCGGCCATGGGCGCCTGAATGATCGGCTTTTCGATGCCCAGCAAACGCAGCAACGCTCGATTGTCTGTCTGGTTTGTCATGTCTATTCCCCTCCAAATAAGGTTTGTGGCAATGTTCGTCTCGAGAGCGTGACCGGTCAACCGACGGGCAGGCAAAACAGTCATTACCCCATGGAAAGGATTTGACCGCTATGCAGCGTCAATTTGAAGATCTCGTTCTAGGCAGTATCGAGCTGTTCTGTCTCGCGGCCGAGTCGGAAAGCTTCACTGTCGCCGCAACTGCCGCAAGCGTCACGCCTGCCGCCGTCAGCCGTGCGGTCGCGCGTCTCGAGAAACGCCTCGGTATCCGCTTGTTTGTTCGGACAACCCGACAGATCAGGATGACGGACGAAGGCAGGCGATACTTCGAACAATGCCGGCTGGCGCTGACTCAGCTTGCCGATGCAGAGCGCGAAGCCACCGGCCAGCAGACGACGCCGGCTGGCGTGCTGCGGATCAGCATGCCCACGCCGTATGGTCACTATCGTGTTCTGCCGCTGCTTGCAGATTTCCGTAAGCGCTACCCCGCCGTCACCATCGACACGCATATGAGCAACCGCAACATCGACTTTGCGGACGAAGGCTTCGACCTCGCGATTCGGGGTCGTGCGCCGCAAGACTCCGGTCTGATCGCGCGCAAGCTCGAAGATGCGGAGCTGGTGGTGGTGGCGTCGCCCTCGTATCTGCGCAAAGCCGCAAAACTCAAAACGCCGGAGGATCTGGTCCATCACGACTGCATCCAGTACGAGTTGCCGAGTAGCGGCCGCAACCTTCCATGGCTGTTCACGCGTGATGGCGAGCCGGTCGAAATCACGACGCGTGGCGCTTACGGTTCATCGGGCGACGTGCTGGCCGGGGTGACGCTGGCGCGCCATGGCGCCGGCATTTTCCAGACCTATCGGTTCGTCGTCGAGAAAGACCTTGCACAAGGCACGCTCAAGGAGCTGCTCACGCCGTATGGCGGTTGTTCACGACCCTTCGTGCTGCTCTATCCGCATGGCCGTCATCTGTCGTCGCGCGTACGCAGCTTCGTCGATTTCCTGGTGGAACGACTGAGAGCGTAGCGCGCAGGAGCCCCGCGAGGGTCATGCCCATCAGCATCCGCAATCCACCCAGTTGCCACCATTGAGCGACGAAGGCCTGCGGAATCATCGCAAGACCCGTCAGCACCAGGCAGCCGATGATGACGTTCCAGCCACCGATGCGGTCGGCCAGCGCGCCGAGCCGGGCCGCCGTCAACATGCTGCCTAACGCGGAACACGCCATCACCACGCCCGCTATGCGAGTCACGTGATCGGCTCGAACGCCCAGGCTCCCGACATAGACCGTGATGACCGGCTCGATCGACATATTCGCGAGCAGCACCATCATCGCCGTCGCGAGCAGCGCAGCAACGACTGCGTAATTCGCGCGACGAGCGGGCAATGCGGCCCCGTTGGCTGCACGATCGCTGGCGTCGGCCGGATGGAAATCCTCTTTCACGACGAAGATCGTGAGCAGGCCCGCCACTGCGATCATCGCTCCGCCGGCGAAGAAGGTGCCGCGAATCCCGAGCCACCCCGGCAACAGGCCGCCAACCAACGGTCCAATCAGGTTGCCCGCGAGTGCGCCGGTCGAGAGTATCCCCAACGCCCAGCCAGCCCGGTCGCGGGGCACCTGAGTGCCGACCATGACGGTGGAGGCAGACGCGTAGCCGCCCACCAGCCCCGCGATCAAACGCAGCGCAACCAGTTGATGGACCGTATGGGCGACGCCGATCAACGACATCACCACGGCCATGCCCACCGCTGCCCGAACGAGCATGGGCTTGCGACCGTAGCGATCGGCAAGACGTCCCCAGAGCGGCGCGGTGACGGCCGTCCCGAGAAACGTCGCGCCGAACGCGACCCCCGACCATTCGATGACCGCCGACTGGGATTCGACACCGAGTTGGCGGACATAGAGCGGCAGGAACGGCAACAGCATGCTCAGGCTGACCAGCGTGGTGAACGAACCGAACACGCAGACAGCCAGATTGCGTCGCCAGTAGTTCTCGTTGCGTTCGGCATAACTGGGCAGTGCCGGCTGGCGCGTCGACCGTTCTGATTCACTCAAGACCACGGATCGCATACTGCCTCCACTGGACTGTGTACCCGTCAGGTACCTCGTCTTTGATGGAGCCAGTCTAGATTGAATCGATTTGAGGGAGAATCGCCGCCGCCCGGAAGACATTCTTCCGCTACGCGATTCAATCGGTATCGATAACAAGCGCTAGTTGCTTGAAGTGCCGGCGCAGGCGCGGTGCGGCGAAATCCACAAAGGCGCGCACCTTCGGGACCGAAAGGCGTCCATGCGGCGTCAGCAGATGGACCGGCAGCGGCGCCTGCTCGCTATCGCGCAGGACGATCTTCAGCGATCCTTGCTTAACCTCGGCGGCGATGTGATAGGAGAACATTCGCGTGACGCCGTGGCCGGCAACCGTCGAGGCGACGGCCGCCCGGATCGTGTTGACGATGAAACGCGGCGTGAACTGCACGACCTGAGGAATCGGTGAGCCGCTCGATGTCGGGAAGGTCCATGAGTCCAGCCCGAAATGCGTCATCGAAATGATGGGATGGTGAGCGAGATCGGCCGGCTCGTTGATGCGGGGATGTTTGGCCAGGTATCGGGGGGAAGCGGCAACCACACGTCGAACTTCGCCCACAGGTATCGCGATCAGCGTCGAATCCGCCAGATGGGCAATGCGCAGCGCCACGTCGATTCCCTCATCGATCAGGCTGACTGGCCGGTCGAGCAGTTGCAGGCGTACCGAGACAGCTGGAAAGCGCTCGATAAACTCGTCGAGTATCGGTCGCAGCAGGGCTTCGCCGGCGGCAACCGGTGCCGTTATCGTCAGCAGACCGCGCGGCGCCGAGCGTTCATGCGCGACCAGCATATCGGCTTCTTCGAGATCGGTCAGGATACGTCGGCAAGCAGACGCGTAGCGTTCGCCCGCTTCGCTCAGCTTGATGGTCCTTGTCGTGCGATGGAGCAAGGCCGTGCCGGTATGCTCTTCGAGGAAGGCGATCGCCCGGCTCACCGCCGCGGGTGAGCGGCCAAGCCGGCGCCCCGCGCCGGCCAGACTGCCTTCGTCCAGCGTTGCAACGAACACTTTCATTGCGTCGATTCGGTCCATATCGCGTCAAATAGCCGGTAGCGAGATTGTTCCCGGAAGTCTACCGCGCGACGGACCGGCGCACGGCGCCGTTGGAGCAAAACGTGAACAGCCGAACTGGACTGCGAGCCTCCGCGCGCAGCCAGAGATCGCGGATATGAATTTAACCATCGCGATCACGTGTGACTAGACGCGCGCTGTTAGCCCATCAACGCTTCCGGCGTGACACGCGTCGCGCCCCACGCATCGGCGAGCGCTTCGCAACGGCCAAGCCGGATCGCCTCGCGCTCGAAGTCGACGAACACGACTTCGTCCGCGCTAAGTGGGCGCATCGGTTGATCGCTGCTGCGGCCGTCGGTCAAAATCCACAGCCAGCGCTGCTGCGCGGGCTTGCGGCGCGCGGTGCGCTCCAGCAACTGCGCCGCCTTACGTACGCCGGACGCGAGCGGCGTACCGCCTCCACCGCCCACCGGCCGCAACCACCGCTCGTTCCACCAGCGCGGCACCGCGGGCCCGAAACGCAGATCCGCTCGCGCTCCGGCAAAACACACCAGCGCCGCCTCGGCGCGCGCGGCGCTGGCACGGTCGAACAACGCGATCAGCAGGCCTTTGGCGAGCGCGAGGCGCTGTCCCGCCAGCATCGACCCGGAACAATCGAGAACGAAACAATGCAGGACACCGCCCTGCGGCGCCTCGGGCGCGAAGCGCAGATGCTCGGTGCGCAGTTTCTCCCGCCGCATCGCGGCGAAGGTCTGCGGCCAAGCGATGCGCTTGCCTGGCGCGCCTTGCAAGCGGCTGCGCGAACCCGCGCCTGCACCTTGTCGCCATCGAAAACCGCTGCGCGAGCCAGCGGCGGCGCCCTTCCGATGGCTCAGCGTTTTTTTGCGCTGAGCGGGATGACGCCTTTGACCTGCGTGATGCCGGACGGCTCGGGCGGCAGGTAACCCCAATCGCAATCGCCGGCAGCGGCGGCGGATAGCGCGGAATCTTGTGAAGCTGTCTCAACCGCATCGGGAGCGGCCCGGCGCGGCTCTGCGTTATCACGCGCCTCAGCGCCTGCCTGCGCCTCGCGATCGTGCCGCCGATGCATCAGCACCGCTTCGGCAACACGCTCGACATGCTCGGTTGTAACAGCAGCCACCTGTTCAAACGCCGCCAATGCCCGCGCCGCGCGCAGCATCACGAGATCGGCGCGCAGCCCATCCACCGCCGCCGCAATGCACAATGCGCTGACACGAGCGTGAACCGCAGCGTCGAACGCGAGTTGAGGCAGTGCTTCGCGCGCCGCGCGAATCCGCTGAACGTACGCCGCCTGCTGCTGCGCGTACTCCACACGAAACCCCAGTGGATCGAGATCGAACGCCAGCCGCGCTTTCACGATCTGCTGACGCACCAGCGGTTCAAAACAGTTCTGCAACTCGACCATCAACCCAAAACGGTCGATCAGTTGCGGCCGCAACTCGCCTTCTTCCGGATTCATCGTGCCGATCAGCACGAAACGCGCGTCGTGACTGTGCGACACCCCGTCGCGTTCGACGGTATTCACACCGCTCGCCGCCGCATCGAGCAGCGCGTCGACGAGCGCATCGGGCAGCAGATTCACTTCATCGACATACAGCACGCCGCGATGCGCTTTCGCGAGCAAACCCGGCGAAAAGCGCACCGAACCATCGCGCAACACGGTTTCGATATCGAGCGTGCCGATCAGTCGATCTTCGCTGGCGCCGAGCGGCAAATTCACCAGTTGCCCTTCGGGCAACAGTTCGGCGAGCGCGCGCGCCGCGGTCGATTTCGCCGTGCCGCGCGGCCCGCTGACCAGCACACCGCCCAGGCCCGGATCGATCGCGGCAAGCAGGAGCGCCTGCTGCAACGGCGCCTGGCCGATCAGCGCGGCAAATGGAAAAGCAGGCCGTTGCGTGGCTGCGTTCATGTTTGCTTTCCTTCGATCTGCTGCTCACTCGCGAGCAGATGTTGTTCGACTTGCGCGCGATAGTCGCCGGGCGCTTGCCACAAGCCACGCTGCATCGCTTCGAGCAAACGCTCGCAGACCGAATGCAGCGCATGCGGATTGTGCCGCTGCATGAACTCGCGCGTATCGGCGTCGTTCAGATAGGCATCGGTGACGAGCGCATATTGGTGATCGGCGATCACGCGCGCGGTCGCATCGTAACCATACAAATAGTCGACGGTCGCGGCGATTTCAGCGGCGCCTTTGTAACCGTGGCGTTTCACGCCGTCCAGCCATTTCGGATTGACCACGCGCGAGCGGATCACGCGTGCAATCTCCTCGTGCAGCGTGCGCACGCGCGGCGCGGCCGGATTGCTGTGGTCCGCATGATAGACATGCGGCTGACTGCCCGCGAGATGCCGCACCGCGGCCACCATGCCGCCCTGGAACTGGTAGTAGTCGTTCGAATCGAGCACATCGTGCTCGCGGTTGTCCTGATTCTGCAGCACCACGTCCATCGCGGCGAGGCGCGTGCCGAACGCCTGGCGCGCTTCTTCGCCGGCGCTTTTCTGCGTGTACGCGTAGCCGCCCCACGCCTGATATGCGTTCGCGAGGTCGGCATCGGTTTGCCACTGCTGCGAATCGATCATGTCCTGCAAGCCCGCGCCATACGCGCCGGGCCGCGCGCTAAACACGCGCCAGCCGGCGCGCCTGCGCGCTTCGACCGCGTCCATGCCGCGCGCGATGAGCGCATCGCGTTCGCGCAGCACGCGTGCGCGGATCGGGTTCAGATCCTCGGGTTCGTCGAGCCCGGCCACCGCCTGCACCGCCGCATCGAACAGGTGCATCACGTTCGCGAATGCATCGCGGAAAAAGCCGGATACGCGCAACGTCACGTCGATGCGCGGCCGGTCGAACACCTCGATCGGCATGATCTCGAAGTCGGTCACGCGATGACTGCCCGGCGCCCACTTCGGCCGCACACCGAGTAATGCGAGCGCCTGGGCGATGTCGTCGCCGCCGGTGCGCATCGTCGCCGTGCCCCATACCGACAGGCCAATCGCGCGCGGGTAATCGCCGTGTT
Organism: Paraburkholderia sp. SIMBA_030; assembly: GCF_046535245.1. Lineage (NCBI taxonomy): Bacteria > Pseudomonadati > Pseudomonadota > Betaproteobacteria > Burkholderiales > Burkholderiaceae > Paraburkholderia > Paraburkholderia sp. SIMBA_030. The sequence goes on from NZ_JAWRXB010000002.1 coordinate 260,936, forward strand.
CCTGCAGATGCCGCTCGATCAGTTGCTGCGCGGATTTCAATCCGAGCGACCACGCCGCTTGCGTCGGAATCGCGCGCGTATCGACCGAATAGAAGTTGCGGCCGGTGGGCAAAACGTCGGGGCGTCCACGCGACGGTGAGCCGCTCGGCCCCGGTGGCACGAAGCGCCCTTCGAGACCGCGCTTCAGATGCCGCATTTCTTGCGGCCCGCACGCGTCGAGCCGCGGCAGGACGTCGTTGCGCAGGCGCTCGATCACGCGTTCGGCTTGCGGCAGGGTTCCAGCCGCAGGCGTTAAAGCGTGAGTTTCATCGCCACACACGCCTCGCAACATCTCGGCCGCCAGCAACTCCAGGCGCTCGCGCGTATCGCCGCAATGCCGCCACGGCGCATCGCTCACGCGCTGCAAAATGTCGGGGCGCGGCCCATTCCACATCGCCGACCAATCCACCGACAACGGATCGAACAGATGATCCATCCGCAGATCGCGCGCCAAAGCATCGATCAAGCCGGCTTTTTCAGCCTGCCCATCGCCGACCGGAAAACGCCCCAGCGCCAGCAACGTATCACGTCGCTGCACACCTTCCGGCGAACGCCCGAACGTATGCAAACCATCGCGAATCTGTGCTTCCTTCAACTCGCACAGCCACGCATCGACGCGCGTCAGCAGCGCGTCCTCATCATCTTGCCCATCCGGCTCCGCGAGGCTCAGCTCTTCATGCAGCCGATGCTCCACGATGGTCGCGAGAATCGTGCGCCTCAATAGCCTGGCGCGGCGCGGATCGACCATCAGCGCTTCATAGTATTCGTCGACCTGGCGCTCGAGATCCTGCAACGGCCCATAGCTTTCGGCGCGCGTGAGCGGCGGCATCAGGTGATCGATGATGACGGCCTGCGCGCGGCGCTTCGCCTGGCTGCCCTCGCCGGGATCGTTGACGATGAACGGATAGAGATGCGGCAGCGGTCCAAGAATCAGATCGGGCCAGCATGCATCGCTCAACGCGACGCTCTTGCCCGGCAGCCATTCGAGGTTGCCATGCTTGCCGACGTGCACGATCGCGTCGATGCCGAACTGATGGCGCAGCCAGAAATAGAACGCGAGATAGGCATGCGGCGGCACGAGTTCAGCGTCGTGATAGCTCACGTAATCGCCCTGTTCGCGCGAACGCGACGGTTGAATGCCGACGAACACATGCCCGCAGCGCCAGCCCGCGATCATGAAACGGCCGCGCCGCAATGTCGGGTCCTGCTCGGGCGAGCCCCAACGCGCGTTCAATGCATTGCGCGCCTCAGCAGGCAGCCGGTTGAAATACAACAGATAGTCGTTGAGCGCGAGACTTTGCAACGCGGGCCGCAAGTCGCGCACGACCGGATCGTTGGTCACGCCTTCGGTAAGCTTCTTCAACAGCGCGTCGCCGTTCGCGGGCAAATCGCTCAAACGATAACCTTCATCGCGCAGCATCGACAGAATGCCGACCACCGACGCCGGCGTATCGAGCCCCACGCCGTTGCCGATGCGCCCTTCGCTCATTGGATAGTTGGCGAGAATCAGCGCGAGTTTCTTGTCGCCGTTATCGAGCATACGCAGACGGCACCAGCGGCGGCTCAGCTCGGCGAGAAAGCCGACACGCTCGAGGTCCGGTTGATAGCGGACCACATCGACTTCCGTATGCGGGCAACGATAGGCGAGCCCCTTGAAACTGATCGCCCGCGTGATGATGCGGCCGTCCACTTCCGGCAGCGCGATATGCATGGCGATATCGCGCGAGTTGAGGCCTTGATTGTCCTTGAGCCAGTCTTCGCGATTGCCGCCGCTCAGGATCACCTGCATGACCGGTGCGTCGCCGGCCAACGCGAGCGGTTCGGGATCGTCGATCGCCGATGCGGCGAACGCGGTCGTGTTCAGAACCAGCGCGACATCATGTTGCGCGCACAACTGCTGCACGACTTCGCGGCTCATCGCATCTTTCAGCGAGGTAATCGCAATCGGTAACGGATTCACACCCTGTGCTTCGAGCGCATCGATCAGCGCGTCAAACACCGCTGTATTGGCCGCCTGCAAGTGCGCCTTATAGAACAGAACCGCCGCAACCGGCGCATGCTGGCGCCAGCGCGCCTGCCAGTCGACCATCGTCGGCGTATCGTGGCCGGGATGGTAGAGCGTCGCGGCCGGCAACGCTCGCGGCGGTGCGGGCTCTCGCCCCCAGCCGAACGAGCGATACGCCATGCAGCGCAGGAACGCCTCGGCATTCTGCGCGCCGCCTTCGCGCAGATAGCGCCATAGCTGGTGGCATAGCCCGGCGTCGGCGGTGCTGCGTGCGAGCAGGTTTGGATCTTCCTGCAAATCGCCGGAGAACATCGCGAGCGTCTGCTTCTTGCGCCCGGCGAGCGCGACCACCTGCTCGATCCCGTAAGGCCAATACGCTTCGCCACCGAGGTGATCGACTACGACGACGCGTGCATGCTGCAATACGTCTTCGACATAGAAATCGACCGACGCAGGTTGCCGCAAATAAGTGACATTCGCGAGCCGCACGCTCGGGAAGCCCTCGCCCAAGCGAGGAAACACGCTGGCGAGCAGCGACAGCGTCGTATCGGCGGAACTGAGCACCACGATATCGGCGGGCTGCTGATCGATACGGATGACGCCTTGCGTATCGTCGACAAAACCGCCCGGCGTCGTGCGCAGCAGATGCATGATCGATTACGCCTGTTGCGGTTCAGCGCTCGACACAGCACCCAATGCAGCGTCGAACGCGCGTTGCAGCATGGCCTGATCGAGGTCCTCGCCGATCAGCACGAAGCGGCTTTGCCGACCCCCGCCCGCTTCGTCAATTTCATCGATTTCGCCGGCTTGCCAGCGGCGATCGAAGTAACTGTCGAAACGACGGCCCACGCCTTGAATTACGAGCCGCATCGCCGCGCCCGGCAACGCCGCAAAGCCTTTGACGCGGTAAATCGTGTGTGTTTCGACCAGCCCTTGCAGCGCGGCGATCACCGCTTCACGCGATGGCGCACTCGCGTGCACCACCACGGAATCGAACTCGTCGTGGTGATGGTCGGCATCGTCAGCCGAACCGTGGTGGTCGTGACGCAAGTGGATCGTTTCTTCGGAGGCGGCTTCGAGGCCGAGCAAAGTGTGCAGATCGAGTTGGCCCATCTGCGCGCGCACGATCTTCACTTGCGGCGGAATCTCGTCGCGGATGACGGTTTCGACAGCGGCTTGCTGCGCGTCGTCGAGCAAATCCGTTTTGTTCAGAATCACCAGATCGGCTGCCGACAGCTGATCTTCGAACAGTTCGTGCAGCGGCGATTCGTGATCGAGATTCGGATCGGCCCTGCGCTGTGCATCGACGGCGACCGGATTGTCGGCGAACTGGCCGCTCGCCGCGGCGGGGCCGTCCACCACCGTCACCACTGCGTCCACGGTGAAGCTGCTCTTGATCTGCGGCCAGTTGAACGCCTGCACCAGTGGCTTCGGCAGTGCGAGACCGGAGGTTTCGATCAGCACGTGATCGATCTGCTCGCGGCGCTCGACGAGTTTTTCCATCACAGGGAAAAACTCTTCCTGCACCGTGCAGCACAGGCAGCCGTTCGCGAGTTCATACAGTTGCCCTTCGGTTTCGACGCCGTTTTCATCGCAGCCGATGCCGCAACCCTTGAGAATTTCACCGTCGATGCCGAGTTCGCCGAACTCATTGACGATCACCGCAATGCGCTTGCCACCCGCATGCCGAAGAATATGCCGCAGCAGCGTGGTCTTGCCGCTGCCGAGAAAGCCCGTGACGATGGTGACGGGGATCTTGCGCATTTGAGTTTGCATCGTTGGGTTCATCCGAAGAAGTTGCACGTTCACACGCCGGCGGCCCGCGTCCCGATGCGCTTCACGCTCGAGCCCAGGATAAACCGGCGCCAGGCAAGCAAACACGAAAACAAAACACACGGGGACGACAGCGGGGACGAAAAACGACATTGCCGCGGCAACAGAAAACAGCAAGCGTGAACGAGGTCATGAACGAGCCACCGCATCCCCGCGGCGTTCATCCGTCATTTTCTGGCCGGTATCCGGGCTGGCGAAAGCGCCGCTTCACCTTCCCGCGCGAGTGATTTCTCGCCCAGTGGTTATATGCCGACGCGGCCTTGCGCGTGGACATCGAAGCCGGCTCCGCGGCGCTGAAAAATTCATCCAGACGCCGCTTTTCGCTTACCGTTGCGGGGGCAGCACAGGTTGACCCGATCCATAGCAGGCGGGCGCCCTGTTTCCCGTTTAACTGCATGCGCACGAGCGCGCACACGAGCACCAAAGTGCGTGCGAGTGTAGGCCCGCAGCCCCGCGCCGTCAAGGAAGCGCGGGCCGCGCGGGCGCTTTGTCGAGCGTGCTGGCGAGTGCCGCCGTGTGCTATCGTATGCACGCGTTTGGTGCCCGCACATGCGTTCGCATGTGCAGTTAAACGGGAAACAGGCAGCGCTCGATTGCGCTCAACCTGTGCTGTCCCCGCAACGGTAAGCGACCTGCGGCGCCTTGGCGCCGCGCATGCGTTTTCGATGCCACTGTCTGACGAATCGGACGGGAAGGCAAAGCGCATGAGGCCGCCAGCCCGGATACCGGCCAGACGCGGAGGCGGCGAACGTCACGCTGCCGGCTGCCTGAATCCGCGAGGGACGGATAGGAAGGCGCTGAAGCACGACGTGGCGCGCCCGTTTGCGATTGCAGAGAAATCGCGGCGAGCGGCGTTTCGTCGTGCGTAATCTGTCGCACCGCATGAGCGCTAATTCCGCCTGGACCGTCGTCACGGTCCGCCTGCCCCCCCTTGTCACGACATGGCACGCGCCATGCACGCCGCGATGAGCCGCGCGTGGCTGATCGGCGCCGGTCCCGGCGACGTCGAACTGATGACGCTCAAGGCGACGCGCGCCTTGGCGCAGGCCGATGTGGTGCTGGTCGACGATCTGGTGAATCCCGAAGTGCTGCAGTTCGCCCGCACCGACGCGCGGGTCGTCCATGTCGGCAAACGCGGCGGCCATCCGTCGACGCCGCAAGCCGGCATCGTCGCGCAAATGCTCGAACATGTGCAGGCCGGGCGCAGTGTCGCGCGTTTGAAAGGCGGCGATCCGTTCGTGTTCGGCCGTGGCGGCGAAGAGCAGCAGGCCCTGCATGCAGCGGGCATCGAGGTGGAAATCGTCAACGGCATCACGGCGGGAATCGCGGCGCCTGCGGCAATCGGCATTCCGGTCACACATCGCGATCACGCGCAGGGCGTGGTGTTCGTCACCGGACATGGCGCCGGAAACGCGGAGCCGGACTGGGCGGCGCTCGTTGCCACGCGGATGACGCTGGTGATCTATATGGGTATGCGGCGGCTGAACGATATCGTCGGCACATTGCTTGCGGCCGGCATGAGCGCCGACACGCCTTGCGCCGCGATCGAATCCGCTACGCGTCCTGAACAAAGGCATGTGCTCGCGCAACTTGGCGGCTTTGCCGACGCAGTCACTCACGCCGGGCTCGGCTCGCCGGCGATCGTGGTGATCGGCGGCGTGGCGTCGCTGGCGTTGGAGCGGGCCGTCGCCCATGCTAATGCGGTGGACGCGCAATGAAAACGCTGAGCGTCGGCATCGGTTGCCGCTTGCACTGCTCGGCCGAGCAGATCGACACCGCCGTACGCGCGGCGCTCGGCCACCATACGCTCGATGAAATCAGCGCGATCGCCACCATCGACGTCAAAGCTCAAGAAGCAGGCTTGCTCGAATTCTGCGCACGTCACGCATTGCCGTTGCAACGTTTCAGCCGTGAGCAAATTGCGGCATTGACCATTGCCGATGCCGAGCCCTCGACGGCGGCACGCGAACACCTGGGCGTGGACGGCGTCTGCGAACCCTGCGCCTTGCTCGCTGCGGCCGCCGCTCAACCCAATGCGCCCGATGCACGCCTGATCGTACGTAAAACCGTACTCGACAGCGTCACCGTAGCAATCGCTTCGACCGCTCATGCCGGCATCGACCCAACACACGACGACTCCGACGAACAGGACCTTCCATGAAAACAGATCCCGAATCGCATCACCGCATGACCGAACGCCGGCGTGAAGGCCATGAAAAGAAGCAGGCCGCCGCCACCGTCGAGAAGGGTCTGCTGATCGTCAACACCGGCACCGGCAAAGGCAAGACCACGGCCGCGTTCGGCATGGCCGTGCGGGTGCTCGGACACGGCATGCGCCTGGGCGTCGTGCAATTCATCAAGGGCGCGCTGCATACCTCGGAGCGCGACTTCCTCGGCGCGATCGCCAATTGCGATTTCGTCACGATGGGCGACGGCTATACGTGGAACACGCAAAACCGCGACGCCGACATCGCCACCGCGCGCAAGGGCTGGGACGAAGCGCGCCGGATGATCGAAAGTGGCGACTATCAGATGGTGATCCTCGACGAGCTGAACACGGTGCTGAAGTACGAATACCTGCCGCTCGACGAAGTGCTGTCCGTACTGAACGCGCGACCGCAAATGCTGCACGTGGTCGTGACCGGCCGTCATGCGCCGGACGCGTTGATCGAAGCCGCCGACCTCGTCACCGAAATGCGCATCGTCAAGCATCCGTATCGCGAGCAAGGCGTGAAAGCGCAGCGCGGCGTGGAGTTCTGAGCGATGTCCGCGCCGCTCAATCCCCCAAGGGGACTTCCTTCGGGGCGGGGGACTTCCTTCGGGGCATGTCCCGCCCTGTTCATTAGCGCGCCGGCTTCGGGTCAAGGCAAGACCACGATCACCGCGGGTTTGGCGCGCTACCACCGGCGGCTGGGGCGGCGTGTGCGCGTGTTCAAGACCGGTCCGGATTTTCTCGACCCGATGATTCTTGCGCGTGCCAGCGGCGCGCCGGTGTTGTCGCTCGATCTCTGGATGGTGGGCGAAACGGCATGCCGCACTCTGCTCGCGCAAGCGGCTGCCGAATCCGATCTGATCCTGATCGAAGGCGTGATGGGATTGTTCGATGGCACGCCGAGCAGCGCCGATCTGGCAACGGTATTCGGCGTGCCGGTGCTCGCGGTGATTTCAGCGAAAGCGATGGCACAGACCTTCGGCGCAGTCGCCTTCGGTCTCGCGCAATTCAGACCGCAGGTGCCGTTTTACGGCGTGCTGGCCAATCGCGTCGGCTCTGCAAGGCACGCGCAAATGCTCGAAGAGGCGTTGCCGCAAGGTCTGCGCTGGTGCGGCCACATCGCCGGCAATGATGAAATCGAGTTTCCCGACCGCCATCTCGGCCTGCATCAAGCCGCGGAGATCGACGATCTGGACACGCGCCTGGATCGCGCCGCCGATGCGCTCGCGCAAACCGCGCTGGCTGAATTGCCGCCGCCGGTCGAATTCGGCGCGCCTGCGAACGAAACGCTGCCGCGTCTTCTGGAAGGCAGGCGCATCGCGATCGCACGCGATGCCGCGTTCTCGTTCATCTATCCGGCCAACGTCACGCTTTTACAAACACTCGGCGCGCAGATCGACTATTTCTCGCCGCTCGCCGACGAAGCATTACCTGAACAGACCGATGCCCTGTACCTTCCGGGCGGCTATCCGGAACTGCACGCCGCAGCGCTGGCAAGCAACACGCGCAGCGCGACGGCGATCCGCGCACATGCGGCAGCGGGCAAGCCGATCGTCGCCGAATGCGGCGGCATGCTCTACCTGCTCGACCGACTCACCGACACGAGCGGCGCCACCACGCCGATGCTCGGCCTGCTGCCGGGCCACGCGACGATGCAAACGCGCTTCACCGCGCTCGGCATGCAACAGATCGACAGCCTGCACGGCCCGCTGACCGGCCACACCTTTCACTACTCGAAGCTGACGACGCCGCTCACGCCGCTTCGTTGCGCCACCCGGCCGCAAAGCGACGCGCCTGGCGAGGCCGTGTTCCGCGCCGGTTCGATCGTCGCGACTTATATGCACGCTTATTGGCCCTCCAACCCGGCCTTCACGGCCGCCCTGTTCCATGGCGAAGCCTTTTAACGATTCCGAGCGCGAGGCCGTCTACCGCGCGATTTACGAACGGCGCGACATGCGCCACTTCGTGCGCGACCCGGTCGATCCCGCCGTGTTGCAACGTCTGCTCGACGCGGCGCATCATGCGCCTAGCGTCGGCTTCATGCAGCCCTGGCGCATCGCGCGCATCACCGATCCGGCGTTGCGCGCCGCCTTGCACGAGACCGTCGAAAGCGAACGGCTCGTCACCGCGGATGCGCTCGGCAAGCGGCGCGAAGAATTCATGAAGCTGAAAGTCGAAGGCATGCTGGAATGCGGCGAACTGCTGGTGATGGCGCTGATGGACGGCCGCGAGCGGTACATTTTCGGACGCCGCACCTTGCCGGAGATGGATCTCGCGTCGGTGGCGTGCGCGATCCAGAACATGTGGCTGGCGGCACGCGCGGAAGGCCTGGGAATGGGCTGGGTGTCGCTATTCGATGTCGAAACGGTGCGCTCGCTGCTGCATATGCCCGCGGGCGCACGGCCGGTGGCGATCCTGTGTCTCGGCCACGTCGATCGGTTTTACAGCGAGCCGATGCTGGAAACCGAACGCTGGGCGAGCCGCATGCCGCTCGCCGACTGTGTGTTCGAAAACCGCTGGCCGGACGATAAAGCGCCGGAATAACGCTTGGGTCTTACTGAGTCTTAGCGCGTTTTACTCGACGACCGGCTTGACCGATACCACCTCCGGCACGCCGCCCGCCTGATCGGCGCGCAGCTTCACACGCCAGTCCGGCGGCGCGTCGAACGGAAATTTGGCCAGTGCGCTTTTCACGAGGGTTGGCATCGCGTGCAGCGGATCGGCGTCGCGATCGCGGCTCTCCGCGCTGACCTTGTAGACTTCCTTCCCGCTCGCCCGCTCGAAAAACCGCAGCGTCAACGCATGCTCGTATGCTCGCCCGCCGAACAGCGAAAACGACGGCTCGGCCGGTCGGCCGCACGCGCCTGCCGCACAATCCCCTGCCTTGACGCCAACCGTGGCCGGCCGCGTCTCAGAGGCGATCGACAGTAGATAGTGCGCCAGCTGCGCCGTCGCATCGACGAAGCCATTTTTCGCCAGTTCATCGCGCAGCAGGGCTTCGAATGGCGGATGATCCGCACTGGCATCCTGTGACGGCATGCGCGCAATCGCATAGGTGCGCTCGCCTTGCAAGGCGGCCGCCGGATTCGGGGTGTGCACGTCGGCGTTCAGGCCCGCGCAGCCGGTGAGACTCGCCGCGGCCAGCGCGGCACAGATCAGTATCGCTTTCACCATCTTCTCGCTTCGATAAGGTGCGTGTTCATGCTGAATGAGCGTGGCCGAGCGTGACATTACGGCGCGCCGGCATCAGGTTGAAGTTCAGGCTGCGTGTCCTCCGACGCCGGCAGGCAAATCGTAAAAGCCGTTCCCTTGCCCGGCGCGCTAACCACCTCCACGTCGCCGCCATGACGCGTCACGACGGTTTTGACAAACGCCATCCCCAATCCCGCGCCGCCGACTTCGGGCCGCTCCGCCTCGTGAAAGCGCCGGAATCGCTCGAACAGACCCGCCTGCTGTTCCTCGGGAATGCCGTAGCCTTCGTCGCGGATCGTACATGAGACGCGCTTTGCCGCGCCTGGCGCGGCCTTCGCCGCACGACTGCCGGGACTGCTCAAGTTGCTTAAGCTGCACGTGATCCGCGTATCCGGCGGACTGTATTTGACCGCATTGTTCAGGATGTTGACGAGCGCGCGCGTCATCAGCGAACGGTCGGCGCAGATCCAGTGGCCGTCGTCGCCATCGTTATCCGTTTCCAGCGTGATCCGCTTGGCATGGGCCTGTGGCCAGACTTCGTCGCTGGCGTCGATCACCAGTTCCGTCAGGCTCACCGGTTCGAGCACATAGGTTTGCGACTCGGCGCGCGCCAGTTGCACGAAATCGTCGGCCAGCGTCAGCGCGCGTTGCGCGTAGCGTTCGATGCGCTCCAGCAAACCGCGCGCAAGCGCCGATTCGCTGCGGGCGCGCTCGATCTCGACCAGTGCCAGAATCGACGCCTGCGGCGAGCGCATATCGTGCGACAACAGCCGCAGCGCGTCTTCGCGCTGACGCTCGGCCGCATGCAGGGCCGACACGTCGACCAGGCCCGCAATCCAGCTGGTCGTCTCGCCTTGTTCATTGGTGCAGTTCGCATAACGCAGCAAATGATCGCGTTCGTCGGCATCGCGCACCTCGACGCCCTGCGCCATCAGCGCGGCAAATTCGCCGCGCGCCGGATCGAGCAGCGCGGGCCAATGAGCGTGCGCGAACAGATTGGTTTCGGCATCGGATGAAGCGCCGTTGTGGATGGTTTTCACCAGTGTCAGGCCACCCAGCACCGTCTGCATCGGCTGGCCTTCCGGCGTTGCCTGGCCCAGACGCGCGAAATGCGCCTTAGCCGCGTGGTTCGCGATCAGCACGATGCCGTGCACGTCGCTGACGAGGATCGGCTCCGGCACGCTATCGAGGCTGTCCCACACGAAACGCTTCATGTCCTGCACGCGCTGCGCGGCCCGCGCCATCAGCGCCATATGCTGCTCCAGCACATCGCCGCTGAATTCACGGCGGCGCTGCGGCGTTTCGGGCAACAGATGCGGTTCGTCGGCGAGGCGCTGCAGCTCTTCGCGCAGATAGGCCATCGTCATTTCGAGGCGCCGCCAGTTCCAGATCGGATACACGACGATCACGCCGACAATCGCCGGCACCGGCGACATCCACAGCCGCACGCCGTACAGCAGGGCCGCGCTGCCGGCCGCGGCAAGCAGGCACAGCGCGCCGGTCAATAGCAACGAACGGCGCGGCGACAACACGAGGAAACCCGCCAACAGCGCGGCGAGCGGCACCAGCGACGCGGCGAACAGCAGCCACGGCTCGGCGGGCTCGATCGCACGGCCGGTCAGCAGCGTGTCGAGCACGTTCGCATGAATATAGATGCCGGGCAGCGGGCCCAATTCGCCGGACACCGGCGTGGCAAAGCGGTCGTACAAACCGGATGCGGTCACCCCGATCAGCACGATGCGTCCGCGCAGCTTGTCCGGCGGCACGTCGCCCGCGAGGACGCTCGCGAAGCTCAGTTTCGAGTAGTTCTGCGCGTTCGGACCGAACGGGATCAGAAAGCGGGCTTCGCCCTGAGACGCCGTAGCCGCCGCGTGGTTGGCGGAAAGCTTTTGCGGGCGCGCCCTCAGCTGCAGCGCGCCGCGCTCGACGGCCCGCGCAACCGGCACCATCAATTGCGGCCAGCGCGACGCCGCGTCGTCTTCGAATTGCGCGACGCTGCGCACGATACCGTCGCTGTCGACTTCAAGATTGATATGGCCGAGACCGGCGGCGGCATGCGCGAGCGGCGGCACCGGGTCGACCGCGACGCGCCGGTCGGCGTCGTCGAGCGGACTGAGCAGCAGCGGCAGATAAGTCGGGCTCAGCGCGATGGCCCGTGCCAGTTGGGCGTCGTCCGGATTGGCTTCGGTGAACAGCACGTCGTAGATCACCGCAGCGGGTTTCGCCCTGGCGATCTGTTCGAGCAGCCGCGCGTGCACGCTGCGCGGCCATGGCCAGCGGCCGAGCTGCGCGACGCTGGCGTTGTCGATTTCGACCACCACGATATCGGGCGACACCGGCTGTGCGCGCAGGCGCAGGAAGTGGTCGTAGACCAGATGATCGACGCTCGCGGTCAGCCGGCCAAGTGAGCCGAGCAGAATCACCACGATGCCGAGGCAACCGATGCCCACCCATTCGAACAGGAAGCGGCGGCCGGCGCGCCTTCCGAGGCGCGCGCGCGGGTCGAGGCTCAGGCGCGGGGATGGGGTCGGCAAGACTGTGGTTCGTTCCCGAGGCGTGCAACAGGTTTTGTTGGGGACTCAGTCTGCGATTCTATCGGCATCAGCGCGCAAGTGTGAACGAGCGGATCGAACTGCTCTTCTCATAGAAGCGGCCATTTTCGAACTGTTCGGCGATGACGGTCCAATAGTAAACGCCGCGCGGCAGATCGCTCACGACCAGTTGTCCGCTCGTCAGATCGGTGCGATCGATGATCGGATGACGCAGATCGTCGGACGTCGCCAGCACGAAACGGAAGCGCGTCTCGACATCGGAGCGGCTGACGAACCAGCGGAATACATAGTCGCGACTGCCGGCGCGCGGCCCCGCCGACGCATCCAGCCCAAGCTGGCGCCGGTCGAAGCCGTACACCTGCGGCAACCCTTCGAGCCCATGGTCGTCGATTGCGGCGATGCGCACGAAATAGGTGCCATCGGCCAGATCGCCGAAGTCCGCATGCGGCACGCTCACGCGCAGATCGCGGATCAGGTCGAGCTGATCGGCATCGCGCGCGATCTGCACGCGGTAGGCCACCGCGCGCGCGGCCGGCACGAGGTCGAAGCCGACCGTCTTGCCGTCCTGCACTTTGGCCGGATCGGTAAGCGCCGGCGCGGGCAGCAACTCGATCGGCGCGCCGATTTCGCCGCCGGTGCGCGTGATGCTGCCAAAGCGCGCCTTGACGAGTTGCGTGGACGCCTGCAACGGCACGCCCGGCGGCGGTGCCTTCGCGTAGCCGTCGGCGCCGGCGGGATCGACACCGACCGCGCCTTCCTGCACTTCCACCGCGGTGGTGCGCGCGTCGCCGTCGTAGGCAACCTTGAAATGCGTGCCGCGCACGCCCGCGACTACCGAGGGCGAACGAATCTGGAAGCGGTCGTCCTTCCTGGTCGCATGCGTGACCTGGCTGTCGACTTCGCCACGATGCAGATCGAGGACCCGGTTGGCCGCGCCGGTGAGTGCAGTGCTCCGGAGCGTGTCGATCTCGAGCATGGCATTCTGCGACACCGACACGTGCGAGCCGTCCGGCAACTCCAGCGTGACGAAGCCGTTATGGCCGGTGCGGACGTGATCGCCTTCGCCGAGCGTTGCGCCGATTATCAGCGGTGTGTACGGATTCTTGCCGAACGCGTGCTCGGCTGGACCGCTCGTCGCGATCACGCGCGCCGCTTCCGGATCCTGCCTGAGCTGGCTGACCGGCAGCCGCAACGCGATTCCTGCTGGCATGCGGCGTGGCGCGGGCACCTGATTCAGACGGCTCAGGAGCGCCCAATCATGCGGATCGCGCATGTAGTGGCCCGCAATGTCGTACAGCGTGTCGCCATCGTGGGTGACGTACGAAACATAGACTGGCGCGGCGGCCTTTGCACGTGGCTTCGGCGGGCGGGACGATTGGGCCTCGGCCAACGCCGGCGCGAAGCACGTGATGGCGATCAGACCCGAGCCCAGCACCGCGCAGACCCGGCGGCCCGGCGAGCGCGCGAGGCCGCGCGCTGCCGCGTCGAAGGAAACCGTCACGCGCCCCCCACTTCGGAGCGTTCTTCGTCGCCCGCGACGGACGCGCCGGACTCGATCCGTTCGAGCCGGTAGCCATAGCCATAGATCGGTGTCAGACGATAGCCGTGCTCCGGACGCAATCCCAGCTTGCTGCGCAGCATCGATACGTGGGTGTCCATGGTGCGCGAGGGGATGTCGGTCGCCTGCTTCCAGATCACATCGAGAATGTGTGCACGCGACAGCGGCCGGCTCAGATGCTGGAACAGCAGCAGTGCGAGTTCGAATTCCTTCTGCGTCACGGTCACCGTCGTGCCGCGCACCACCACGTGCTTCGCGCCCAGATCGAACTCGAATTCGCCGAAGACTTCCTTCGCCGCGGCCGGCTTCAGATGATACGCGCGGCGCAGCAGCGAACCGACGCGCGCCAGCAGCACCGCCCCCGAAACCGGTTTGACGACGTAATCGTCCGCGCCGGTGTTGAGGATCGATGTAATGTCGGTTTCGCGGCCGCGGCTCGTCATGAACAGCACCGGCAAACGCTCGGACAGGCTTTCGCGCACCCAACGCAACACCTCCTCGCCGGACATGTCGGGCACGTTCCAGTCGAGCACCAGCAGATCGAACGTCTGGCGCCGCAACTGCCGCACCAGTTCACGGCCCGCGCCGAAGGCGTGACAGATATGGCCGGCCGTCGACAGCGTTTGGCATACAAGATCGGCCTGAGCCGGATCGTCATCAAGGACTGCAATTCTCATAGAACCCCGCAACGCGACATCGTCCTTCGTATCTGGTGGCTGGTAGGCCGGTCGATGGCCGGGATGGCGGCTGCAACACCGCCGAACCGGTTTCTCGTTTCATCCCCGACTTCGCTCTATTCCGATTATCGGACGCCTCGCCCCCGCGCCTGGTTTACATCCGTCGCCGCTTTGTCTCGAAATTGGCGCGTATTTTTGCTTTGTCGCGTCAATAGCCGAGGAGGCGAATCATCATAATCGAAAATGGCCGTGCTTTTTCCCGGATGCCATTAAGCGGCTATCCGGCCCGGCTCGGTGCATCGCGAGCCGCTCCCTGATTGTCCCCAAGCTCTCTCAGGCTCTCGCTCGGGCACGCCTTTATATTCAAATATCGACCTCTGGAGGTCGTACTTCGGGTTAGCTGGTCTCGCCCGCACGGTGAATGGCCCCGTCTGCCTTGTCGTATCACGCTGTCTCCCGCATTCCGGAAACCACAATTTGACAATTTGCGAGACAGTATAAGAACAGTCTCAAAATAAATGGTTTAAAGATTGTTAGATGGGTGCTGAAGAAAAACAAAAACCGTTAGCCGATCGGCTGGGAACTCAGCGCTTTTAGTCGAGCGTCAAAGTGGTTCCGCATGGTCCGAATAGACACGCGGCAACGGCGCGCAGCATGAAAACGGGATGGTCGCAATCGCGTCTCGTCCAGTACTTCAGTATGTTTGCGATTGATATCACTTTTTGCTAGCATACACATGCGATCTAAACATCTCAACACGCTACATGCACTGTTCAGAAGGCCAACACACGGCGGTATCGTGTTCACAGAAATTGAGGCGTTGATCACTACACTCGGCGGGGAAGTACGAGACGGCGCTGGGTCTCGCGTCGCCTTCGAATTGCGCGGCAGCCGCCGATATTTGCATCGTCCGCATCCCGGCAAAGAGGCCAGAAAGTATCAGGTGGAAGAGTTGCGCAAGTGGTTTATCGAACTGGGAGTCAAGCCGTGATGAACTCGATGACATACAAAGGCTATTTCGCGCGGGTCGAATTCGATCCGCGTGAGAACATTTTTGTCGGGCGTGTACTCGGCGTTTCAGATCGGATCAGCTTCCATGGTGAAACCGTTTCTGAACTGACTGAAGATTTTCATCAAGCGGTCGATCACTATCTGGAAGACTGCGCAAAAACCGGACGCGATCCGCAAAAGCCGGCATCCGGAAAACTGATGCTGCGGATTCGACCCGAAGTGCATGCTGCGGTAGGCATCGCAGCAGCGGCCGCCGGCAAGAGCATCAATCAGTGGGTCGACGAGGTGCTCGCGCGCGCAGCGCACGCCTGAGAAGCCAGCACCTGCGCGCAACGGCGCGTCTATCTCCCCTCTTCAATCTCCGGCATCGGCGCGAACAGTGCATCGAGATCGTCGTCCGAGAACTTGGTGGCGCCGGCGGCATCTTCGGACAGAATGCTGTCGGCCAGTCCCGCCTTCTGCTCCTGCAACTCGACGATCTTCTCTTCGATGCTGCCCGCCGCAATCAGCTTGTAGACGAACACTGGCTTGTCCTGCCCCAGCCGATGCGCGCGGTCGGTCGCCTGATTCTCGGCGGCAGGGTTCCACCACGGGTCGTAGTGAATCACCGTGTCGGCGGCGGTCAGGTTCAGGCCCACCCCACCCGCCTTCAGGCTGATCAGGAACAACGGCACCTCGCCCTGCTGGAACCGCTCGACCGGCGTGATGCGGTCGGCGGTGTCGCCGGTCAGCATCACATAGGGAATCGCGGCTTCCTCGAGCGCCTCGGCAATCAGCGACAACATGCCGGTGAACTGCGAGAACAGCAGCACGCGCCGCCCTTCCTCGATCAGCTCCGGGAGCATCGACAACAGCAGATCGAGCTTGGCCGAACGCGTGACGCGCACGCCCTTCCCGACCTGTTTTACCTTCTCACTGCTCTCGCCCGCCTCCTTATCAGCCTTGATCGCCTTGACGAGGCGCGGATCGCAGCATACCTGGCGCAGTTTCAGCAACGCATCGAGCACGATGATGTGACTGCGCGCAAGGCCTTGCGCGCTGACCGCCGCGCGCACTCTTTCCTGCATTGCCGTGCGCACGGTTTCATAGAGATCGCGCTGCGCGCCTTCCAGATCGACCGAGCACACGATGGTGGTCTTGGCGGGCAATTCCTTCGCGACCTCGTCCTTGCGACGGCGCAGCATGAACGGCCGGATACGGCGCGCCAGCAATGCGCGGCGCACGCCGTCGCCGTTTTTCTCGATCGGGTTGCGCCAGCGTTTGGTGAAGTCTTTCTGGCTGCCGAGAAAGCCCGGCAGCAGGAAGTCGAACTGCGACCACAATTCGCCGAGGTGATTTTCCAGCGGCGTGCCGGTCAGACACAGCCGATGCCGCGCGCGCAACCCGCGGATTGCCTGCGCGGCTTTGGTGGCCGCGTTCTTGACGTATTGCGCCTCGTCGAGAATCAGCAAGTGATAGTCGTGCTCGGCAAGCACTTTCTGATCGCGCCATAGCAGCGCGTACGTCGTCAGAATCAGTTCGTGTTCGCCGATCTGCTCGAAGCGCTCCTTGCGCTGCGGACCGTTCAGCACCAGCACTTTCAGTGCGGGTGCAAAGCGGCGCGCTTCCTCGCGCCAGTTGTGCACGAGCGTGGTCGGCACCACGATCAGTGCGGGACGCCCGAGCCGCCCGGCTTCCTTCTCGGCGAGGATGTGCGCCAGCGTCTGCACGGTCTTGCCAAGCCCCATGTCGTCGGCCAGCACGCCGGCCAGGTCGTGTTCGCGCAGAAACTGCATCCAGTTCAGCCCCTGCTGCTGATACGCGCGCAATTCAGCCCGCAGGCCACGCGGCACCGGCACCTCGTGCAAACCCGGCCCGGCCTGCAGGCGCTGCGCCAGCTGGCGTATCGAATCTTCGCCCTGAAATTGCCAACGGCCGGTGCTGTTCAGCGCTTCCAGCCGGCCTGCATCGACGGCGGGCACGCGCAGCGCGGCGCCGTCGGCAAGCGAGCCGCCCAACGCGTCGAACAGGTCGACCAGCACGCGCACCACCGGTTTCAGCCGGTCGGCGCGCAGCCGCAGACGCTTGTTCTCTTCGGTCTTCAGCTCGATCGGCTCGTCGTCGGCGATCGCTTCCAGCGCGCCGCCCAGCCAGCGCCGGTCGCGCCGGAACAGATCGGCCAGAAGCGGCTCTAGCCGCACGTTGCGCTCGCCGATCCGAATGCCCATCTCCAGATCGAACCAGCCGTCGCCGGCCTGATGCGCGGTGCCGTCGATCGCGTCGATCTCGATGACGTTGTAGCGGAACGCCGGCGCCATGGTGACGCGCCAGCCTTTGCTCACGAGGTCCGGCACGGCGTCGTTGACGAAGGCGGACCACGCGTCGGCGTCCGGCAGGCCGAGCATCGTGTCTGGCAATAACCGCGACGCGTAGCCGCGGCTGGTCGGGACTCTTTGCAAACCGGTCTTGCGCAATTCGAGCAGGCGTTTCTTTTCGACCTCGTAGCGACGCCGGATATGAATCACGTCGCCGCCCGGCACCGGCACCAGCGTGACGCTGCTGTCCACGTTGATACTGATGCCCTCATAGTCGAAGCTGACGCCGGCGAGTTCCATCGCCTCGGGCTTGCGCTGGCCGGTTTTGCCGCCGGACGGCAGCGCGTGGCTATTGAGCGTCAGCACCGGCACCGGATCGACGTCGATCACGCGGATCGCCGACGCGTCGTGCGCGGGGGGCAGCGGCAAATCGGGCGCGATCTCGCGCAGCACCGCGGCGACCAGCGGCGCTTCGGCGAGCGAGATCGGCGGCATCGCGAGGTAGTCGGGCAACTGCTGGAACGGCAACGACAACTCGACGATGCCGGCCTCATTCGAGACGCCATCCACGTACCAGACCGGTTCGGTGGGCAGCACCATGCTGGCGCGCGGCTCGGTGCACAGCGCGGGCCGCAGCCGCTCGTCCGCAAGCGGCTCCCATTCGATCCGCCCGGGCCGGTCGGCGCCGCGCGACAACGGTGTCGGCCCTTGACGGCCGGGTTCGGGTTTGAATTCGAAGAACAGACGCCCCGTCGCGATCAGTTTTTGCAGCATTTCGGCGCCGCTCGCGCCGCGCAGAATGAACTGACCGAAATCTTCACGCGAGCGGCCCAGCCACAGGCCGCGCAGGATCGACAGATCCTCGTCGGAGACAAACTTCGGTTGTTTCAGCAGCGCCGCTTCCACGTTGCCCCACGGCTCGTCGACCGCGAAGATCGCGCCGTCCGGCTTGCAGCGTGCCTTGTACAGCACGACCTCATGGCGCATGTGGAAGTCGGACCAGTTGAGCAGATACGCCAGCGTCTGGGTACGCGCGGAGCCCGCCTTCTGGGCGACGGCAGCATCGGCCTCGGCGCGCGCGCGAAAACGTTCGAGCCAGCTGACCAGTTCGGGGCGCACGCCGGGGCGCGGTTCCGGTTGTTTCCCGGTTCGCGCAGCCGGCGGATGCTCGGGCGGCCAGTGCTCGTCCATGTCGACGTGGGTCACATGGTCCATCTCTTCGTGATACTCAAGTTCGGCCAGCAGTAAGGCGGCCGCATGCTTGCAGTTGATTCCGACCGGACAGGTGCACTCCCCATCGGCCCAAATCGAACGCTTCCCGTGATGGAAGCGCACCCGCGTGTGATACGGGCGGCTTTGCGTGCCCTGTACGTCGCCGCGGAGCGTGTCGCCATCCCATTGCAGATTCGTGACGGCGCCGACCGAACGGGCTTTGGCCAACGTGTGCGCACCCATCCAGTCCGCAATCTGGTCTCGATCAAAAAAAAACGACGACATCAGCGTGTTCCATCCGTATTCGGGCCGGCAATGGCAATCGTGTGCGGACCGGGATCCAGCGCGGAAAGCGTTGAATCCCGCCTGCCGGCGTGTTGCTGCCCAGCCTCGATTGCCTGTGGTAACCGGCCATTTTACGCGTTGGACGGAATTGGCTGTGAAGGCCGAGCGAGCCGCAGAACGGACAGCTTAAAGGGCGGACCCGGTTGCCGGGCCTGCTTCGAGATGGGCAGGTTCGGAGCCGCCGCGCTCCGGCGCGCCGACACTGACCTCCAGCCCTGCCGCGGCGAACACCTGGACTAACGCGGGCGCCGGCGCTTCGTCGGTGACCAGCAGATCGACCGCGTCAGGACCAAAGGCGTGCACCAGTGCGCTGTGGCCGAACTTCGCGTGATCCGCGGCGACCACGCGCCGATCCGCCTGCGCGAAGGCTGCGAGCGAAAACGCGACGTCGGCGGGCAGCGCATCCATAAAACGCCCTTGCATATCGATGGCGGTGACCGAGACGATCGCATAGCGCACATGGAACTGGCGGAGAAAGGCGAGCACGCTGTCGCCGAAGGCGGCGGCATCGTCCGCTCGCAACTCGCCGCCGGCGATGAACACGCGATTGCCATTGCGCGACGGCAAACCGGTCGGCTTCGTCAGCTCGGCGGCGTTCGGGCACACGCTCGGTTGTCCGGTGGCGATGGGCTATATCAACAATCCGGACGGCGTTGCCGATGCGGCGTATCTGAACAGCGGGCAATACACGATCGATGTCGCCGGCGACTTGCTGCCGGCGACCGTGCACCTGAAAGCGCCTTATGATCCGCGTTCGGAGCGGGTGAAAAGCTGACGTGCCGGCTATCGACACCTTCAGTTCGCACTGCCGGCCGGCGCGCTGCCGCTCGCGACGCGGCCGGCAGCGGCCGCTTGAGCGGCGAGCGCTTCCTTGTGATGCTCGACCTGTTGCGCGAAAACCGGGCTGACGTCCGGATACGAGGCATCGGTGACGTAGTTAAGACCGTTCTGTTGCGCTTCGATCAATTCCTGGTACACCTGAGCACGTGTCTTACCTTCGGCAAATGCACTCGACGAAGCCGCGAGCACGACGATGGACAACGCGGCAAATGTGATCTTCTTCATGATGAACTCCAGTGAGTTTTGTGCGGGTTTGCATGAGGGAGAACCCAACGTTTCCGGTTTTTATTCCTGCTTTGGCACGCATGAAAAAACATATGTCGAGCGTGGAATAAAGCGTCGCGAAAACGGGTTTGCCTGCTGTTCGGCGGTATCGCGGCGGTGTCGAAAATAGTCTGTCGAGAGCATGGAATAAACCCATGTGTGCGCGTGTTTGCCACTCGATAGCTGAAATTCGATACATGCAGGCACCATGAATCCAATCGACTCCCGCCCCGATTCGCCGCTTTCCGAAGCAGACATTCAGGCGTACGCCGACGGCACGCTGACACCGGAACGCGCCGCATACCTGAGGGACTATCTGGGAAAGGATCCGGCGGAAGCGCGCCGCGTGGCGTTCTACGGCAGACTGAATGTGCAGATTCAGCAGGCTTTTCAAACAACCGACGAACTGGTGACGGATTGCGCTGCAGACCGGCGCGGTTCACTCCATCGGTTGACGACTGCGCTGCGCGACAGCAAAGCCGTGAAGACGATAGCGGTGCTCGCTCTGGTATTGGCATCCGCGAGCGGTTGGCTCGCCGCGACCCAGGCACCCGCACAGGCGCTCAGCAACGCCGCCGTCATGGCGCTCGCGGAAACCGCTGCCGGGCAGTTCTCCGCTGCGTCGGCGACGCGAACCAGCCTGTCGGCGCCCGACCTCGCGGCGGCCGGCTTGCGGCTCGTGGAACAAAGAACCTTGGCGCTCGGGCCGTTCCAGCGGGCCAGCGAATTCGTCTATCTGAATGCGGACGGACGGCCCGTGGTGCTGATTTCCTCGCTGGCGCTGCTGGGGCCGTCGCAGCCGCAATGGGCCGCGCGCCGGATCGGCGATATCCGCCTGCTGACCTGGACGGCGCAGCGGCAGCGTTTCGTGGTCGCCGGCAACGCCCCCACCCACGGCCTGATGCGCGCCGCCGACTTGATGACCATGCGATGAACCCCGCCGACGCTCGACGACCGCCTAACCAGCAAGGGAATAAAATGCGCTCACACGTGTTTACACTTGGGATGCGCGTGGCAGCCCAGCCGATGGCCGCCAATCCGGCGCCCGTCGGGAAGCCCCACGATTGGGATGAAAAATGGATGTCCGTGACGAGTTGATGGAGCATGTGCCGCGCTTGCGGCGCTATGCGCGAGCGCTGATCAATAACCGGGATCTGGCCGACGATCTGGTGCAGGATACCCTCGAACGCGCGCTTGGCCGCACCGGCCAGTTCCAGCAAGGCACCGATCTGCGCGCGTGGTTATTCACGATCATGCATAACGTGTTCGCCAATCAGGCGCGCAAGGCTTCAGTGCGCGCAGTGCATGTCCCCGTCGACGATGAAAGCGTCCACGAAAGCGAATTCGCCGTGCCATCCGATCAGACCCGCTCGCTGGAAATGCGCGATCTCGACTATGCGTTGCAGCGCCTGCCCATGGAGCAGCGCGAAGTCGTGCTGCTGGTCGGACTCGAAGAAATGAGCTACGCCGACGTGGCACTCGCGCTGAACATTCCGATCGGCACGGTGATGTCGCGGCTTTCGCGTGGGCGTGAGCGGCTTCGGGCGTTGATGGCGGGCACGCAGCCCGGTGCGAAATTACAGGTGGTGCGATGAGCGACCGACACATGCCGATCGGCGAAGAAGACCTGCACGCGTACGTGGATGGCACGTTGTCCGACGAACGCCGCGTCGAGGTGGAGCGCGCGCTCGAACAGAGTCCCGAGTTGGCCACGCGCGTCAGCGATTATTTCTCGCTGAATAACATGTTCCATGAACGCTATGACCGCGTGCTGAGCGAGCCCGTGCCCAAGCGCCTGCAAGCGCCTTCGGCCGGTGGGCGCCGCCGGCGTATCGCTGCCAACTGGCCGCAGTTCGCCGGCATGGCCGCGGCTTTGGTGCTGGGAATCGGCATTGGCGTGGGCACGCATAGGGGGCAGGACGTCATGACGCCGCTCGCAAGTCACTCGGACACGCGCACCGTCAGTGCGGACGGCGCCGAAGGACTCGCGCGGCAAGCCGCGCTGGCGCATGTGGTCTACATGCCCGCCGTCGACCGGCCAGCCGAGCTCGGCGCCGATCGCGAACAGGATTTCGTGCAGTGGCTGTCCGACCGGCTGGGCACGAACGTGCATCCGCCGATGCTGTCGAAGAGCGGCTTCAACCTGTCGGGTGGCCGCCTGTTGCCAAGCGCTGACGGACCGACCGCGCAGTTCATGTATCGCGGCCCGAACGGCGAGCGCGTGACGCTGTGCATCTCGCGCCGTGAGGCGAATGCGAACACCACCGCGTTCAAGCTGTATCAGGACGGGCCGGTGAACGTGTTCTACTGGGTGGACGGCGATTTCGGTTACGCGGTGTCGGGCGGCATCGACCGCAAGGTGCTGCTGCAACTGTCGCATGACGTGTATTCGCAGTTGACCGGTGCAGCGCCGGGTTGATTCGCTGCTGCGCGTCAGCTTCCGGAACCGTGGCCGCGATCGAGCGACGCCGCGCGCATCGCGTCGCTCGGGTTCGTGAAGAATTGCTGGCGCAATTGCGCGATCTGCGCGTCACGCTGTTGCGGCGGCAAATCCTGTTTGTCGATTTGAGCGCGCTGGCTTGCATAGTCTGCATAGCGGGCCTGCCAGGCGTCGTCGGCCCGCTGCATCTGCACGACGCGCTCCGCCGCTTCGGGGCCGAGCGTCTGCGTGATCTGCGCGCGCAGCGTGTCAAGTGACGCGCCCTGCTTTTGCGCCTGCGTTTGTGCCTGACTGATTGCGTCGATCGACGCCTGCTGTTGCCGCACACGCTCACGCGCCGCGCGCGTTTCCGGCGGCAATGCTGCGTCTAGCGCGGCAACACGCGCGGCTTTCTGCGTGTCGTTCAACGATGTATCGGACGCGATGCGCAAGCGCGCCAGATCGGTGTGTTGCTGCTGCGATTGCCCGCCGAAGAACGGCTCGTTCCAGTCGCCCATCAACCGGGTGCCCAATGCATCGCGCTGATCGAGCGCGAGTTGCAGTGCGTTCAGGTCCATCTTTGCGCCGCTTTGCGTTGGCGCTTGCGGCAACTGCGCGAGTGCGGCGTTGTAAGCGTTGTAGCGCTGCCAGACGGCCAGCGCTTCGTCGGCGGCCGGCGTGCCGTCGAGTTGCGCGGCAATCTGGCGGCGCACTAACGCGTCGAGCCTGGCTGCCGGGACTTCGTTTTGCGTCGTCAGAAAGTAGTCGAAGAAATCGCGAACCGCGCGGGCGTGGGCGAGATGACCTCGGCCATCGGTCGGCAAATGCGGCGGCGTTGAGCCGTCGAGCGACGGATCAAGCGGCGCTCTGCCGCCAGATCTCCCTTGATTCGACATATATGGTCCGACAAGCTTGGGAAAACCCCTAGGGCAACGACGTCAACCCCGCCTGCCCGTCCTGTCACGTTTTCAGCCTTCGGCTCTCAAGATCGTTACCCTTGAGATAACAGACGCACTCCGAGCGTGATTGAACCGGAATCTCTCGTTCCCTAGACTCGCCTCATGTCCTGAGCGAGAGCGTACATGTCCGGTCAAAGTCAGTCCCGATCCCGCTGGGCCACGCGCCGCGCGGAAAAGCATCGCCGGCTCGCGCGCGTCGCATCGATCGCGGACGGCGTGGTTCTACCCGCCGATCGTATCGTCGAAGTCCTGCAAGCCCTGATCGCCCCCGGAGACCGTGTGGTCGTCGAGGGCAACAACCAGAAGCAGGCTGATTTCCTGTCACGCTCGCTCGCCCGTGTCGATCCGGAAATCGTCCACGACCTGCATCTCATCATCCCGAGCGTGAGCCGCGCCGAGCATCTGGATCTCTTCGAGCGCGGCATCGCAAGAAAACTCGATTTCGCCTTTGCCGGCGCCCAAAGCCTGCGCATCTCGCAGTTTCTGCAGGACGGCATCCTCGAGATCGGCGCGATCCATACCTACATCGAACTGTACGCGCGGCTCTACGTTGATCTGACACCCAACGTCGTACTCGTGGCAGGCTACAAGGCCGACCGACAAGGCAATCTCTACACCGGCCCGAGCACCGAAGATACGCCTGCGCTCGTCGAAGCCGCCGCGTTTCGCGACGGCATCGTGATCGCGCAGGTCAATGAGATCGTCGACGACCCGAAGGACCTGCCGCGCGTCGATATCCCAGGCTCGTGGATCGACTTCGTGGTGAAGTCAGACAAACCGTTCTTCATCGAGCCGCTCTTCACGCGCGATCCGCGCCTCATCACACCGGTTCAGGTGCTGATGGCGATGATGGCGATTCGCGGCATCTACGAGCGGCATCAGGTGCAGTCGCTCAATCACGGCATCGGTTTCAACACGGCCGCGATCGAACTGATCCTGCCGACCTACGGCGAGAAGCTCGGCCTCAAGGGAAAGATCTGCCGGCACTGGACCTTGAACCCGCATCCGACGCTGATCCCCGCGATCGAAACCGGCTGGGTCGACAGCGTGCACTGCTTCGGCGGCGAACTGGGCATGGAAGCCTACGTCGCGCAACGGCCGGACATCTTCTTCACCGGCCGCGACGGTTCGATGCGCTCAAATCGCGCGATGTGCCAGCTGGCGGGGCAATACGCGGTCGATATGTTCATCGGCTCGACCCTGCAGATGGACGGCGCCGGCAACTCGTCGACAGTCACGCACGGGCGCCTCACCGGCTTCGGCGGCGCGCCCAACATGGGCCACGATCCGCACGGCCGCCGCCATGCCACACCCGCGTGGCTCGATCTGCTGCAGACGGACAGCCCGCTCGAACCTGGCCGCAAGCTCGTCGTGCAGATGGTCGAAACGTTCCAGGCGGGCGGGCAGCCGACCATCGTCGAACCGCTCGATGCGGTCGACGTCGGCCGCGAGTCCGGCATGCCGCTCGCGCCGGTCATGATCTACGGCGACGACGTCACGCACGTGCTGACCGAGGAAGGTATCGCCTATCTGTACAAAGCGCACTCGCTCGAACATCGGAAAGAGATGATCGCGGCGGTCGCGGGCGTGACGCCCATCGGCCTCACGAGCAGTGCGGACAAGCTCGCGACGCTGCGCCGCGATGGTTTCGTCGCGTTGCCCGAAGACCTCGGCATTCATCGCAGCGAAGCCACCCGATCGCTGCTGGCCGCCAAGAGCATGGCGGATCTGGTCGACTGGTCGGACGGCCTGTATGAGCCGCCCGCGCGTTTTCGGAGCTGGTGATGCGCGACAACCTCGCAATGAAAGCGGCGCAACCGCGACGCGCGCCACCCGATCTCGCCGAGCGTTTGGGCGAGCAGGTGGTCGCGGCGCTGATCGAGGAAGTCACGCTCGCGCCGAAGCCCGGACTCGTCGACATCCGCAGCCGCGGCGCACATCACGATCTCGACTGGGAACTGATGTGCGCGTCGGCGCTTGCGTTGCAGCCGACCTTCACGGAACTGGCGCGCGCAGGCCTCGAAATGCAGTCGATGCCGGCGCTGCGTGAGCACATCGGCGCAATCGGACGCGACGGCGAAGCGCGCATGCTTGACGCAACGCGTGGCGTGAACACACATCGCGGCGCGATCTGGGCGCTCGGACTACTCGTGACCGCTGCAGCGGCTGAACCGGCCGACCTTACACCACATGGCATCGCCGCGCGTGCCGGATCGATCGCGCGCTTTCCCGATCGCCACGCACCCGCGCTGACCGGCAACAAAGGCGAGCAGGCATGCCTCGACTACAACGTTGGCGGCGCGCGCGGCCAGGCACAAGCCGGCTTTCCGCACGTCGTGGAAGTGGCGCTGCCGGAACTCTCACGATCACGCCTGCGCGGCGACAGCGAGACGGCCGCACGCCTGAACGCGTTGCTCGCGGTCATGGCGAGTCTCGACGATACCTGCGTGCTCGCACGCGGCGGACGCAGCGCGCTCGCCGAGATGCAGGACGGAGCGCGGCGCGTACTGGAGCACGACGGTGCTGCGTCGCTTGCTGGCCGCCGTCACCTGAAGATGCTGGATCGGCGGCTCGTCGAACTGCACGTGTCACCCGGCGGCGCGGCCGATCTGCTCGCCGCGGCCCTCTTTCTCAACCGGCTTCAAAGCGAAGTCCCTCACACGACGAAGGCATAGGAACGGATATGGAAACCATCGTCCTCGAATTCCCGGCGGGGCAACCCGCGCAAGGCCGCGCGCTGGCGGGCGTGGTTGCGTCGGGAGACCTCGAAGTGCTGCTTGAAGCGAACGCTTCGCACCGGACCGTGGTGAACGTCACGACTTCCGTCGATGGTATGGGCCGCGTCTGGCAAGCCGTGCTCGAACGCATCTTCGGTGACGGCACGCTGCCCGCCGCGAAGATCGAGATCAACGATTCCGGCGCGACACCGGGCGTCGTGCGCATGCGTATCGGGCAGGTGCTGGAACAACTGGCAACAACCGGCGGAACATGAAGATCATGGACACACAGGAACTGCTCGAACGCCAGAGCTTCATCGAGCTCGATGCGCGCAGCCGTGCGAAAAAGCTGCTCGACGAAGGCACCTTCAGCGAACTGCTCGACCCGTTCGAGCGCGTGAGTTCGCCGTGGCTCGCGCGGCAAGGCATCGTGACGCAGGCCGATGACGGCACGGTCGTCGCCCGGGGCGAGATCGATGGACAGCCCGCGGTCGTGCTCGCCATCGACGGTGGATTTCAGGGCGGTAGCATGGGCGAAGTCTCCGCGGCGAAGATCGCCGGCAGCCTCGAACTCGCCGCCGAGGACAACCGCAACAGCATCCCCATGCGTGCTGTCATTCTCTTCGAGACCGGCGGCGTCCGTTTGCAGGAAGCGAATCTCGGGCTCGCGGCGATCGCAGAGATTCACGCGGCCATCGTCGACTTGCGGCGCTACCAGCCGGTGATCGGCATTACCGCGGGCCCGATCGGCTGCTACGGCGGTATGTCGATCGCGGCGGGCCTTTGCAGCTACCTGATTGCCACACGCGAAGCGCGCCTCGGACTCAACGGACCGGCGGTCATCGAGCAGGAGGCTGGAATCGCGGAATTCGATTCGCGCGATCGTCCGATGATCTGGCGCTTCACGGGATGCGAGCAACGCCATCGCACCGGGCTGGTCGACGTCTACGCCGCCGACGACGCCGATGCGATCCGCGCCGCCGTCATCGAACGCTTTCGCGCGGGGCGTCCAGAAGCGTGTCGCAGCGAACGCGTCGCGGGCTTTCTGCAGCGGCTTTCCGAAATCGATCCGGAAGCACAGGCCACCCCGGAACAGGCGGCCGCCATCTACGGCAAGGGGTTCAGGTCATGAGCACAGAAGCGCTTTCGAAACGCGGCGCAGTCTGGCTGGACGCGCTCACTTACAGCGCGCCGTTGCAGACGGGCTATCCGCCTTCGGTGCGTGTCGCCGATGCGCGGCTCGGCGAGCATCCCGCGCGCTTCATCGCCGTGGTGCCCGACCCCGACAGCGCGTTCCCTCGCGCACGCAGCGGCGAAGTCGGTCTCGTCGAGGGATGGGAGATCGCGCGGGCAGTACGTGAGGTGATCGATGCCGATGCAGAGCGCAAGGAGAAACGCGCGATCGTTGCTGTCATCGACGTCGCGAGCCAGGCTTACGGACGACGCGAGGAAGCCTACGGTATCCATCAGGCGCTCGCCGGCGCCGCCGATGCGTATGCGAGCGCCCGCCTCGCCGGTCACCCGGTGATCGGCCTGATCGTCGGACGCGCGATGTCCGGTGCGTTTCTCGCGCACGGCTATCAGGCCAACCGCCTGATCGCGCTTGCCGATCCGCAGGTCATGGTTCACGCGATGGGCAAGGAATCCGCCGCGCGGGTGACGTTGCGCTCGGTAGCCGATCTCGAAGCGTTCACGGCGCGCGTGCCGCCGATGGCCTACGACATCGACAACTATGCGTCGCTCGGGCTGCTGTGGAAGCTCCTGAGCGTGAGTAACGCCGATGCACCCAACGGCGCCGATCAGTCCACCGTCGAAAAGGCACTGCAGGACGCCTTCGACGATATTCGCGCCGACCCGTCGCGTGGCCTGGGTAGCCGGCTCGGCAGCCCGCATCGCGCGAGCTCGGTGACCGTTCGCCGGAAGTTGCGCGAGCAGTGGCGATGAACCTGCGCTGACCCAATCCCCGCTTCATGCACCGGCTCATCAGAAGCCATTAAAGATATTACAGGAGACACGAAATGATCATCTATGGAACCGCCCTGCTTGCGTTCTGCCATCTGGCGGGACTCTTCTTCGGCGACCTGCTGGGCGTCGCGATCGGCGTCAAGACGAATGTCGGCGGCGTCGGTATTGCCATGCTGCTGCTGATTTTCCTGCGCCTCTATCTGCACAGAAAGGGGCTGCTTCCTAAGGAAACCGAAGCGGGCGTGGGTTTCTGGGGCGCGATGTATATCCCCGTCGTGGTGGCGATGGCCGCCAATCAGAACGTCGTTGCCGCGCTGAAGGGCGGCCCCGTCGCGCTGCTTTCGGCATTTGGCGCGGCGGCCGTCTGCGCGTGCTGCATTGCTGTCCTTTCCCGCACCGGGAGCGACAGCACGTCGCTCGTGAACGCCCCGAAACTCGAAGAAATCTGAAGCAGGAGTCAGTCATGTTGCATATGCTCGATAAAGTTCTGATTCAGAACGGTCTTGTGACTTCGTTCGCGCTGGTCGGCCTCATCATGTGGGTGTCGTCGGTGATCTCGCGCAAGCTGACGTTCGGGCGCGTGCACGGCTCGGCAATCGCCATCGTGATCGGCCTCGTGCTGGCCTATTTCGGCGGTGTTTTCACCGGCGGACAAAAAGGCCTCGCCGACCTGCCGCTGTTCACCGGCGTCGGCCTGATGGGTGGCGCGATGCTGCGGGACTTCGCCATCGTCGCGACCGCATTCGAGGTGCAGGCCACCGAGGCGCGCAAGGCCGGTCTCATCGGCGTGGTATCGCTGCTGCTCGGGACCGTGTTGCCGTTCATCGTCGGCGCGAGCATCGCACACGCGTTTGGTTACACCGACGCGGTCAGCATGACGACCATCGGCGCCGGCGCGGTTACCTATATCGTGGGACCCGTGACAGGCGCGGCTATCGGTGCAAGCTCCGACGTGATTGCGCTCAGCATCGCGACGGGACTGATCAAGGCGATCATCGTCATGGTCGGCACGCCGATCGCGGCGGGCTTCATGGGACTGAAGACGCCCCGCTCCGCGATGATCTTCGGCGGCCTGGCCGGTACCGTCAGCGGCGTGAGCGCGGGACTTGCCGCGACCGATCGGCGGCTCGTTCCGTATGGCGCGCTCATCGCGACGTTTCACACGGGCGTCGGCTGCCTGCTCGGACCTTCGCTACTTTTCTTCGCTACCAAAGCGTTGATGGGCACCTGAATCGCGAAGCCCTACATGTGCAGCGTGAAGGAGAATCGCTTGTCTATCCCCGAAACCATCGACGGCCTGCTCCAGCCGCACGATCCCCTGCTGGTAGCGGACCCGTGGGCCGCCGGCGCATCGTGAGCGTGCTATTCACGTTCCCGGGTCAGGGCGCACAGCGCAGCGGCATGCTGCACGCGCTGCCGGATCACGCCGAGGTTGCTCGCGCACTGGAAGAAGCCAGCGACGCGCTGGGCTACGACGCCCTGTCGCTTGACGACACGAACTCGCTGCGCTCCACCGTCGCGGTCCAACTTTGCCTGCTGATCGCGGGCGTCGCCCAGGCGCGCATCATCAGCGCCTTCGGCCATACACCCGACATGGTCACGGGCCTTTCGATCGGCGCCTATCCAGCCGCCGTGATCGCGGGCGCTCTGCGCTACGCCGACGCCGTCAGGCTCGTCGCATTGCGCGGCCAGTTGATGGAACGAGCCTTCCCGCACGGCTACGGCATGACCGCGATCGTCGGCATGACGCAGCCCGCGCTTGAACGATTGATCGCGGAAGTGAACAGCCCGGCCATGCCGGTCTTTCTGGCAAACATCAACGCCCAGACGCAGATGGTGGTCGCGGGCAGCGATGCCGCCATGCAACGCCTTGCAACACTTGCGGTTGAGCACGGAGCGCAACGCCATGAGCGTCTCGACGTGGCGGTCCCTTCGCATTGCGCCTTGCTCGACGCGTCCGCGACTGCGCTCGCCAATGCCTTCGGCCAGGTCTCCGTGCACGCGCCTCACCTCGTGTATCTGAGCAGCAGCATTGCACGCCCGCTTTTCGATGGTCCGCGCATCGCGGCCGATCTTGCCGGCAACATGGCGCGGCAGGTGCGCTGGGACGATACAGTGCGGCTCGCGTGGGAACGGGGCGCGCGCCTCGTGATCGAGATGCCGCCAAGCAGCACGCTGACCCGGCTGAGCAGCGCGATTTTCACGGAGGGGATCGCGGTATGCAGCGCGACCTCACTCCCGGATCTTGGCACGCTCATTGACCGGGAACAGGCGCGCCGGTAATGGCAGCCTGAAGCCTAACGGTCAGTCGACGCTTCTCGTGCAAAGGCGGCAGACGGCCATGAGCGCGAGCAGGTTCGGATCCCGTTCGCGTGCACGCAGGAAGCTCACGCCGATGGTCTGGCGCATCAGGTAGCGCGGCTGCAGTGGAATGAATTGCACCTTGTCGCCGAATACACCGCGTACACGCCCCGGCAAAAGCGTATAGCCGACCCCGCCGCTCACAAGGTTCATCAGCGAAAATATATCGCCGACTCTCATGGTGACGTTCGGCGTGAAGTCCGCGACGCGAAACGCCTCCAGAAAGCCGCGATACGTCACGAAGCCCTCGCCTAACGAAACGAATGTCTCGTCGCGACAGTCCCTCAAATCGACGGCTTGCTGATTGGCGTAGGGCGATCCGGCGGGCGCTGCGAAAAAGATGTCATCTTCGAACAGCGGAATGGATTCAACTTCGGGCTCGGCGTCGGGCACCGCCATCAGGGCGGCATCGATGACACCGAGCTTCAACTTCTCCAACAGTTCGGCATTCGGCCCAAGCACGAGCTCGACCTGAAGCATCGGCCGCCGCACCTTGATATCGATGACGATGTTGGGCACGGTCTTGATGGTCAGCGAATACAGGGAGCCAATCTTCAGACGATGCGACGAGTAACCCGCTGCCTCACGCGTCGCGCGAATGCCATCGGACATCAGCGTGATCACCTCCTGTGCTACATCGGCAAGCATCTGCGCGGCTTCCGTCGACTTAAGGTTGCGGCCCTCGTGCCGGAACAGCGAACACCGCACGCCTTGTTCAAGCGAATGCAGCGCCCGGTGCACGCTGACCGTGCTCACATTCAGAGCCTCCGCTGCCTTCGACAGATTGCCGGTGTTCATGAATGCGAGCAGCACTTCCAGCTTGCGAAAGGTGATTTCGTCGTCGATTCGGTCGCGCATCTTGAACTGTTAAATGATCTGATTCGACGATTATCGGCTCGTCTGCGCTTCTGACATATAGCGTTAATCCCGCACTCGTCAGTGAGACCTTGTGTCCACCGATGAAGACAACGACAGGTCTTCGAGGCGAGAATCACATTTTCCTCTCCAACACACACCTCAAGTGGCCGGGATCTGGACGCCTGATAGCGCGTCAGCCCCGGCTATATCGATCGCCCGCTTGCCGTGCTGCTAACGGGCCGAAAACACAGATACCCCTCCGTTGACGAAACCGTTCGATGCGCAATCCGGACAACCAGCCGGCGCGGTAGCAGAAGAGTAGGGAACAAAGACGAACCCGGTTGCGGGATCGATCGCGACCGAATGCGCATTGTTGCCGGTGTCCAGTCGCGCCGCAACGCTGCGCGAGCCAGCATCGACGATCGTGAGCATCGGTTTGCACGGCGACGCCGCGGTGCACGTTCCGTTCGCCGAAGCGTTGCCCGATGCGGTCCACCGGCTTGTCGCGTTGTAGTATCGGTTCGTCGCGGCGTCGTATTCGAGTTGATCGCCGCCGCCCGCGTTAAGTGAAGCGACGAGCGCGCCGCTTGCCCGGTTGAAGATTTGCATCAACAGTGGCGAACCTGTAGTCGCCTCGCGGCACCCAACGGCGATGTCGGTGCCCGGCCCCAGCGCAAGACCGGTCGGATCGCAATTGCCTTCCGGGTACATCGCTACACCCGAAAGGGCGGTGTAATTCTGCGTCGTTCCAGACGGTATCGCGCGAATCGCTGCGCCGGGCAGCTTGACCAGTTCGCCATGCGGATTTGCAGTGCTTCCATCGACGTTGACATAGAAGTTGTCGCTCGCCGCGTCGTACACGCACGCCTCCAGCCCCGCAGTGGGTTGACCGGCCGCGTCCGTGAAGGTGACTTTCGCGATCACATTTTGCGTAGTGGTACTGATGAAAGTCGCGAAGGGTGTCGGCTCTTCGGGACTGGAGATCATGAAGGTGCCGTGCGTCGAGTCGAGACAACCCTCGTCCGTCCGCACGCCGGTGGTGCTGACAGGGATGTTGGTGAGCACGGCGCCCGCAGCAGGATCGACGATTTTCACGGAGTTGACGTCACCGGCATAGATGAGGCTACCGACAGGCGTTGCGCCGTCGGGCCCGGACCTCGAATTCGGGCCCGACCCAAGACCTGCGAATGCGAGATTCCCGCTGCCATGGATCGCCTTGACGAAGGTCTTGGTCGGAATATCTATCACGTCCAGAGCCGCGTTGTTGCGATCGGTGAAATAGTAGCGGTTACCGATCGTGGTGCCGATATCGAACGAAAAATTGACCCCTGCTTTCACGTTCGGCACCGCAATATCGGCGACAAAGTGTGGTCTCGTTCCTACCTTATCATTGCCGCCACAACCGGCCAGCGCAAACACCGCGCATACGACCGAAGCCTTTACCCATGCTGACCTCTGCATCCTATATCTCCTATATTCTCGTTACTCACTGGATGACCGCACGCGCGGTGCGCGTCCGGAGCAAGCGCGGAATCTTGCCTACGAATCGATGGGCGGCAGTCGGCGATGTTTTTCCGCGAGGCGAGCTAACGATCTTGTTAAGGTGAAGGAAGAAGCCGTGACAGGACGGGCAAGACAGTCATCGGCGGGCGCCTTAGGGGTTATCCCGCGTTCGATCGCTGCTTGAATCGGGGGGGACTCACGATTCACCCCCAATTGATGTTGACATCGTTACGGCGCGCGATCAGCGATACCGAGGCTCCAGGTTCAAAGGTCTGCTCAACCAATCGCCGCTTGAACTCGACTGGGAAATTCGGTCGCTTGTTCGGAGTTCCCGCTGAATTTTTTTGGTGGGTACTGAGTGAACGAGCCATTGGGTGGCGAGGATGATGCATAAATTACACCGTCCCAGCGCTCAATGATGAGCGGCCGTCGCGAGACGCTTACGTAGAGAGGGCGGCGTCTATTCCGTTTCCTGCATTGCAATGCTCCGATGCCTCAGCGTGCACCACGCGTCGTCTTTTTCGCGGACACTTTCCGCGTCATCTGCTCGCGCAGTTGCGTCACATTCGGCACCTCGACGCCCAACAGCGTGTAGACGTAACTGATGTGCTCCTGCGCGAAATGGTCGTCGAGCGGACCATTCCCAACCAGCAAACGCATGTAGACCGGCGCATACAGGAGTTCGCCCAACGTCTCGATGTTCGGCGGCACGCGAATGCTCGTTGAACTGCGCCACTCTTCGAGCATTTCCCTGACGAGCGCCCTGCGCCCATAGTGAAAACGCTCGCGGAATTCGCGCAGCACGGCTGGATCGGCCTGTCCTTCAGCAATGATCTGTGCGACGATCCTGCCGGACCAACCGGCGTATTCGTGAATCAGCGAAATCAGATGCGCCGCAATGGCGTCGCCAGGCGGCAAATTGTGCGACATGGGCGTCTTGACGACATGGTGTTCGATGAATGCATCGATCACGACGAGGGCTTTCGAACTCCACCAGCGGTAGATCGTCGCCTTGCCAACGCCCGCCTCCTTGGCGATGGCTTCGATCGAGATCGACTGAACCGTGCGGGTTTCGAGCAGACGAACCGTCGCCGCAAGAATCTGCGCGCGGGTTTCCTCGCTGCGCGGTCGGCCGACGCCTCTTGTGGCGGAAGGTGCTGTAACGGAAAGCTGGGCGTTTGTCTTCATTGGCATAGCAGAAAGTCGGCGGCAATATAGCCGCGATGCGTCGCGCCGCCGGGGAAACCCGAGCGAACGCGTTGCCGTGAGCGCGAAACGCGCAGCACGGAATTATAAGACACATCGTATCCTAATTGCCGGCGAATTCGAAGCATGCCAATCCGCGACGTTCCCGCCAGAACGACAACGACTGCCAATGCGGTCCAAAGCCGTCAAAGCCCGCCGAGCGCTACGTACTTGATCTCGAGGTAGTCGTCGACACCGTACTTCGAGCCTTCCCGGCCAAGACCGGAGGTTTTGACCCCGCCGAACGGCGCGACCTCCGTCGAGATCAAACCCTCATTGACACCAACCATGCCGAACTCGAGTTGATCGACAACACGAAAGATACGCCCCACATCACGCGCGAACACATAGGAGGCCAGTCCAAACGGTGTGTCGTTGGCTAGCGCGATTGCCTCGTCTTCCGTGTCGAAGCGAAACAGCGGCGCGACCGGTCCAAAGGTTTCCTCGTTGAAGATCAGGGCGTCGCGAGACACATCGGCCAACACCGTCGGTTCAAAAAAGCAGCCGCCGAGCGCGTGGCGTTTGCCGCCGGTAAACACACGAGCACCTTTGGACAGCGCGTCCGAAATATGTTCTTCGACCTTGCGGACGGCGTCCTCGTTAATGAGAGGCCCCTGCACCACGCCTTCGCGCATGCCGTTGCCTACCTCGAGGGCGGCCGTGGCTTCGGCCAGCTTCTTCGCGAAGTCGTCATAGATGCCTGACTGCACCAGTATGCGATTCGCCGCGACGCAAGCCTGCCCGGCGTTGCGGTACTTCGCGGCGAGGGCGCCTTTTACGGCTGCGTCCACGTCGGCATCGTCGAAGACAATGAACGGCGCATTACCACCCAGTTCCATGCTGGTCTTCTTGATGGTCGGCGCGCACTGCGCCAGCAGTTGCGCCCCGACTTCCGTCGAACCCGTGAACGAAACCTTACGTACCAGCGGGCTGGAAGTGAGCTCGCCACCA
Organism: Paraburkholderia sp. SIMBA_030; assembly: GCF_046535245.1. Lineage (NCBI taxonomy): Bacteria > Pseudomonadati > Pseudomonadota > Betaproteobacteria > Burkholderiales > Burkholderiaceae > Paraburkholderia > Paraburkholderia sp. SIMBA_030. The sequence goes on from NZ_JAWRXB010000002.1 coordinate 295,948, forward strand.
ATGGCGCGAGCCGAGCCGGTGACGACGTTGCATACGCCCGGCGGCAGACCGGCACGCTCGGCGAGCACGGCCAACGCCAGCGCGGACAGCGGTGTCTGGCTCGCCGGCTTGATGACCCCGGCGCAACCGACGGCCCACCCCGGGCCGGCCTTGCGGGTGATCATCGCGGACGGAAAATTCCACGGTGTGATCGCCGCGAAAACACCGATCGGCTCCTTCTGCACGAGGATGCGCCGGCCATCGACGTTCCGGGGAATGATGTCCCCATAGACCCGCTTCGCTTCCTCCGAGAACCACTCGATGAACCCAGCGGCATACAGGATTTCGCCACGCGATTCGACGAGCGGCTTGCCCTGCTCCGCGGTCATGATGACAGCGAGGTCGTCAATGTGCGCCAGCATCAGGTCGTACAGCGTGCGCAACACTTGGGCGCGCTCCTTCGGTAACGCCTTGCGCCAGACCCGCATCGCGCGCCCGGCTGCAGCGATTGCACGGCGGGTCTCGTTCGCGCCGCCATTGGGCACGCGTGCGACCAGTTCGCCGGTGGCCGGGTTGCGCACATCCAGCGTCTCGCCGCTGTCGGCGGGCACCCATTCGCCGTCGATCAGCATCGCCTGGCGCAGCAGGCCAGGGTCCTTCAGCGGAAGCGTAATCAGTTCACTCATGACGGTCGGCTCTCACACAGGATGACGGCCGACGAAGAATGCCTCGTCGGGATCGCTTGCAGGAGTGAGGCCGGCTGCTTCGAGGCCCTTGCGCAAGACCGTCATGTCGCGCTGGTACACGCGCTGCGTCGGATGCGGCATGGGGCCGCCGTTGTAGCCCTGCAGCCATGCCTGGTACTTCCACAGCATCCGGTTGAGCAGACCGTTGGCCGCGATCGGCAGGCTGGCGAAGGCCTTGCGTGCGGGGTCCATCTGGTACCAGAGTTGCGTGGCCTCGTCGTATTCGCCGGCGCGGATCAGCTTGTGGATTCGCGGCAACAGCGGGCCGTAATAGGCCGAGTAGTTGGTGCCGCAGAACGGGATGTCCATCACCTGCGCGAGCGGTACGTACTCGTATTCCAGCGGAGACGAGATGACGACTTCCTCGTGGAATTCACGATGCACCTCGATTGCCGACATGATGTAGGGCATGCCGCCTTCGGCCTTGATCGCGACCACGTTGGGTATCTCATCCACCATCCGGCGCAGCACCGGCAGCGGAATGTCGGCGGGATGCAGGCGGGAAAAGCCCCAAGCCGGCAGCGGGAACACCATCACGCCGAGATTCGTCGACGCGCAGATCGCCTTCGTGTACTCGAACACTTCGTCGTAGGACTTCGGATAGAAGTACGGGGGATAGCCGAGCAACACGAGGTCGGCGCCGCCCGCCTCCGCCAGCTTGATCGCCTCGATGTTGTCCTCGATGGTATTGAAGACCGCGTGATGAACGATGACGAGGCGGCCCGCAGCCTGGTCGGCCATGATGCCGCAGAACTCGCCGTACTGCGCCTGCGTGATGGCCACTTCCGAGCATGAGAGAGAGCCGACGAAGCCGTGCTCGATCGACAGCTCGACGTCGTGGCGGACTGCTTTTTCGTTGATGCGCTTAAAGTCCGACGTCATGGTCGGAATGGTCACGTTGGCGACGCCAACGAGGTTCTCACGTGCCCATTCACGGGCTTCCTTTCTGGTGTAGCGGGCCATGGTGTGCTCCTTTCGTCTGGGTTGCTATTGAATGTCGCGTGGATCAGCGCTTGGTTTCGAATTCGATCGGCAGCCTCGTCGCGAGGCCGGCCTCGATTGCCCTGTCGAGGATGAGCTCCGCCACCACGATGTCCTGCAGGCCGCCGCCCACCGACTTGTACATTCTGGTTCTGGCGCCGTTCAGGCGCTCGTCGATTGCTCCGCTCATCAGGTCCGACAGGCTGAATGACTTGTCCCTGAACGCGATGCCGGCTTCATGGGCCGCGCGCATGTCGCCGGTTTCTTCCAGCACTTCCTCGAGCGTGTCGCACACGATGATGTCGCTGCGAGCGACAACCGAGACATCGATCTCGCGCTGCTCGGGAATGGTCGAACCGATCGATACGACGGTCGCGCCGGGCTTGAGCCAGTCGCCGAAAAGAATCGGCTGTTCGCCCCTGGAGCGGGCTGCGGCAAGCACGAGATCGGCCCCTTCCACCGCTTCATGCGCCGAAGCGACGCCGCGGGCGGGCACCCCGAGATCGCGTGTCACGGCTTCAGCAAAAGCGGCACGCCGCTCGGGTGTCGGACTGAAGACGACAACCTCGGTCAGATCCCGCACGCTGGCAATGGCACGTGTATGCATCGTCGCCTCCAGGCCGCTGCCGAGCACGGCGAGGCGTGCCGCCCCTCCCGGTGCCAGCCGGTCGACTGCGGCAGCCGAGGTAGCAGCCGTCCGGAAGCCGGTCACGAGGTTGCCGTCGACAAACGCGGCGATGCGGCTGGTTTCCTGGTCGAACAGCACGATCACGTATTCCACGCCGGGCACGGCGGAGCCCATCGCCATGCCCATGATCTTGGCCCCGTAGTAGCGGCCGCCCACCGGCACGGCCGGCAGCGTACGCAGCCAGGTCTTGCCGGCGACAGCCACCGTACGCGGCGGCGTGGAACTGGGCGGAATCGGACGTGCATAGGCCGACTGCAGCGCACGTATGGCATCCGTCCAGTCAAAGACGGCCTTGGCGGTCTCGCTGGAGACGAACACGGGAGAAAACGAGTTGGTGGTCATGGACAAGAGGAAGAGTGATTGAACGACGCGACTTCCCGGCGGCCCCGACCTCAGGGCCGGACCGCCGATCATCAATCCGTACAGCACGCGCTGCGCTCAGAACGGCTGGGCGAGCACGCCATACCCTTCGAACAACAGATCGACGGCGCGCTGTCCGCCCCCATGCGGATCCTGCTCCGCCTGGCAGATAGCCAGTGATATGTCGAACACGCGCTTCACCCGTTCGCCGCGACGCTGACCGTATGCCACGAGTGCATCGTCGATACTCGCCCGCTGACTCAATTCTTCGGTGAGCACGACGGCGTCTTCGATCGCCATGCCGCCGCCGGATGTCAACTGCGGCGTGACCGAATGAGCGGCATCTCCCACTAATACGACTCGCCCCCGATGCCACGGTTGCGGCATGAACAGAATGTCGAACGGACGGTAACTGATGTAGCGCGTGCCATCGCAACGCCCGATTACCGCGCGAAGGTCTGGAGCCGAGAACCCCTCCAGACGCTCCCTGAACATCTCGCTCAACCTGTCTTGCGGCATATGCGCATGGACTTTGGCATTCTCGAGGAAAAAGTAGTAGCAAAGCGTGTCCGATAACGGAAGGCCGCCCACCGCACGACCGTCCCCGTGCTTGTACAGCACCAGCCCGTCAAACCCTGCAGGACGTTCAACGGTAAAACGCCATGCGCCTTGTCCCGCATAGGTCGGCTGATGCTCAGTGCCGAATACCCTGGAACGCGTCTTCGAATACGTTCCGTCGGCTGCGACCAGCAGATCGCAGCGCCCTGTTTCGCCCGTCGACAGCCGGTACGACACACCGTTGCCGTCCTGCTCGAAGTCCTCTACGGAGGTCCGATAGTCGACCCGCGCACCGCTAGCCAGTGCATGTCCTTCGAGCACCTCCGCCAGCTTCGGCCGCATGATGCCGATCGCGCCGGGCGCGTCATCCCTGAAGGTGCGCGGAGGACGCCGCTCGTTGATGATCTCGCCTGCATCGTTACGCACGCTGACCGTGTCCCATCCGGATCCTGCCGCCATGCAACTATCGGCGAGCCCCACGCGATCCAGTGCGCGCAGCGCGTTGCCGAGCAGGGAAATGCCGGTTCCCTGTTGATCGGATCGGTGGCTGCTCTCCACAACCCTCACGTCCGCACCGGCCCGCGCGAGCCCGTGGGCGAGCGTCATGCCGCTAATCCCTCCACCTACGATAAGCACCTTGTGCTGCGAAGCCATGACTGTGTCTCCTTGAAATTGTTGTAGTGATGTCGAATCACATGAAGGGAGCGCGCTCCTCGGGCCACCACAATCCAGACTGTGGCTGTCCCATGCGGTTGCGCAGAATGCCAATGCCGCCCACTTCGAGCTCCACCACATCGCCTGGCTGCAGCTTGCGATCGAGTTCGAGCGCGGAGCCGCCGCCCATCGTGCCCGAACCGATCACGTCGCCAGGCTCGAGGACCTCGCCGAGGCTGACCCATGCGATCAGTTCGTCCACGCTCCACAGCTTGTTCGCGCTGGTGCCTTTACCCCAGGTCTCGCCGTTGACGCGCACTTCCATCGAAATGGCGTCGAGATCGGCAAATTCGTCGATCGTCGTGATCCACGGACCCACCCCATAGGCGAAATCCTTGCACTTGGTCGGTCCCATCTGGATCGGCATTTCGATCGACTGGCGGTCGCGCGCACTGAAGTCGTTGAACACAGTAATACCGAAGAGATAAGGACGGGCCTGTTCGGGTCTCAGATTGCCGCCGCGCCGGCCGACGATGTAGCCGAGCTCGAGCTCGTAGTCCATATGCCCGATGTAACCCGGCCACGGCACCTCCGCATCATGCCCGATGACCGTGTGTGGCGTGCCCTTGAAATACCCCGGAACTTTCAGCAGGCTCTCATGCGGCTTGTGCCCGATCTTCTCGTGAAAGCCCTTGATGTGTCCGATGAAAGTCAATCCGTCACGGACAACGGAAGGGTCGGTTGCGGGCAGCCACTTCACCTCTGCGATCGGGATCGACGCCTCATCGGGACGCTCCCTGTCCGCGCGACGAGCCGCGTCGAGAAACCGCTCGCCGAGACCAATCGCGGCGGACATGCTGCCGGGAAAGAGCGCCTCCGAGAACCGGCGCGCCGCTTCCGCCGTCGCGCCCTGTTTCTCCAGCGCCAGCACCGACGCGCGCTTCAGATCGATGACGCGCCCCTCTTCAGGCAATACCAGTACCAGGCGGGCAACGTCCCCGTCCGGACCATTCACAGCGATGCGACCCAGCTTCATTGTTCGGCTCCAGTTTCCAGGCTACAGCGACGAAACCGGCCTCCCCGGTCTCACCGCACGCACCCTCGTTAGCGATCGGCCCATTATATATACGATACGCAACGTATCGTAAGCGAGGGTTTTTCCTCATGCCGAAAAGTGCCGTGGAAACCCGAAGGACTCTTGCGTGATCAGCTGCATGCGGAATATTATGATCCGCACCGTATCGTATTAATCGGTATCGCACTCCCTCTTTTTCAACAGGACGCTTAAAGTGAGAATTCTTGGACCTGACACACTCGTTTTCGGCGTCGACGACGTCGAAAGCTGCGCGACGTTTCTCGCCGACTACGGACTGACGCCAAAAGGCGTTGGGGCATTCGAGGCTCTCGACGGGACCGGCGTCGTCATTCGCCACAAGGACGACCCGGCGCTCCCGAAATGGACGCTGCCGACGGCCAATCAGCTGCGCAAGACCATCTACGGTGTGGAGGATCGAGCCGCGCTCGATGAAATCGCGCACGAGCTGGGCAAGGACCGGGAAGTCAAATTTCTGGCGGACGGCTCGATCGAAGCGATCGACGACTCGGGATTCGTCCTCGGATTTCAGGTATCCGTGCGTCAGGCGCCAACGCTTGCCGCCGAGCAGGTCAACGCGCCGGGCGACGCGCGCCGCGGCCTGAACGTCGCGGGTTCGCCGGCCAACCGCGACGAACCGCCGCCACTTCCACGGACGCTTTCGCACGTCGTCTACTTTGTGCCCGACACGGACAAGGCCGAAGCCTTCTATGTGAACCGGCTGGGATTTCGGGTCAATGACCGGTTCACCGGGATGGGGCCGTTCCTGCGCCCACGGGGCACCCTCGATCACCACACGCTGTTCTTCATCAAGACCCCACCGGTCATGCAGGGTTGCGATCACTTCACGTTCCACATGGGCGGTCCGTCGGAAGTGCTGCGTGCAGGATACGCGTTCGCGGCGAAAGGCTATGAATCGTTCTGGGGACCGGGGCGTCACCGGTTCGGCTCGAACTGGTTCTGGTATTTCAATAGCCCGATGGGCTGCCATATCGAATACGACGCGGACATGGATCAGCTCGATGACGCCTGGGTTCCCCGTGTCGCCCCCGCCATCGCCGAGAACTCACAGGAATTCCTCTTCCAGTGGCGCGAGACGTGGGCGCCGGGAGGTCCGCCTTCGGCGCAATCCTGAACCCGAATCGCCATGCCGGACTCCGGCGCTGCACAGTGGGTGCGCCTGTGCGAGTTGAACGCGCTTTCACTGACTGACACACGCGGATTCGACTTGCAGGGGCGCGGCGTCGACGACCTCTTCGTCGTACGCAGGGGTGAACTCCTGCGTGGCTATGTCAATTCGTGTCCGCATTGGCCCGGGGCTTCCCTGCCCTGGCGAAAGCATGCCTATCTCGACCAGGGTGGGAACCATATCGTTTGCCACGGCCACGGTGCGAAATTCACGCTTGATGACGGCCTGTGCATATCGGGACCCTGCGCAGGCCAGTACCTCGAGGCCGTCACCTTGAGGATTGAAGAAGGCAGGTACGTGAGCGCGCTCTTCCCGATGCCGCGTTGACGGCAACACCGGCGATTCCCGCGAAGGGTCGTCCGCATAAACCTGACTGCAGGCAAACTGAAGCCAGTTCCCGGTTACGTAACTTCGCACTACAAATCAAAATCCATATAAATACAGGAGACACTGCAATGAAGCGATACCAACTTTACGGGGCCATGTGCGTTGCGGCCGGTCTGGCCCAGAGCCCAGCTTTTGCCCTCGAAAACGGGACGAGCAGCTATCCGTCCGGGATCATGACCGTCATGAGCGGACTGCTTGGCGGCCCTGGGACGTACATCTACAGCTACAACAGATTCGAGGACATGACCTCACTGCGCGACGGTGGCGGCAACAGCAGCCCTGCCGGAGCTAACGGCGGCCTGCAAGCTCATGCGCTGCGGACGGTCCATGTCTTTGAAACCCCGACTATTCTCGGCGGCAACATAGCCGTTCAGGCAGCCGTTCCCTACGTCGACGGCACGCTGCACCTCCCGTCGTTTGGCATCTCCGGCGGCGGACGGGGATTCGGCGACCCGCTGTTTGGCGTACTCGTTGGCTGGCAGTCGCCGCACTATTTCCAGACTGTCGAAGTCGATATCGTTGCTCCCTGGGGTTCATACGACAAGACCCGGCTTTTCAATCCGGGAAATAACGTCACGAGCCTCTATCTTGCCTACGCGTTTACATGGATGCCGCTCCAGCAGATCGAGCTCAGTTCGAAGATCAACCTGAATTACAGCAGCGTCAATGCGGCGACCCACTACCAGTCGGGCGTGCAGCTTACCGCGGACTACGGTGTCAATTACCACATCAACCAGAACTGGCTCGTGGGCGTGGGCGGATATGTGAATACCCAGTTCAACGACGACAGGATCAACGGCAAGTCCGCATTCGGCGACGGACATCGGAGCAACGAGTTGACCCTGGGGCCGCAGGTCGGCTATGGATCGCAGAAATGGGGCGCCGTCCTTCACTGGCAGCATCAGATCTACGCGCGCAATGCCGCCTATGGCAACACGCTGTGGCTGAACGCCTACGTCAAATTCTAGCGGTCTGGAATCGGGTGTTGCCGTTGCATCGCCCGACACCTGTCCCCGATCACGCGCCGCTGTCACATGGCAACCGCCGGCTTATTCCGGGACTCGCGACATTTGCGGCGCGGACCTTGCCGTCAACAGCTGCGTGAAGATAACCGCAAGAACAAGCAGTCCCAACGCGCAGACAGCGAACAGGACGCGTACCGAGGCATGGCTGATCGACCACGCACCCATGCCGACTCCAAACGATTGCCCCAGAAAGAGCACGCACGAAAACAGCGAAACGGCCGTGCCTCTCGCCTGAGGCGCCATCTGCGCGGCATGGTTCTGCAAGACATTGTGAAGTGCGTAAAAGCCGAATCCGGCGAGCGCGCAGGCCGGGGCGGATAGCCACCAGAACGGCGAGGCCGCCATTGTGACGAGCGATAGGGCGAGCAACAGCCCTCCCACTCGCGCAAGATGCGCATCCCTGAAACGCCGTATCACGCGCTTCGAGCTCAGACTGAAGAGCAGCCCTCCCATACCGTAGCTGGAGGCGATCAGTCCCGCCGTGGACGAAGGCAGCGCAAACGACGCGTTGAGATAGGTGGGCATGAATGCCAATGCGCTGTACGCAAAGGTGCCTTCAACGAACGTCACCAGCAAGACAAGGCGAACCCAGCTTGCGCCGAGCATATCGATCGTCTGGCGCACGAACGTCGGTTGCTTCGCCGACGTGTCTCGCGCAATGGGCGGCGATACGCTTCGCACCGTCAGCCAGCCGAGCGCGAACACCGCACCGGTCGACATGAACGAAGCGCGCCATCCCCACGAGGAAGCCAGCGCCGCGCCGCCCCATTGCCCCGCAATCATGCCGAGCACGGTAGCGCCGAGCAGACGCGCGAGCGCCACCTGCCGCTCTCCGTCCGGACTGTGATCGCCGATCCACGCCATCGTCAATGGAACGATGCCTGCCGCCGCGGCGCCCGAAAAAAGCCGCGCCGCGAGCAGTTCGTCCAGACTGCCGGCAAGGCACGCGCCAATATTGCCGAGTGCACAGGCAAACGCCGCGAACGCGATCACGCGCATTTTCCCGAGCCGGTCGCCGAGCGGCCCGGAGAACAGCTGAAAGATTCCGTAGGCGAGCGCGAACAACGAGATCGTCTGCGCGGCGCCGTCGGCACTGACCGCGAACTCCCTAGCAAGAACGGGCAGCATCGAATCGCACATGCGCATGGAGGCCATGCTGCCAAAGCAACAGATATAAAGCGGCCACTGCGTGTTATCGGGTGTTCCGGTCATGGCTCAGAGATCGATGACAAGCTCCTGGGTCGTCGCTCTCGACACACAAATCATGAGCGACTTCCCCTCGCGCTGCTCCTCGGCGCTCAGTACGTAGTCGCGATGGTCAGCCTCCCCCGACACGATTCGCGTCTCGCAGCTTCTGCAAAGCCCTTCCCGGCAGGAAAACGAAGGCGTAAGACCATGCCGTTCGAGGCAATCCAGAATCGATTCTTCAGGCTTTACCGTGTATCGTGCGCCGTTGCGGACAAGGGTGACGGTAAACGGCTTCGGGCCGCCGTGCCCCTGATCGTCCGCTGGCGCCCCGAATCGCTCGAAATGAACGCGTTTCGCATCGATACCCAAGTCTCGGGAGCTCGTCGCGACTGCGTCCATGAGCCCGCCCGGCCCGCAACAGTACACATGCTCGGCGGGTTTCGTGTCAGCGAGCATACCGCTGACGTCGTGAGGCAAAACCACCTCGTCGTCGGCATATAGACGAATATCGCCGCCCAGCGCGAGCAACTCGTCCAGGTATCCCGCGTGTGCTCTCGAGCGTACGCAGTAGCTCAGTCGCCACGGAAGCTCATGACGATGACACCACCGGATCATGCCGAGAATCGGCGTAATGCCGATTCCGCCGGCGATGAAGCGATGGCAGGTCGCTTCGGCCGATAGCGCGAAGAGCGAGCGGGGCTCACTGATGCGAAGCCTGTCGCCAGCCTGCAGCGATTCGTGTACATAGGCCGATCCGCCCCGCGACGTCGGACTTCGGCCTACGCCCAGGCGATAGCGTGTCGGATCGATCGGGTCATTGCACAATGAATACTGACGCACGAGCCCCTCGCGCAAGTGAACGTCGACGTGCGCCCCTGGATCGAATGACGGAAGATTTCCCCCGTGCGGTCCGCGCAACTCGATGTCGAGTATGCCCTCGGCCACGCGCGCTATCCTTGCGACGATTACTTCGATCACGACGCGGCCTCGCTCTTCTGTACGGCCGCGGTGCCTTCCTCCTCGAGCCGTCTGTTCACGGCCCAGCGAAACTGCGAGAGGGCCGCGTCGATGCCGAACGCCATCATCCTGAAGCCGGGATCGAGCCTGAGATTCCGTTGCTGCGCGGTCACGATGTCGCGGTCCTCGTCGAACGCATCGACAACCGCCTGATGAATCGAACGCGTCACCTCGGGCTGGTCGAGCGAGAAATTGTGCGGGTGGGCAAAGAAATAGTGCGTCGAGTTTTCGGTTTCAGGCGTCAGGGCCTGGCAACCGCGAAACTCCGCCGCGCCGACACGAACGCCATCGGGCGCACCGGTACCCGTGGGCGCCATGCCCGAATCCATGCGCAGAATCGCCGGGACCGTGAAGTCGTAGATGTTCCAGCGATCGACCTTGCCCGGCCACTCCCGAACGGCTTTGGCAAACGGAGGCGGCTCGGTGTCGAGTGTCCACCGCGTGATGCGTACACCGTCTTCGAGGCGCTCGACTTTCGGCTGGATGGCTGCGTAGTCCTCTCCCCCGCCGAGCGTGGTCGGATGAACGAATGGGAGATGCGAAAAATCCAGCAGGTTGTCGCAGATCAGCAGATAGTCGACGTCGTAGTGAATGTAGCCGGGAAGCGAGCGCCATTCCCGATCGTCGAGCCAGTGAGTATCGGGAATCGTGGACGGATCGGCTAGCGCGGGGTCGCCCATCCAGATCCAGATCCAGCGGTGACGCTCCACGGCCGGAAATTGCCTGACCTTGGCCTGCGGCGGAATCCTTTCCTGAGCCGGAGCTTCGACACATGCTCCGTTACTGCCGAATTTCAGGCCGTGATACATGCAACGGACGCAGTCGCCTTCACGCCGGCCGACCGACAGCGGCGCGCCACGATGACAGCAGCGATCCATGAGCGCGACGACGTCGCCGCCTTCCTTCCGGTACAGCAAAACGGGCGTGCCGATAATGGTGCGCGAGAACAGATCGGCGCCCTCGACCTCATGCGACCAGGCGGCCACATACCACGTGTTCCTGATGAACATCGCTTGTCTCCTGATTCGTTATAGGGCGTCTTTTGCAACGCTTGACGCCACGATAGGTTTGCCCGGATCATGCGTCAATCTAATGGGACTAATTCTCTGAATGCATGCCATGCATATTCGCGACCTCGATCTGAACCTGCTCGTCCTGTTCGACGCCCTGCTGAGAGAGCGCAGCGTCACGCGCGCCGCCGCGGAAGTCGGGCTGTCGCAAGGCGCAATGAGTCACGGGCTCAACCGGCTCAGAACGTTTTTTGAGGACCCGTTGTTCATCAAGACGTCGGCCGGCATGCAGCCGACGGAAAAAGGCTTGCTGCTCGGCGCGACGATCACCGAGGTCATGACGGCATTGAGGCAGCGCGTCGTTTCACAGGCGCGCTTTGATCCGGCCATCGCTCGCCGCATGTTCGTGATCAGCATGACCGACATGGGTGAACTCGTTTTTCTCCCGCCGCTGATCCGCCGCTTGCGCAAGATTGCGCCTAACTGCGCGGTGCGGTCCGTGCAGGTGCCGCTCGAGCAGATCGAGGCGACGCTCGCCGCCGGCGAAGCCGATCTCGCGCTAGGCTCCGTGCGCGCGGCGCCCGATGGACTATTCCAGCAGCAATTGTTCTTGCACACCTTCGTCACGATGGTCAGCGTGCATAACAGGGCGATTGGCAAGTCGATCAGCCGGGAGCAGTTTGAACGCATGCCTCAGATCGTCGTCTCGCTCACCGGCCGCGCGAGCGCTGCCTACGACAGCGCATTTGACGAATACGGCATCAAGCGCAACGTTTATCTGACCACGCCTCACTTTCTGGTCGTGCCGCATCTGATCGACGCGCAGCCGGACCTGATCGCCACGGTGCCGCTCGAACTCGCCAACGTGTTCGCGAGGCTCGGCACGATCAGGAGCATGCCTCCGCCGGTGCCGTTGCCGCCGTTCGCCCTCCGACAGCATTGGCATCCGCGATTCCACGACGATCCCGCCAATATCTGGCTACGCCATCTCATCAAGGAAACGTTCGACCACTATCCGGATATCGCGGACAACGAGGCGTGAAATCAGCCGCGTACATCGAATACCGCAAACGGGGCTGTGGCAGTAGCAACGCACCGTGTCCTTTCCGCATCGTGCAGATAGGCTTCAACGAACGATACGCGCCCGCCCAGACGTTTGACGCGGGCGTCGGCGATAAAGTCGCCGACATATCCCGGCTCGATCATGTCGACCGTGAGGCTGATGGTTGCGCACGTGCGGCCATGCGGCAGCTTTGCGAGCAGCGCCAACGCCATCGCGAGATCGAGCATCGACGCGAGCGTCCCGCCCGATACCACACCATTGCCTTGCACCGAGTGGTCCGGCGCGGTGAAGCGGATGGACAGCGCCTCCGCACTGCCCGCAAGCAACGTGGCGCGCAGAGAGGTCAACGCGGGATTCATGCCGAGCGTGACGTTGCTCGCTTGCGCAGACAGAAGATCGTGAAGAAAGGCGCGATCGGGATTGTCGCGGCGTACCGTCGCCTCGGTCACGTCAGCCATCTTGTTGTGCGACGCAGACCTGTCGTTGGCGGCCCAGCCCTTCGATCCCGGCTTCCATCACATCGCCGTCGCGCAGGAAACGGTTGTAGTGCGTGCCGTTGCCGGCCGGCGAACCGGTACAGATCACGTCGCCGGGCAACAGCCGCGAATAGCGCGAAATATATTCGATCTGCCGCTCGATACCGAACAGCATGTCAGCGGTCGTCTCGTCCTGCATGACCTGGCCCGACACCGTGAGCCGCATCTGCAGACGATGCGGGTCGGGAACGAATGCCTTGGGCACCAGATACGGCCCGAGCGGCAGAAACCCTGGCTGCCCCTTCGAGCGCAGCCAGTCGGTGCCCAGCATCCTGTAGTCGGTGCGTGGAATGAGATCGCGCGCGGAGATGTCGTTGGCGATGGTGTAACCCGCCACATGGTCCAGCGCCTGCTCGCGGGGAATCTGGTAGCCGCCGCGCCCGATGACGACGGCCAGCTCCAGCTCCCAGTCCGGCTTCACCGTCGTGACCGGCAGCACCAGCGGATCGAACGCCCCGGAGACAGCGGAGACCGGCTTCGTGAATGCGTACGGCTCGCCGCTTGCAAGCCGTTCATCCATCATGGCCTCTGCCCAGCGCCGCAGCCCCGCTTCGTCGAGTCCGTCGGGACCGACCTTCGCATCCACCGTCAGATCGACCACGTGCCTGCGGTAGTTCGCGCCCGTGCAAAAAATCTGGCGTGGGAGATCGACGGCCGGGTGGGTATGCAAATCGGACAGCGCATACCATCCGCCCTCTTCGCCCGGGACCTGCGCGGCGAGGCGACCCAATGCGGGCTCGCTCGTCGACCAGGTCTCGAGAAGCGCGAGCACGCTGGGCGCGTTCGCCAGATCGCGTTCGCCATGACGCGCTGCCAGTTCGGCAAGCGAAGCCACGCGATCATTCACGACGAAGCCGACAAACCGGGCACCGTCCCCCACCGAAAACGTTCCGAGCGCATATTGCTTCACTGCTGTCCTCCCGTGCATTGCTCGACCATCGAGTCGTCGACGATGGTCGAATAGTCATTGTCCGCGCCCACGAGACCGAGCGAGCGGCGATGCGCAATGAGCAGCGCGACGCCCGCCGTCGTCGGGCGCAGCGAGTCAGGGTTCTGCGCGATCATCGCATCCGCAACGGCGCCCGGAAAGCCGGCTGCCAGCACCGCCTGCCTCGCAATTTCCGCATTCTCGCTGACGCGCCGGCGGGCGCGCTCCAGCGCTCGCAGCCACGCCGCGACCCAGGTGTTCGCCTCGCCGCCCTGGCGCACGACGACGCCCTGACCGGGAAAGTCAGCGTATATGTCCTGCACGCTGGCGATGTACGTAAGCCCCGCCGCTTGCGCCATCGAATCGAATGGCGGCCCTAACAAGGTTGCGTCGCCCTCTCCCGCCACGAGCGCGTCGAAGCGCTCCTTGACGCCACCCGCGGGCGTCAGGCGGACCGCGTCCGATTCGATACCCGCATCGCGCAGCATGGCCCTGAGCGCAACGACGAAGCCGTTATCCGGCGCATCGACCAGCAGGTTCGCGCCGCGCAGATCCTGCAGGCTGCGCAGTTGCGGCCGCGCGACCACCGTCAACGGCGTGGTTCGCTCGATCTGCGCGACGACGCGAAAGTCTCGCGGACCCGCGCGGCGGTTCCAGCCGATCACGTTGTCCATCGACGTCACGACGGCGTCCACGTCCCCGGACACGAGCGCATCGAACTGCTGATCGGACGAGCGGTTGCGCTCGGCCTCGACAGCGGTCGCCTGCGCGTCCTGACTCGCGACGAGGGCAAGCAGCGGCGGCACGAACCACATCACGCGAATTTTCTCTGTCTCCATGAATCCCGACCGTTGTAATTGGATTGCCGCCATTACAAAACGGACCGTTCATATTTGTCAAGCGCGAACAGGGCCAAAAACACCTAGAAATCTCTAATCCTTTTCCCTATTGACAGGCAACTCAGACTCATTAACGATACGATACGACTCGTTAATGGAGAGAACATGGAGACGCTGGTAAAGAATCAGGGGTTGCAGCAGGCAGACACAGACGGCTATCGCGCGGTCCGGCGGATCGTCACGGGCATCAATGCACAGGGCAAGTCCTGCTTCGTCTCAGACGGCCCGACACCGAACAGGACGAACCGGCCGGGGCTGCCGCTCGCGCAGGTGGTATGGGCGACGGGCGAAGCGCGCGCACCCGGCGACGATCCGGCGCCGGCCGGTCAGGCGTTCGCCTTCCATTCGAAAGGCGGCTCGCTGCTGCGCATCGTCGATTTTCCGCCTGACAAGAACTACGACGAAGCGCAACTCAAGCAATTCCTCGACGACAGCGGCGTGCGCGACAAATCCGGCGCGCGGCATTTATGGTTCCACAAAACGGAGTCGCTGGACTACGCAATCGTGCTCGAAGGCGAAATCTGGGCGCTGCTTGACGAAGGCGAAACACTCATGCGCCCCGGCGACGTCCTGATCCAGCGCGCGACCAGTCACAGCTGGGCGAACCGCTCGAACAAGCCGTGCAGGATGGCGTTCGTGCTGCTCGATCTCGTCGAAGGAGAGCCGCTGTGAGCAAGGCGATCATCACCTGCGCGGTGACGGGTGGCGCTCATACACCCTCCATGTCGCGGTTTCTGCCGGTCACGCCGGAGCAGATCGCAGCCGAATCCATCGCGGCTGCCGAAGCCGGCGCCTCGATCATTCACCTGCACGCCCGCAATCCCGAGGACGGCCGCCCCTCGGGCGACCCCGAAATCTTCAGGCGCTTCGTTACGGCCATCAAGTCCTCGACGAACGCCGTCATCAATATTTCAACCGGCGGCGGCGGTCCGAACATGCCCATCGAGGAACGCACGGCGGCAGGCCAGGCGCTCAAGCCCGAGATGTGCTCGCTCAACATGGGCTCGCTCAACCTCGTGCTATCGGAGATGGCCGAACACGAGCGCGAATGGCGCCATGACTGGGAAGTGCCTTTTCTGAAGGGCACGCGCGGGCTGATCTTCCGTAATACCTACGACGACATCGAGTGGATTCTCGAGCATGTCGGCAACGCCGGCGGCACGCGCTTCGAATTCGAGTGCTACGACGTCGGCCACCTGTACACCCTGCACTACTTCCTCGAAAAGGGTCTCGTGAAGCCGCCGCTGTTCGTGCAGACGGTGTTCGGCCTGCGCGGCGCGATGGGCGCCCACGCCGAAGACCTGTTGCACCAGAAGCGCACGGCCGACCGGCTGTTCGGCAACGACTACCGCTGGTCCGTGCTCGCGGCCGGCAGGCATCAGATGCCTGTCGCAACGATGGCGAGCCTGATGGGAGGGAACGTCCGGGTCGGCCTCGAAGACAGCCTGTATATCGGCCGCGGCGAGCTTGCGCAAAGCAACGCCGACCAGGTGCGCAAGATTCGCCGGATTCTCGACGAACTTGGCATCGAGATCGCCTCCCCGGACGAAGCGAGACGGATGCTCGATCTGAAGGGCCACGACCAGGTGGCCTTCTAGCAGTACCGGACATGGATCGCGTCCGGTCGCTGGCGTGTAACCGGCAGCGATCCCGGACCCGGCGTTCGAGATGTCCGTTGTTGTGCCCGCCGACAGTGACAGATTTCCTGGCGCCCCGCGTCAGGAGCAGCCAATACAAAAACGTTGGAGACGACATGACTCATCTTTCCCCTGAAGCCCGGCCGGCACGCATAGCCGGCGCTCGACATGGCTGGCTCCTGATGGCCAGTTGCTGGCTCTCTTCGACCGGTGCGGTGCTGATTGCCCCTGTGCTTCCGCAGATGCGACACGACTATGCGGGCGTCCCGAATGCGGACGTGCTGACCCTGATCGTGCTGGTCATTCCCGCGCTGATGATCGCGCTGTTCAGCCCACTGGTCGGATCGCTGGTCGATGCGTTCGGACGTAAGCGCCTTTATATGACCGCGGTCGCGATCTACGCGGTCGCCGGTGTCCTGCCGTTCTGGCTGAAAAACCTCTACGCGATCGCCGCCTCACGCGCGGTGATCGGTCTCGCGGAAGCGGCCATCGTCACGATCGCCACCGCGCTCGTGGCCAATTATTTTTCCGGTGTGCGCCGACAGAAATGGCTGACGATGCAGCACGCATCGGCCTCCATCGTGGCTGCCTTGATGTTCGCGGTGGGTGGTGCACTCGGCAGCCTGGCGGCGGGCTGGCGAACGCCGTTCCTGGTCTACGGTTGCGCGATCCTGTTCCTTCCGTTTATCGCGGTGATGATCTGGGAACCCGAGCAAACGCATGCGGAGCATGCACCCGTGCAGAAGTTGCCCTTTCCGTGGCGCGAGGTCGGCCCCCTCTGCCTGTTGATCCTTTTCGCGTCCGTCATGTTCTTCGTCGTGCCGGTGCAGATCAGCTTTCTGCTCGCCGCGCGCGGCGTCACGGCGCCGGCGATTCTTGGTTTCGGCGGCGCCATCGCCAATGCCGGCATTCCGGTGGGTTCGTTCGTTTTTCACCGGCTCGCGCGATGGCCGATCAACCGGCTTCTGGTCGTCGCCTTCGGACTGCTTGCCTCAGGCTTTTTTGTCATCGCATCGTGCACAGGCGTGAACGCGACAGTTGCGGGTGCCTTTCTCGCCGCAGCGGGCGCGGGCATGGCGCTTCCGCTTCTTGGGACGTGGACACTCGCGCGCGTGCCGTTCGCGCAAAGCGGTCGCGCGACCGGCGGGTACATGGGATCGTTCTTCCTCGGTAATTTCCTGAGTCCGCTCGTCGTCGAATCGGTTGGCAGGTTTGCCGGTGGACTTATCCAGACGGTCGCGTGGATGGCATTGGTATGCGCAGGCACGGCTGTCGTGGTCCTGATCCTGACGCTTGCGAAGCGTGGGCCCGGCGAATCGGTGCACGCGGCACAGGCAAAAGGTGTCTCACTGGGCTGATGCCCTCCCCCCGCCCTTACTGACATTATCAGACGGGTTTGGACGACCCCGGACAAGTCTGGAATTTCCGCTATTCGTTCTCGTCGAAGTAATGCCCGAACTTCAACTGCTTGGTGCGGATATAGCGCTCGTTTTCCTCGCGCATCGGAATCGCCAGCGCGACCCGCTCGCACACCGGGATGCCGTGCTTCGACAGCGTGTCGAACTTCTCCGGATTGTTGCTCATCAAGCGCACTGACGTGACCTTCAGCGTGCGCAAAATGCCTGCCGCAGAATCGTATTCGCGCGAGTCGTCGGGCAAGCCGAGATCGAGATTGGCCTCGACGGTGTCGCGGCCCTGCTCCTGCAGCGCGTACGCGCGAATCTTGTTCGACAGGCCGATGCCGCGGCCTTCGTGGCCGCGCAGATACAGCAGCACGCCGCAGCCTTCGGCCGCGATATAGCGCAGCGCCAGATCGAGCTGTTCACCGCAATCGCAGCGATACGAGCCGAGCACGTCGCCCGTCAGGCATTCGGAATGCAGGCGCGTCAACACGGATGACTGGTTCGCGACATCGCCCATCACCAGCGCAAGATGTTCGGCGCCGCTTTCGACCACGCGAAACACGTAGGAGGTGAACGTGCCGTAGCGCGTGGGGAGCGTGGCGGTGGCGTCGAGGACGACGCACTCGCCGCTGATTTCGCCGTCTGCTGCTTGCGACGGATCGTGAGACGTGAGCATGGCGTTGGACAAGGGTGCTGACATGAACCCGATAAAACCGGGGATAAGATACGGACTGGGAGTTTACCGCTAATCGGCTCGCCTCACCTGTAAGTCCATACGCCGCGCACGGAACCGGTGCGCGTGCTGCACCTATACCTCACATGGACGCGCCGCGGGCCCCAGGTATTCCCGATGTACCGACTGACGCGTCGAGCCTATACTGGAATCGCCTGTCCCTCACGACAGCACGCCGCGCCGGCGTGCTGCACTGCGAAACGGAGCCGCTCCATGACAAGCGTTGCACAACTTCTTAAAACGAAACCGAACAACACCATCGTCTATACGATCGGGGCCGCGGATTCTGTCTACGAGGCGATCAAGCTGATGGCCGAAAAAGGCATCGGCGCGCTGGTCGTGACGGACGGCGACAGCATCGCCGGCATCATCACGGAGCGCGACTACGCGCGCAAAGTCGTCCTGATGGACCGTTCGTCCAAACAGACGCCGGTGCGCGAGATCATGAGCAAAGCGGTGCGCTTCGTACGTCCCGACCAGACCACCGAAGACTGTATGGCGCTGATGACCGAACGCCGTATGCGCCACTTGCCGGTGATCGACAACGATCGGCTGGTCGGCATGGTGTCGATCGGCGACCTGGTGAAGAACATCATCGCTGAACAGCAGTTCACCATTCAGCAACTCGAGTTCTATATCCACGGCGAACGGCCCTGACGCCCATTGCCGCCGTCAACAACGCAAGGAAGCCACAAAAAAAGCCCAATCCTTGAAAAAGGTTGGGCGAAGCTACCTTGCGGCAGCGGAGGTTCCTTGAATATTGGAGCGCACCGTATCCGGCGCGCATGTTTCTCACTGCTTCGATCAGTTGCCGAAATAAACCGACTTCGGACCACCGTGCAGTTGGGCTGCCGCGCCCGACTGCGTCGAACCGCTCATCGGCGCACCGTAGCCGCTGGTATCGGCGACCGGTTCCTGCGTTTGCGCGACTGCCGGGTTTTGCGCCTGAACGCGACGCTCGGCGGCCTGGATGTCGGCCGGATAGTTCGTGTCGTTACTGAGCGCGGGGTTGTAGCCGGCGCGTTCCAGCTGGATCAATTCATTGCGTACCTGCGCGCGGGTCACGGGTTGCTGGCTCGATTGAGCAAACGAAGCGACCGGTGCTGCGAGAACCACTGCAATGGCGACTGCCTTGATGAGCGACTTCATGATCACTTACCTCCAGATTTGGTTTTTTGCCTCGCTCGACACACCATGTGAGAAGCGACTGATCACAGTCTAGTCACCGGACCTCCGAGGGAAAACCCTTAATTCCGAGATACATAATTGTTCAAATCGAAAAAATGCGTCAAAACCTCCTATCGGCCGCTATCGACGCTATCGCTTTACCGCAATAGTTGTCGGGATCGAAACCCTTTGCGTCTGGCGTTTCGAAAACACGCTGGCGCTGAGTGTGTTTTGCCGCGACGCGCGCCACCGGCAGTCAAATTTGCGCGGCGGCGGAATCGGCGGAACGTGGCGTCTGCAGCAGCTTTCTCGGCCCACTGACGAACGCGCTGCCCGGCTCGAAAAACCGCAACGGCCGATGCATCTCGCGCGACAAGCCAATGCGCTTCGTCACCCCGACCGGCAGCTCATCCGTCTCGATCACGCCGATCCACAGGCCGCGCCCCGTGCAAAGATCGCGGCCGTCGAATGCCTGGTCGATGCCGAGCGCCGTGGTCAGCCGGCCGGGACCACGCGCCAGATCTCGCAGCGGCACGCCGGGCCGCCGCGTCTCCATCAGGGGCAGTCCTTCGAGCGGTTCGATTGCGCGAAACAGAATCCCCGCGCCGACCTCCTCTGCTTCGGCAGACATGTTGAGCATGTACGAAAGTCCGTAGGTCAATCGCACGTAGGCATGCCCGCGCGCGAGAAACATCGAGCCGTTATACGAACGGCGGCCGGCAAACGCGTGACTAGTCGAATCGCCAACCGGATAAGCCTCGGTCTCGACAATCCGTCCGCTGATGCGGCCTTCCGGCAGATCGTGCACGAGGTACTTGCCGACCATGAAGCGCGCCAGCTCGACCGTATCGAGCGGCAAATCGTCACGAAGCAAAGCGATGATCGGGAGCGGCTGATTGGGCATGCGGTTCGACCTTGTTTGGAGCTTCGGGGCGCGCCATGGAAGCCGGCCAAGCGGTGGCGCGCCATCGGCCTGTTGTCATCCGCCGATTCGTTGTATCAAAACCTCATTTCGGTACAGCGGCGCATTCACCATGGCACTAATTGGAGTATCGTGTGTTTCCGGCCTGCAGCACAGCCTTTGCCGGCATGCGGGCGCCTCGGCCCGCTTGATCGGCAGACAGATTGCAAGCAATCGCACGACCTGCGGTACCGTTCCATTCAGTTTTAATCCCGAAGTAACCGCTGGTGTAGTACACCGGCCCCACTCAGGGGCCGTCGTATTCATGACAACAGGAGAAGTTGAATGAAAGCATTCACCGGAATCAAGCTGGTCGGCGGCGCTCTGATCGTTCTGGCGTCCCTCAATGCGTATGCGCAAAGCAGCGATGCGGCGGCCTCGATGGCGCCGATGGCTGCGTCGTCGGCGCCTAACGCCAAGGCGACCAAGGCAGCCGACCGCGCGCTGGGACGTAAAGTGCGCAGCACGCTGTCGAAGACGAAGGGCGTGAGCGTGGCCAACATCGTGGTGCGCGCGCGCGGCGGCGCAGTGACGTTGGAAGGCAGCGTGCCCGAACAGTCGCAAGTCGATCTGGCGACTCAGGCGGCGCAAGGCGTGGCCGGCGTGACGTCGGTGAAGAGCGCGCTGACGGTCCGTCCGGTCGGGCAGTAAGCCCGAACCAGTCTGCTTTAGTGCTACATCCGGGCGCAAGGCTGCTTGACGCGGCATTGCGCCCGATTCGATTCCTGCGGTTCTTCCAGTGCAGCAAGCACGTCGACCGTTCAGCGCCGCTGGCATTCCGGCCGGCGAAACTGCGCGGCAGTTTTCCGCGCAATCCCGCGGCTCCCATCCTTGAATACAGAACAGGTGCCGTCAACCGTCGAGCGGTCGAATCCGCGCTCTCCTGATATAGCGCGCAACTGGCAAACGCGTTCTGCAAAAAAATTACTCTTTATAATTTAATGTGTTAGGGCGTCTTATTAAGACGATGGATTAGCATCGTTGCCCGCCTGAAGCCTGGCTGCCACGCGTTGGCGCCTGCCGCGCCAGTCAAATACAAGCATCAGAAAGGAAGCCCCGAATGACCACGCCCGCGACTGTTTTGCCCCGCTGGACCATTGCCGCGCCATTCGTCGCGTGGATCGTGCTGGGCGTGGCGTACGCCATGCCGGGCCACGCGGTGCTGCTCGCGCTGGTCGGAGCAGCGCTGTGCGCCGCGGTCTTCACGGCGGTGCATCATGCGGAAGTCGTCGCGCATCGGGTCGGCGAGCCTTTCGGCACGCTGGTGCTGGCGGTGGCCGTCACCGTGATCGAGGTCGCGCTGATCGTCTCGGTGATGCTGTCGGCCGGCCCGGAAAAAGCCGGTCTCGCGCGCGACACGGTATTCGCGGCGGTGATGATCGTCTGCAATGGGATCGTGGGCATCTGTTTGCTGGTGGGCGGCATCCGGCATCGCGAGCAGGACTTTCAGATTCGTGGCGCAAGCGCGGCGCTGGCGGTGCTCGCGTCGTTGTCGGTGCTGACCATGGTGATGCCGAATTACACGACCACCAGCGTCGGTCCTATGCTGTCGTCGTCGCAACTGGCGTTCGCGGGCGTTTCGTCGCTGGTGCTATATGGCGTGTTCGTGTTCGTGCAGACCGTGCGGCATCGCGACTATTTCCTCGCCGATGTGCCCGACGAAAACGTCCATGCCGCGCCGCCGAGTATCGGCGTCGCGATGGCGAGCGGCGGCTTGTTAATGGTGTGCCTGGTGGCCGTCGTGTTGCTGGCGAAGGTGTTGTCGCCGGTCGTCGAAACCGCGGTAAAGGACGCCGGCGCGCCGCCGGCGGTGGTCGGGATCGTGATTGCGGCGCTCGTGCTGCTGCCCGAAGGTCTCGCCGCAGTGCGCGCGGCGCGCGCGGACCGCTTGCAGAACAGCCTGAATCTCGCGCTCGGTTCGGCGCTCGCCAGTATCGGGTTGACCATTCCGACAGTTGCCGTGGTGTTCTTGTGGACCGGTCAGCCGCTCGTGCTGGGTATCGACGGCAAGGAAACCGTGCTGCTGATACTCACGCTGCTGGTCGGCACGCTCACCCTCGGTACCGGCCGCACCACGATTCTGCAAGGTACGGTGCATCTGTCGCTGTTCGCGGCTTATCTGTTTCTGTCGTTCGCGCCGTGACGGCGCGTTATGCACGGATATGCATGACGTGAAGGTCCTGGCTCGGGACCTCACTCTTCCCAATGCGCCGCGATCCAGTCGCGAAACAGATTCAGCTTCTGCTGATGCGCGACTGAGTCGGGATAGACGAAGTAATAGCGCCAACCGGTCTTGAGCACCGTATCGAACGGCCGCACCAGACGCCTGGCCGCGACATCGTCGTCGATCAGAGCAAGATCGCTGATGGCGACGCCGAAGCCCTGTAACGCGGCGTTGGTCGCCATATCGAGCGTGTCGAAGCTCGGGCCGTGCTCGGCATCGATCGCGTGCGCGTTCGCGGCATCCAGTTCAGTCACCTTGGCGAGCCACATCTTCCAGTCGCGGTGATCGCGCGTCGGATGCAGCAGCGTGTGGCGCGCCAGATCCGCGATCTGATCCAGCGGCTTGTCTTTCAGCAGATCGGGTGCGCACACCGGCGTCAAACGCTCCTCGAACAACGGCACCGTCTGCACGTCCACTCCCGGCGACGATCCATAGATGATCGCCGCATCGAACGGCTCGAGCTGGAAGTCGACGTCGTGCTGCCAGGTGGTGGTGATCTGCACATGCAGATCGGGATACTCGGCCTGGAAGCGCATGATCTTCGGCAGCATCCAGCGCATCACGCAGGTCGGCACTTTCAGCGCGAGATCGGTGCGCTGGCGCGTGAGGCGCAGCGAAATCTCTTCGATGCGCGCGAAGCTCTCCTTCACCGCCGGCAGCAGCAATTCGCCTTCGGCGGTCAGCGTCAAACCCTTCGCGTGACGCTTGAAGAGCGGGAACTTGTAGTAGTCCTCGAGCGCGATGATCTGCCGGCTGACCGCGCCTTGCGTCAGACACAGATGATCGGCGGCGCGCGTAAAGCTGCGGTGCCGCGCGACGGTTTCGAAAATCTGCAGCGCATTGAGCGGCGGAAGACGTCGCATCGAAGTAGTCCAGGATCAGAAAAAGTCATTACGCGGACCAGCAGCGTTGATTACCGCTACGCCCGTCGAGCCCACAGCATACGCGATTCGATATTCCCACACGAGATGCGCGCAAGTTCAAACGCATGCATTCCACTCATGGCGCGACCATGAATTGCGCTCCGCTCATGGCGTCTTGCACCGACTCTGGGCAAAGACCCCGCCTGCCGCACCAGAACCGAGCTTTCCTCATACCTCGGCAGGCGCCCAGTCACGGAAAAATCATGGACGTTAACCCGCATACGCCAGTGGATCGGCGTTCCTGCTGCATCGAGCGAACCCGCTGCGAGCATCGCGCAACGGCTTTCGCATGAGATTACGTCATGGCCGCCATGCACATATTTCGTTTGTTGGAGGATTTTGGCAAACCTAGAGTGCATCCACACGCAACGCATGCGCAATGCGTGAAGGGCATCGCAAACGGGCAACTGGGCAGTACAGCGGCAGCGGTCACAGCGAATATCACCAGGCAACAGGCGTTCAACACGGGAGACCGCCATGCAAGAGATCAAACGGGGTAGAAGGCAGGCCATCAAGACGATCGGTGCAGCGCTCGCGGCGTCCGCGTTGCCGATGCCGTTCGTCAATCTGAAAGCACAGGAACACAACTTCTCCGGCAAGACGCTGCGTCTTCTGACCTGGTCGGACGACACCGGCGCCGCCGCGCTGCGCAACATCGCCGCGACCTTCACGGCGAAGACCGGCGCCAAGGTGATCGCCGATCGCGCCGACGGCACCTCCGGCATGGTCGCCAAAGTCAAGGCCGCGGGCGAGCGCCCCACTTACGACGTCATCACGCTGGCCGGCGTCGGCGCGGCAGGTCTCGGCGACGCGGGTCTGCTGATGAAGCCCGACCTCGACAAGCTGCCGAACCTGAAAGACGTCGCGCCGCAATATCGCACCGGCGCGAACGGTTTCGGCGTCGGCTATCTGCTGTGGTCGGACGGCCTGATCTACAACACGTCGACCGTCAAGACAGCGCCGTCTTCGTATGAAGCGCTGTGGGATCCGAAATACGCGGGACGATTGTTCCTGCCGCCGCCGGAATGGGCTGAAGCCGTGGACCTCGCGATCATCGCCGCGAAGATGAACGGCGGCTCGCAGCAGAACATCGAGCCGGGGTTCAAGAAACTGATGCAACTGAAAGACCACGTGATGACGCTCGGCGAGAACCCGAACCAGGTGGCCGATCTGTTTCGCACCGGCTCGCTGGATATCGGCGGCATCTATTCGCCGGCCTTCTTCCCCGATCAGATCCGCAAGCCCGAATACAAGATGGGCGTGACCTACGGCATGAAGGAGGGCTTCGCCACGCAACTGATGTTCACGGTGATCCCGAAATCGCATCCTGGCGACATCGATCTGATCCACGCGTTTATCAACCATTCGCTCGACGCCGGCGTGCAAGGCCGCATGGCTGCCGACGTGCTGAACGGCCCGGTCAACTCGAAAGCGGTGATTCCCGCCGAGAGCCGCGCATTCGTGCCGAGCCCGCAGCAGATCGCGGAGAAAGCCGTGTTGCATGACGACAAGGCGCTCGCCGTCGTGCAGCCGGCGTGGATCAAGCGCTACACCGAAATTTTCTCGGCATGAGCACGATGCTTGCGCGCTTTTCGCGGCGTGCTTCAGCGGTGTCGGACGTACCGTCGGGAACCGCGTCGGGCTCGCCTCGCGAGCCCGCGTTCGACACGCGGGAAACCGCGCTGGCGAAAGCGCGCCCCTGGCTGCTGCTCGCGCCGATTCTGCTGTTTCTCGCCGTGCTCGGCGCGGCGGCCCTGGTCGTGCTGCGCATGAGCTTCGGTACGCAAGGCGGAGAATGGCGCGGCTTCACGCTGCAAAACTACGCCGACCTGCTCGACGGCTATTTCCTGAAGTCGTTGTGGCTGACGTTGAAGCTCGCGTTTCAGAGCATGATCTGCGCGGTCTTGCTGGCGATTCCCGTCGCGCTGGCGATGGCGCGCACCGAGTCGCGGCTCGCGCGGCGTCTGCTGCTGGCCGGCGTGCTGCTGCCGCTGCTCGTCAATCTGCTGCTGCAAGGCTACGGCTGGCTGATCATTCTCGGGCCAGCGGGCTTGCTCAATCACGTGCTGCTCGCCAGCGGCCTCGTCGAGCGGCCGGTGATGTGGCTGTATCGCGAGCATGGCGTGTTGCTCGGCCTGATTCAGACAGCGTTTCCGCTCGCCGTGCTGCCGTTGTCGAGTGCGATGCGCGCGGTGTCGCGCTCGTATGAAGAAGCCGCGGCCACGCTCGGCGCGACGCGCTGGCAAACCTTGCGTCACGTATTGCTGCCGCTGGCCATGCCCGGTCTGGTATCCGGCGCGCTGCTGGTGTTCGCGTACAACGCCAGCGCGTTCGCGGTGCCGCTGTTGCTAGGCGGACGCCGCGTGCCGATGCTCGCCGTGCTGGTGCACGACCAGGTGGCGCCGTTGCTCAATTGGCCCGCGGCATCCGCGTCGGGCGTCGTGTTGATGGTAGCGACGCTTACGGTGATGGCGCTTTCGCAGCGCCTCGTGCGCCGCACGCAACGTCTCGCCGAGGAGCCTCACGCATGAGCACGCCAATTCAAACTGTGCCGCGCCTGCCGCGTTTGCGCACGAGTTTGCCGACCACCATGCCCGGCCAGTTGGGCAAGGCTGCGGCTGTTCTCGCCGCGGTGGTGCTGTTTCTAGCCGCGCTACCCATCCTGACGATGATCACGATGTCGTTCAGCGCCGCCGACACGCTCGAATTCCCGCCCCACGCGTATGGCCTGCATTGGTATCGCGCGGCCTGGCACAGCTTCGTGTCGCCGGACGCGAGCGACTCGCTCTCGATGGGCGCCGCGCTGAGCACGAGCCTGATCGTCGCAGTCTCGACGATGCTGATCGCCACGCTCGTCTCGGTGCCCGCCGCCTACGCATTGAGCCGCTACCGCTTTCGCGGCAAACCGGCGGTCGAACAACTGGTGGCGTTGCCGCTCGTCTATCCGCTGGTGATGCTCGGCTTGTCGCTGCTGCTGGTGTTCAATGTGCTGCCGATCGAACTCGGCGTGTTCCGCCTGATCATCGCGCATGTGATTCTGGCGCTGCCTTTCACGGTGAAGAACTGCGCGGCGTCGGTTGCGGCAATCGGTCCGGAATTCGAAGAGGCGGCCTGCGTGATGGGCGCAAGCCCGCGCCGCGCGCTCGTCGACGTGATCCTGCCGCTGATGCGCCCGGGCATCCTTGCCGGCATGCTGTTCGCGTTCATCATCTCGTTCAACGAGTTCACCGTCACCTTCTTCCTATACGGCATCGACACGATGACGCTGCCGGTGTGGCTCTACAGCCGCACGGTGTCGTCGCTCGATCCGACCGTGTTCTGTTTCGCGGTGTTCATCGTCGCCATCGACTTCGCGCTGATCTGGCTGCTCGAAAAGCTGATCGGCGATGAAGGCGTCGCGCTTTGACGGTCCCTACATGCTGGAGCATTCGATGACCCATCTGACCTTGCAGACCGTGACCAAACGCTTCAACGCAGCCCATGCCGTCGACAGCGTCGATCTGAGCGTGCCCGACGGCAAGCTGGTGTGCTTTCTCGGACCGTCGGGTTGCGGCAAGACGACCTTGTTGCGGATGATCGCCGGCCTGGAAACGCCGAGCTCGGGCCGCATCGATTTCGCCGGCCGCGACATCACGCGCTTACCGGCCAACCAGCGCGACTTCGGCATGGTGTTCCAGTCGCTCGCGCTGTTCCCGCATATGACGGTGGCGCAAAACGTCGCGTATCCGCTCAAGCTGCGCAAGACGGCGAAGGACGCGCAGGCGCGCCGCGTGGCCGAACTGCTGGCGTTGATCCAGTTGCCGCACATGGCGAACCGGCCGGTCACGCAACTCTCCGGCGGCCAGCGGCAGCGCGTGGCGATCGCACGCGCGATCGCGTCGCAACCGAAACTGCTGTTGCTCGACGAACCGCTGTCAGCACTCGACGCCAAGCTGCGCGAAGCGATGCAGGTCGAAATCCGCCTGCTGCAACAGCGGCTCGGCATCACGACGATCATGGTCACGCACGACCAGCGCGAAGCGATGACGATGGCCGACGAGATCGTGGTGATGGAAAAAGGCCGCATTGCGCAGGTCGGCAAACCGCTCGATATCTACCGCGACCCGGTGAGCGAATTTGTCGCCGACTTCATCGGCCTCGGCAATATTCTGCCGGTCACTTACGACGGTGCGGGCGGCGTGAGCCTGCCGGGCGGCCGGCGCATTGTGGTCGTGCAACCGGCGCGCGTGCCGGAATCGAACCGCGATATCCGTCTGCTGATCCGGCCGGAAGACGTGTGCGTCAAATCGGCGTCCGCCGATGCGAGCCCGAACCGCCTTGCAGGAACGGTCACGTTTATCCGCGACGTCGGCGCGTCGCTCGAAGCGACCATCGACTGCGCCGGCTTCACGCTGACCGCAGCGACCACGCCGCGCGAGACGCCGGGACTCACGCTCGGCATGCCGGTGTTCGCGGAATTGCCACCGCATGCGTGCAAACTGATCGCCGCCCGTGCGGCCCACTGAAACGGGCTCATTGAAACCCATTCCAATACCGACGTTTTCGACAGAGGAAAGACCATGAACCAGCCCCAAGTTGCTCGATCGAACCCGCGCCGCGTGTTCGCCACCCTGGCCGCGACGCTGGCCTTCACCGGCCTCGGCGCACTGTGCGCATTCCCGGGCGCCGCGAACGCGGATGCGCTCGACACGATCGCCAAATCCGGCACGGTGCGCATCGGCGTATTCGAGGACTACCCGCCGTTCGGCTCGATCGGCCCGGACATGAAACCGATGGGCTACGACATCGACGTCGCCAACCTGATCGGGAAGGCGCTCAACGCGAAGGTCGAACTCGTCCAGGTGACGGGCGACAACCGCATGGCCTACCTTACCGACCACAAGGCGGACATGCTGCTGTCGGTCGGCCAGACGCCGGAACGTGAAAAGGTGATCGACTTCTCGCAGCCGTACGCGCCCTACTACCTCGCCGTGTTCGGCCCGAAAAGCCTGCCCGTTAAAAACGCCGCCGACCTCGCCGGCAAGTCGATTTCTGTCGCGCGCGGCACGCTGGAAGACCTGAGTGTCAGCAAGATCGCGCCGCCCAGCGCGACCATCAAACGTTTCGACGATCCGAACGGCGCAATTTCGGCGTTTATTTCTGGTCAGGTACAGTTGATGGTGGTCGGCAACGACGTCGGTGCGACGATCCTCGCGCGTCATCCGGCGAACGATCCGGAGCAGAAGTTCTCGCTGTTCAGCTCGCCGGATCACGTCGGTTTGAACAAGAACGAGCCGCGTCTGAAGCAGAAAGTCGACGAAACGATTGCCAAGGCCCGCAAGGACGGCACGATGAACGCGATTTCGCAGAAGTGGCTGCGTACGCCGCTGCCGGCCGACCTCTGAACCTTTTTTGCGCGGACCGGCATGCCGGTCCCCCAAGGGGACTTCCTTCGGGGCGTCCGCGCTGGAGTTTGACCTCACGATGAGCGCCACACCATGACGTATGCGTTCGATTTCAGCGGCTTCGGCCTCTATGCAGGGATGCTCGCGCGCGGCGTCGCCGTGACGTTGGGGCTCACGGCCGTATCCACCCTGCTAGGCGGTCTGGTCGGCATTGCCGGCGCGAGCGTCGCGGTGGCCGGGCCGAAGTGGGCGCGCTGGGTGGTCGCGAGCTATGTCGAGCTGATCCGCAACACGCCGTTCATCGTGCAGCTGTTTTTTATCTTTTTCGGTTTGCCGAGCCTCGGCATTCATATCGACGAAGTACAGGCCGCGATTCTGGCGATGACCGTCAATCTCGGCGCCTACGCGATCGAGATCGTGCGCGCCGGCATCGATTCGATTTCGCGCGGCCAGGTGCAAGCGGCCCAGGCGCTCGGCCTGCATGGCCGCCAGGTATTTCGCTATATCGTGCTGCCGCAGGCGATCGCCAACGTGTTTCCCGCGCTGCTGAGCCAGGTGCTGATCGTGATGCTCGGCTCGGCGGTGGTGTCGCAGATCTCGGTGCCCGACCTGACTTACGCGGCCAACTTCATCCAGTCGCGCAACTTCCGCTCGTTCGAAAGCTATCTGATCATCACGGCAACGTACTTGATTCTGTCGATCCTGTTGCGGCAATTGTTGAACCGGTTCGGACGCGGACTGTTCGCCGGCCGCGCAGCGAGAGGCGCCGGCAGCGCCCCGCGTAACTGGCGCACGCGCTTTGCATGGCGCGGCGCGCGCACTCTGCCGACGGAGCGTTGATCATGGTCGAATTCACACTGTGGGACATCGCCCGCAATCTGCTGCTCGCCGCCCGCTGGACGGTGCTGTTGTCGTTAATCGCGTTTGTCGGCGGCGGCATCGTCGGGTTGCTGCTGTTGGCGATGCGCGTTTCGCCGTTGCCGTGGCTGCGCCGCGTCGTCGTGGTGTACGTCGAGGTGTTTCAGGGCACGCCGCTCCTGATGCAGCTGTTTCTTGCGTTCTTCGGACTGCCGTTGCTGGGTGTCGATGTCTCGCCGTGGGTGGCGGCAGCCGTCACGCTGACGCTTTATACGAGCGCGTATCTGGTCGACATCTGGCGCGGCTGTGTCGAAGCGGTGCCGCGCGGCCAGTGGGCGGCCGGCGCGAGTCTCGGCATGACTTTCAGTCAGCAACTGCGCTATATCGTGTGGCCGCAGGCGCTGAAAATCGCGGTTGCGCCGACGGTCGGTTTCCTCGTGCAAGTGGTGAAAAGCACCGCGCTCGCGTCGATCATCGGCTTCACCGAGTTGACCAAGACCGGCACGATGATCACCAACGCCGCGTTCTGGCCGTTCCCGATCTACGGCATGGTCGCGATGCTTTACTTCGCGATGTGTTTTCCGTTGACCTGGTATGCAAGAGTGCTGGAGAAGCGGCAGAAGGTCGGGCAGCATCGGTAAGACTGATAGACGATAAAAAAGCGGCAACCGTCGTCCTGCACGGTTGCCGCTTTTTTTGCCTTTCCGGCGTGATTACCGCGCCGCTTGCGTCGACTTCCTCAGCTTCGCCACCTCGTCTGCGCTCACCGCCGGCGCACCGTTGTTCCACCCGGCGCGCACGAAGCTCAGCACGTCGGCGATCTGCTGGTCGTTGAGCACCGGTGCATACTTCGGCATCGGATACGGCGCCGGAATACCGCCGATCACCAGATCGCCCGTGCCGTTCAACGTCACGTTGATCAGCGACGACGGATCCTTCTCCAACACGTTCGGATTGCCGGCCAAAGGCGCCAGCATCGGCGCAAAGCCTCGCCCGTCGACGCCGTGACAGTGCATGCAATACGCCGTGTAGACACGCGCACCGGCGTTGTTCGCAGGACGGTTCAACGATACCTTCGTGGTCTGCGGATCGTAGCTGTAAGGTGCCGCGCCCGTGCCACCCGCCGGCGGTAACGACTTCAGATACGTGGTCATCGCGGCGATGTCGGTGTCGTTCGTGGCCTGCGTGCTGTTGTTGATCACGCTGGTCATCGAACCGAACGCCGATGCGTGGCGATTCGCGCCGGTCTTCAGGAACGCCTGCAGATCCTGATCGTTCCAGCGGCCGAGACCGACGTTGTGTTCGCCGGTCAGGTTCGCGGCGAACCAGCCGTCGAGCAGGCCGCCGGTCAGGAACGCGCTGCCTGATTCATCGAGCGCCTTCTCCTGGAACGCGATGCCGCGCGGCGTATGACACGAGCCGCAGTGCCCCAGGCCCTGGATGAGGTACGCGCCGCGATTCCACGCGACATCCTTGCCCGGTTTGTCCTGATAGACGCCCTTCTCCAGGAACACGAGGTTCCAGATCTTCAACGGCCAGCGCATGTTCAACGGCCATTGGATATCCGGCTCGCGGTTCGCCTGCTGCACCGGCGCGACGCCGCTCATGAAGAACGCGTAGAGCGCTTTCATGTCGTCGTCGTTGACCTTCGCATAGGACGGATATGGCATCGCCGGATACAGGTTGTGGCCGTCTTTCGCGACGCCTTCACGCATCGCTCTCGCAAAGTCCTCCTCGGTGTAGCTGCCGATGCCGGTAGCCGGATCCGGCGTGATGTTGGTCGTGTAGATCTGGCCCATCGGCGTGGTCATCGGCAGGCCGCCCGCGAACGGCTTGCCCTTTGGCGCCGAGTGGCAGGCAACGCAATCGCCGACTTTCGCCAGATACGCGCCGCGTTGCACCAGCGCCTGGTCGGCTGCCTGCACCGGGGTTTGCGTCAGGAACGGCAGCGCCACGCAAAGCGCCGCACCGAAACCCTTGAGAGTGTTTGTCATGTCAGGCTCCTGTCGATCGGAGTTAGCGCTTTAGCGCTTACTCCGATCCCATGCAAAGCTGTCAGGCGGTTTGCAGTTGACTGCCGACGGGCAATTGCCGCAGCCGCTTGCCGGTGGCCGCATAGATCGCGTTCGCCAGAGCGGGCGCGAGCGCCGCCGTGCCCGGTTCGCCGATACCGCCGGGCGCCTCGCTGCTCTTCACGATATGCACCTCGATGTCCGGCGTCTGATCGATGCGCAACATCCGGTAGTCGGTGAAATTATTCTGCTCGACGCGGCCGTCCTTGATCGTGATCTCGCTGTAGAGCGCCGCCGTGATGGCGAAGATGACGCCACCCTGCACCTGTGCCTCGACGGTATTCGGATTGACCACCATCCCGCAATCGACTGCGCACACCACCCGGTTCACCGTCACCTCGCCCTTCTCGACGGTCACATCCGCGACCATCGAGAAGAAGCTGCCGAACGCGTGCATCACCGAGACGCCGCGCCCCTGGCCCTTCGGCACAGCCTTGCCCCAGTTCGCGGCCTGCGTCGCGGTGTTGAGCACATTCAGCGCGCGCGGCGTTTTGCCAAGCAGGCCCTGACGATATTTGACCGGATCGATTTTGGCCTGCGCGGCGAGTTCGTCGATAAAACTCTCGACCACGAAGGTGCCGCGCGTCGGGCCCACGCCGCGCCAGAACGCGGTCGGCACCGCGTGCGGCTCCTGACGCACGTAGTCGACCAGCTGGTTCGGCAAGTCGTACGGCAGGTCAGCGGCGACTTCGACGGCATCCGGATCGAGGCCGTCCTTGAACGCGGGCGGCGCGAAACGCGCCAGGATCGACGAGCCGACAATCCGGTGCTGCCACGCGACCGGCTTGCCGTTCGCGTCGAGCCCGGCGGAGATCTTGTCGTAGTAGTACGGCCGGTACATGTCGTGCTGGATGTCTTCTTCGCGCGTCCAGACGACCTTGACCGGCGTCGACACCTGTTTGCCGACCTTGACCGCCTGGGTGACCATGTCGAATTCGAGCCGCCGGCCGAAACCGCCGCCGATCAGATGGTTATGCACGACGATCTTCTCCGCCGGCAAACCGGTCACGGCGACGGCGGCATCCACCACACGCGTCGGCACCTGCGAGCCGAGCCAGATCTCGCAGCCGTCGGGCCGCACGTGGACCGTGCAATTGATCGGCTCCATCGTGGCGTGCGCGAGGAACGGCTGCTGATAGACCGCATCCACGCGGGTCTTCGCGTTTGAGAACGCGTTGCCGACATCGCCCTCTTTACGCGCCACCGCGCCATTGCGTTGCGACGCATTGGCGAGATCGTCGACGATCTGCTTCATCGAGAGATGGGCGCCCGCGCCTTCGTTCCACTTGATATCGAGCGCCTGCACGCCGCGTTTGGCCGCCCACGTATGGTCGCCGATCACCGCCACTGCGTTGTCGATCTTGACGACCCGGTGCACGCCGGGAATCTTCTTCGCGTTGGTATCGTCGACGCTCACCAGCGTGCCGCCGAACACCGGGCAGTTCGCGATCGCCGCATAGACCATGTCCGGCACGCGCACGTCGAGGCCGAATACCGCGGTGCCGTCGACCTTCTCCGGCGAATCGAGGCGCCTGGCCGGCGTGCCGATCAGCTTGAAATCCTTCGGGTCTTTCAGCTTGACGTTTTGCGGCGCGGGCAGTTTCGCGGCGGCATCGGCCAATTGCCCGTAGCCGATACTGCGATTGCTGGCCGCGTGAATCACCTGGCCCGCCTGCGCGTGGCAACTGGCCGGATCCACTTGCCATTGCTGCGCGGCGGCGCCGATCAATACGGTACGTGCGGCCGCGCCGGCGCGGCGCATCGGCTCCCACGCATAACGGATCGATGTCGAGCCGCCCGTGAGCTGGCCGCCGAGCAGCGGGTCCATGAAGAGCTTTTCGTTTGGCGGCGCATGATCGAGCGTGACCGAGTCGAGCGGCACTTCGAGTTCTTCGGCGATCAGCATCGGAATCGACGTATAGACGCCCTGGCCCATCTCGACCTTCGGCATCACCAGTGTGACCTTGCCCGCAGTGTCGATCTGGATGAACGCGTTCGGCGCGAAGACGCCGTTTTGCGGCGCTTCGTCGGCGTCGCCGCCGATCACCGATTTGCCGGCTTTCTGGTCCTGGCTGACGGCCGGCATGCTGAAGCCGAGCAGCAGGCCGCCGCCCGTCGCCGCGCCCACCGTCACGCTGAATTTCAGGAAAGTGCGGCGCGTAATGCCACCCGCGCCACCTGCGCCACCCTTCGACGGCTGCGCGCCGTTCTGTGCATCGAGCAATCCCCGGGACATGGTCAGGCTCCCTTCGCGGCTTGCTTGATCGCCGCGCGGATGCGGTTGTAGGTCCCACAGCGGCAGATGTTGCCGGCCATGGCGGCGTCGATGTCCGCATCGGTGGGATTCGGGTTGCTCGCCAGCAGCGATGCCGCCGACATCACCTGCCCCGACTGACAGTAGCCGCATTGCACGACATCCAGTTGCCGCCATGCCTGCTGGACCTTCTGCCCGGCAGGCGTGTTGCCGACCGCTTCGATGGTGGTGATTTTCCTGTCGCCGACCGCGGCCGCCGGCAGCACGCACGAGCGCACCGCGACGCCGTCGAGATGCACCGTGCAGGCGCCGCATTGAGCAATACCGCAACCGAACTTGGTGCCGGTCAAGCCGACGATGTCGCGCAAGACCCACAGCAAGGGCATGTCGGGCGGCGCGTCGACGGTATGAATCTGGCCGTTGATGTTGAGCGTTGTCATAGGCGGCTCCGAGTGGGATTTATTGTCTATCCGGCTATTTAGACTGGGACGTTGAACCAAAACGCAAAGACGTGCCGCGTTTATTCGACAAGCTGTACTAATACGCAGTCAGGCTGGTGTGCATTGAAACGGAAGATCATGCGCAGCGCGAGAGCGCCGGAAGGGACTGGGAAATTGTAGCCGTCGCGAAAGAAGTTCGCCGCCACGTCGCACAATTTCGCGCGCCGGCAAACGGTCTGCTCCACCGCGCACTGACGCTGAAACGAGATTCAAATCAATGCATTAGCATCGTCCTATCGGCTCGCGCCAACGCAGTTCGCGCGATTGCTTAATTCTTCTTAATTCATTACTGAGCGATTTTGTTAGGATGGGACTGGCTCGATCCGATCACCCGGTTTGATCCGGCCGAACTATCCGACAGGAGCGCGACAGGAGCGGCACCATGAACGACCAGCAAAGCATTCAATTCCTCTCGGAGATTCGCAGGCCGCTATTGGCGCTGCATAAGGCGATTCTCGATCACGAACGCGCATCGTATGAAAAGGAGTTCGGCCCGGTGACGCCGGCGGCATTCCTGCAGGTGCTCATCAACGGTTCGGCGTTTCGCTGGCTCACGCCGCTGTCTACCGTCATCGCGAACGTCGATGAGACTCTCGACGACAAGGAAGCCGATGAAGCCGACCGGCTCGCCGCCGTTGTGGGGGTCACGGGTCTCTTTTCGGCCGAGCAACCCAACAATGCTTTTCTGCCGCGCTACCTGCCGCTGTTGCAGGCCGATCCGGCGATCCTGCATCACCACGGCCAGGTCGCGCAGCTACTGCGCGGCGTCGACGTCGAGTAGCCGGTTGCGTTACCTGGCTCGCTTCGGCTTCGTCGAGGTGAGCCGAAGAAGCCTTCGACTCCCGAATTCCCTCACCGCTATGCAAAACTGGCCGCTTGCCGAAAGCTATACGTTCCGCGATCAAACCGTGCGTTTTCACGTGACCGGCAACGGCCCGCCGCTGGTGCTGATTCATGGCACGCCGTTTTCTTCGTATGTGTGGCATCGCATCGCCCCGCATCTCGCGCAGATTCGCACCGTCTATTACTACGACCTGCTCGGCTATGGCCAATCGCAACAGTGCGATGGCCAGGACGTGTCGCTCGGCGTGCAGAACGTGCTGCTGACAGCGTTGCTCGAGCATTGGCAACTGAAGAGTCCGGACGTCATTGCGCACGATTTCGGCGGCGCGACTTCGTTGCGTGCACATCTGATCGACGGTTGCGACTATCGCAGCCTCACGCTGATCGATCCGGTCGCCGTTGCGCCGTGGGGTTCGCCATTCGTGCGGCACGTGCGCGAGCACGGCGACGCATTCGCCGGACTGCCGCCGACTATCCACGAAGCGGTCGTGAAAGCGTATGTGCGCGGCGCGATCGCACGCGATATGCCGGACGAGGAACTTGCGCCTTACGTGAGGCCGTGGCTCGGCGAAACCGGGCAACCCGCGTTCTACCGGCAGATTGCGCAAATGGATCAGCGCTACACCGATGAAGTCGAAGCGCGCTATGCGCAGGTGCGCTGTCCGACGCAAATCCTGTGGGGTGAAGAAGACCAATGGATTCCGCTCGAACGCGGCCGTCAACTAGCCGGAGCGATACCGGAGGCGCGTTTCCAGGCAGTGCCCAAAGCCGGCCATCTGATGCAGGAAGATGCGCCCGAAGCGATCGTCGCGGCGGCGCTCCGTTGGTTCGATTGAATACGCTGTGCTTAGCCGCGCCCTTGCGGCAAATACGGCATCGGATCGATCGGCTTGCCATCGCGGCGCAACTCGAAACCGACTGAGACGCGCGAGTTCTTTTCGTCGCCCATCTCGGCGATCTGCTGCCCTTGCACCACAATGTCGCCGGTCTTGACCAGCAGCTTGCGGTTATGCGAGTAGGTGGTTAGAAAGTCCTTGTTGTGCTGGACGATAATCAGACTGCCGTAGCCGTTCAGACCCGTGCCCGCGTACATCACTTTGCCGTCGGCCGCGGCCCGCACCGGGTCGCCCGCCTTGCCGCCGATCTCGATGCCGCGCGTTTCGCCGGCCTGGAAGCTCTCGACGACCTTGCCGCTCGCCGGCCATGCCAGTGAGACACCTTTCGCGTGCCGCATGGTTTGCTGCGCGACTTCGCGCGCATCTGCAGCACTGGGCGCGGCCGACTGCGTGGCTGCCGCCGCCGGCGCCGATGATGACTGCACCGCGAGCGGCACAGCCGGCGTGGACGCAGCCGCGGCCTTCGCAGCGGCCGCCGCCGCGTTGGCCGCCCGTACCGTTTCCGGCGAGGCGACGTGCAGCACCTGCCCCCGCTTCAGTCGCGAGGACGGCTTCAGGCCATTCCATGCCTGCAACTGTCTGACACTGCAATTGTGATGCTGCGCGATACGCGCCAACGTATCGCCGCGTTTAACGCGATACACCAGCTGTGGCGCCTTCTTGAGCGGCGCGCCGTCATTGACTGTTGCCTGAACCGCGGCGCCCGCAGCCGCGTCAGACGCGGGCGTCGCCGAAGCCACCGGGGCTCCCGAAGCCGCCGCACCGGAAGCAGCCGATGCACTGGATGCATCGCCCGTCTGTCCCACATTCGCACAACCGCTGACCGCCAGCGCGACCCACACGCCGGCCAAACTGGCCATTATTGTTCTGTCGAAACGCTTTCCCGACATCTTCGACTCCTGCCTTATTCATTGGCGAGCCGGGATGCCGCCGTGTCGCAAGCGATGCGCGCGTTCGTACGACGCGCTGCGATCCATGCGACCCGGCGAGGCCGCCTCGTGCGGCGCCCACCCATGCCCTGCCGTTTATTCAAGTCCTGCCGCCTCGGCGGGTTGCCTAAAACCGGCGATTTTCCGCGAAAAGGGCCAGATTGCCGATTAAAATCCCAGCGGAATTGTAAAGTCGATTTTGCAAAAAGCGCGCCGCGCCGAACACTCTGATACAAACCTTACCCACGGTATCGCAGCCGGTCGCTGGCTGGAGCGTCGCACAATGCGCCTGAACATCGTCGTAAAGGCCGGCAACAGCGCCGCCTCGACGACCGGATGAAACCTTGGCTTTAACGGCAAAAGGCCGCCAAAACTTGAATCGGCGGCCGGAGCGAGGGCAAGCGCGGATCAAAAGCGTGAGGGAAATACGGCTTGCGCCCAGTAGGCGCAAGCCAGTCAGACGGGGCTAGCTATAGTACTGCCCCTGATACAGCACGTAGCCGACCGGATGATGCGTAAAGTGCAGCACCGGCAGCACGGGATTCTGGTTGTCGGACTACCAGGGGCGCGCACTCGAAGTGTGACGCGCGCCCGCCGCTAGAACTTGTGCCGTATCGCCGCCCGCACCACCACCTGCTTCGACGTCGATGAAGGTGCCTGGGTGCCGGGGATAAAGGCGTCGTCGAGAATCGAATCCGTCGAGTCGCCGGTGACCCGCTGATACCCGCCCTGAATGTACACGTCGGTGCGTTTGGACAAGTTGTAGTCCGCCATCAAGCCGAACGAGTGAATCTTCGGCTTCACGCCGCCGCTCGACGCGTCATAGGTTTCCATCGTGTACACGTACTGTGCGCCGACGAACAGCATCGGCGTGATCTGATACTTGCCGTTCACTTCGAAGTTCTGATACTTGAGCGAGTTCAGCAATACGCCGGGCGGCACCAGCGGCGTGACGCCGAGATAGCCGTTGCCGGTCGGGTCCCGGTAATTCGAGTTGCTGTACGAGAAGCCGGCAGTGGCCGGCCCGAAGGTATAGGTGATGCCGCCGCCGAACACGCGCATGCGGGCGGCGATGAAGCTGGCGTCGTTCGCGGTGATCGCGCCGTTTGAGCCGTTGCCGGCGTTGTCGGCCTGCAGATACGCGGCCGCCACCAGCAGGCCGCCATAGGCGTACTGGCCGCCGAAACTGTACGCGCGATTATTCGCGAAGTTCGTATCGTTGCTGAAGCTGTAGGTGCCGCCGAACTGGAAGCCGGAAATCTGCGGGCTGGTGTACTTGACCGTATTGTCGAGGCGGAACGTATTGTCGGTGTTGTCGTTATCGTAGGGATGCGAGAACAGCGCGCCGGCCCAATTGCCATTGGCCGTGGTCTGCGCCAGATAGTCGACCACCGAGTCGTACTGGCGGCCGAACGTCAATACGCCGTATCGCTCCGCGCTCAGGCCGACAAAGGCCTGGCGGCCGAACATCCGGCCGCCCTGGCCGAGCCGCCCGGAATTGACGTCGAAGCCGTTTTCCAGCTGGAAGATCGCTTTCAGCCCGCCGCCCAGTTCCTCCGAGCCCTTCAGACCCCAGCGGCTGCCTTGCGCATCGCCGCTTGCCAGTTCATAGACATGGCCGCGGCCGGCATTGTTGGTGTAGTTGATGCCTTCATCGATGACGCCATACAAGGTCACGCTGGTCTGGGCGAACCCGGGCACGGCAAATGTAACGGACACAGCGGCGGAGACAGCCAGCGCGAACACTTGCTTGTTCATGAAGATCTCCCTGCACTCGAGCAATGGGATAACTCGACCCGACCGCTTTCTTATGACGCTCTGATAACGCCTTTATCAACCCCGACCCAATTTAAAGAAATCCTCACACGCCGATAGGCTGCCGTCTATCGGGTGTCGCTTCCATATCTCAAAACGTTGCGAAATCTCCACGAGCGCTGATGGACGGCTGTTGCAGCGGCACATATTCAGGTAAACGGGGCCGCGCCGCCCACGCTTGAGCCCGCCGTCCGATGGACATGGCTGGCACTGCATAGCTGCAGGCGTTTTTGTCATCCAAAGAAATATAATTGAAAATTTTTGCGGCACCGCAACGGAACTCCCCGTATTCGAACGAGTCATTTTTTCTGCCCCTGCAGCCGCGCCTTGTGTGCCGGCTTGAAAGCGGCGACGCGGGTCGCGCATCTGCGGGGCGGCCATCTGCGGGGCGGCCGTCCGCCGCAGCACCAATCCAATTCCAAAGCCTTGTGAGACGCCCGCCGCGCTTGGACTAGCGCGCCGTCGCATGGGGCCGCTTGATGCATGACCTGGCACCACACAATGCAAAAGTCGCAATCCCGTCTCATCGAGCTCGATTTTTTTCGCGGGCTGGTTTTACTGATCATCGTCGTCGACCATATCGGCGGCAGCATCCTGTCGCGCGTCACGCTGCATGCGTACGCGTTATGCGATGCCGCCGAAGTGTTCGTGTTCCTCGGCGGCTTCGCTACCGCGACCGCCTACGCGGCGCTGGCCGAACGGCGTACCGAGGCGATCGCGCGCAGCCGCTTCTTGCGGCGGTCGCTGGAAATCTATCGCGCGTTCCTTGTCACGGCCGGCTTGATGCTGCTCGTCAGCGCCGTGCTCACCGCGTTCAGCATCGACGGGCCCAATCTCGCCACCACCGATCTCGACGATCTGATCGACGCGCCCGTGGCTGCCTTGCGCGACATCCTGCTGTTTCGCCGTCAGCCGTATCTCGCTTCGGTGCTGCCGATGTACGCGTTCTTCGCCCTGCTGGTGCCAATGATTCTGCCGCTCGCGCGCAACCAGCCGTGGCTGTTGCTGGCGGGCAGCGTCGCGTTGTGGGCCGGCGCCCCGGCGATTGACGCCTATCTGCCCGCCGCGCCGGATACTCATTGGGACTTCAACCCGTTCGCCTGGCAACTGCTGTTCGTGCTCGGTGTGCTGGCGCGTTGCCAGCCGGTTTATCAGCGGGTCAGCGCGCACCGTTCGGGTTGGCTGGTCAGCATGCTGGCGCTTGCCGTGGTCGCGGCCGCCGCGTACTACAAGCTCTTTATCGAACGCGAGCCGCTCGACGGAATCTTCAAGCAGAATCTCTCGTACCTGCGCGCGGTGAATTTCCTCGCGATTGCCTGGCTGGTCGCGAACCTGATCGAGCTTGGTTGGGCGAAGCAGCTCGCGCAATGGTTGCCGTGGGTCGGCATGATTGGCCGCAAGGGGCTGTTGTGCTTTATCGCCGGCGCGGTGATTTCGCTGGTCGTCGATTCGGTGCTGTATGCGGCCACCGACGGCTATCTGAACTATCCGCTCGGTCTCCTTGCGGACGCGTTCGCGGTGGGCGCTTTGTTCGCTGTCGCGAAAGCGTCGGAGCCGTTCACGCGCTTCCTTGCCCGGCTCGCTGCCTGGCGCCTGGACACTTCGCCCTGAGAGCCACGCCTCGCGCCTGCGATCGCTCGCCGTATTGACGTCGCCACTGCCTGCGCCCACTGCCGTCGCCACCGTCGGCGCCCACTGCCGATACTGATAGCATCATGGCCGCGCGCGACTTGCGCCGTCGCCTCCTACACTGACATGCGCTTACTTCTTCACACCACGCTGCTTGTCCTGTGCGCCGCCGTCGGCGCGCCGGCTATCGGCAGCACTGTCATCAGCCGGACTTTCCATTCCGACGCGCTCGATCGCGATTGGGCTTATACGATCTATCTGCCGACCGGCTATCGCCACGACGCCGCCCGCATCCCGGTGCTGTATCTCCTGCACGGCAATAACGGCAATGCCGACGACTGGGTCACGCAAGGCAATCTGCAAACCACCGCCGACGCGCTGATCGAGCGCAAGGAGATGCCGCCGGTCGCGATCGTGATGCCGCAAGGCGGCACGGATTGGTACGTCGATCGCAAGGAGAAGATCGAGACGGCCTTCTTCGACGATCTGCTGCCCGAGGTTGAAACGCACTACGCGGTCGCGACGCAGCGTGGCGGACGGATGATCGGCGGGGTGTCGATGGGCGGCTTCGGTGCGCTGCGCTACGCGATGACGCAACCCGAGCGTTTTTGCGGCGTGCTGCTGTTGAGCCCCGCGATCTATGCGACCGAGCCGCCGCTTGCTTCGGCGGCGCGCCGTGTCGGCGTATTCGGCGACCGGCAGTTCGATCCGCGGGTCTGGCATGCGCTCAACTATCCGGCGCAATGGGAGCGCTATATGAGCCGTCCCTACCGTCTGCCCATGTTCATCGCGGCCGGCGACGACGACCTCGCCATCCAGGCCGACGCCTCGTCGCTCTACACGCATCTTCGGCTGGCGGGCAATCCGGCGGCGCTGCGC
Organism: Paraburkholderia sp. SIMBA_030; assembly: GCF_046535245.1. Lineage (NCBI taxonomy): Bacteria > Pseudomonadati > Pseudomonadota > Betaproteobacteria > Burkholderiales > Burkholderiaceae > Paraburkholderia > Paraburkholderia sp. SIMBA_030. The sequence goes on from NZ_JAWRXB010000002.1 coordinate 337,356, forward strand.
ATCGTCGGCGGCGGTCACACCTGGGAGGTGTGGAGCGCATTGCTGCCGGCCGCGCTGAAATACACGCTCGGCTGCGTGAAGCCGGCTTCGCACGATCAGGAAAAGTGAGCTGGCGAATCGGGTGTCGTTGCTGATCGCGGGGCAACCGGCCGGCGTGCAACTATTGCACGAGATCGGTCCACAGCACCATCAGCACGGTCATGAGCGCGGGCCCGATGAACAGGCCCAGCAGCCCGAACGTCTCCGCGCCGCCGAGAATGCCGAACAGCACCAGCAGGAAGGGCAAACGCGTCGAGTTGCCGATCAGCACCGGCCGCACGAAATGCTCGGCGATAAACACCACGACAGAGCCGAACACCACCAGCCCCATGGCCGCGGCAACCGAGCCTTGCACGAACAGCCACAAGGCCGCGAGGAAAAACGCGATCGGCGCGCAGAACGGCAGCATCGCGGCGATCGCCGTGACGAGCCCGAGCAGCGCGGCATGCGGCAAGCCCGTGACGAAATAGGCGATGCCGATCAACGCGCCCTCGCCGAATCCGACTACCACCAGCCCTGACACCGTGCCGCGCACCGCCGCGGCCATGCGCTCGACGAGGTGCGCTCCGTCGTCGCCGAAGCCGCGCCGCACACCTTTGAGAATCGCGCCGGACAGATGCGGCCCCGCCTGAAAAATCACGAACAGCGTGACCAGCATGAACGCGAACACCATCACGCCGTGCGCCGCGCGCGCGCCGAAGTGCCGCCCGAGCGTCATCACCGCGGTGCTATGCAGGCCTTTCATTGCCGCCGAGTCGCGTAACGGTTGAGCGAGGTTGGCCTGCCACCACGCCGAAATCTGTTGCACGCCGAACGGCAAACGCTCGATGAAGCTCGGCATCGCGATGCCGTTGTCCTGCGCCGCGCTGAACCAGTCCGACAGGTCGCGTGCTTCGCGTAACGCCTGTGCGATGCCGATGCCGACCGGCAGCACCACCAGCAGTGCAATCGCGAGCGTCAACAGCGCGGCGATCAGCGTGGTGCGGCCGGCGAACCAGCGGCTTCCCTCCACCTTGCGCAACAGCGGCCACAGCGCGATCGCAATGACGCCCGCCCAGGCCACCACTGCGATGAAGTCCCGTACGACCCATAACGCCAGCAGCACCAGTGCGATGTACAACACGAGCGACGCGGCCTTCTGCTTTTTCAGGCAACTGGGTGTCGGCGATTCGGGCGGAGCCGCCGGGGGGAGTGAAATCATGTGACCTCTTGTCGATATGTGCGCGAGCCGACCGGAAAAATGCAAACCCGCTACACTTTCATTTGCACGGTCGCTCGACAATATCCACATCTTAAAGGAAGAGTCGGCGCCCTTTACGCACGGCTCCTCTCGTCGCACTGCGTACAACACTGCGTTGCAAAAATCCGCGCTATCGCAAAATTTGACTCGACCATGCCCGCGAAGCCCCGTCGTTTCGTGTGAATGCGAATGTCAAGTTTCATTGTTGCTAATTCGAGAACAGTGTTTCGACTGTCGCGGAATGGCTATCCGGAGCGCGTGGGACTACATTCGGCGCACCACACTACGGAGCCGACCATGATGACCATAGAGTCCATCCCCCTTGACGGTGCCAATGGCGTACGCATCGAGATTCTCGAGCGCTCCGACACGACGCTGGTGATCCGCTGGGTCGAGCCTGGGCGCTGCCATTATGGCGAGCAGCGGTGGCGCCGGCGCTCGGCGCATACCTCCGGTACCTGCGCCGTGTCGCGGCGGAAGATTCGCCGCGGAGATGCTGTTTTCAAACCGGCTGAGCGGCCAGCGCCTTCTAATGCTTCGGCAATGATTTCGGCTGAGGTGTTGTGCGCTCTCGCGGATGAAGTTTGATTTTTTGTTTTTTTCTCGTTGTTCTTTCTGGCGTCAACCAATATCGAATCAAGGAAAGATCAACGCCGCAGGCACAAAGACACCCTCGCCGGCAGGACAAACAAAACCAGGCAAATTCCCCAAATTTGCGACCTTGCGTCACGCCCGCCGCCTGCGTTACTGTGAGCCTCATTGCGGCAAGTCACCCTGACCACGCCATTGGTCGCGCTATAGTGACCCGCAATTCCACCCATCGCGCCGCAGCCCCCGCAGCGCCGTTAGAGGCCACACCATGGCAGAAGACACCCCCGAAACCCGCGTAGCGGTGGCAGCGGCGCCCGCTGCTCCACTCGTTGCACCGCAACAATTCTCCCTCGACGTTCTGCTCGAAAAATACGCGAAAGGCGACGAGCAATCGGCCGACGACGTATTCAAACGCGTCGCCCACGGCGTTGCCCAGGCAGAACCGGAAGCGCTGCGCGAATCGGTGGAAGCACGCTTCGTCGACAATCTGCGTCACGGCGCGCTCGGCGCCGGCCGCATCATGAGCGCGGCCGGAACCGGTATCGCAGCCACGCTCATCAATTGCTTCGTGCAACCGGTCGGCGATTCGATTCAGGGTGTCGACGAGGAAGGCCTGCCCGGCATCTACGTGGCGTTGCTGCAAGCCGCTGAAACGATGCGCCGCGGCGGCGGCGTCGGTTATAACTTCTCCGCGATCCGGCCCAAAGGCGCGCGCGTTCACACCACCAGTTCGTCGGCGTCAGGACCGTGCAGCTATATCGACGTGTTCGATGCGTCATGCCGCACCGTCGAAAGCGCCGGCTCGCGGCGCGGCGCCCAAATGGCGGTGCTGGATTGCGATCATCCCGACCTGCTCGAATTCATCGAGGCAAAACATTCGAAAGGCCGCTGGAACAATTTCAATGTGTCGGTCGCGGTCACCGACGAATTCATGCGCGCAGTCGAAGAAGATCAAGCCTGGCAGCTCGTCCATCGCGCAGAGCCATCGCCCGCGTTGCGTGCCGCCGGCGACGTGCGGCAACGCGACGACGGCTTGTGGGTCTACAGCGAGAAGCCGGCCCGCGAAATCTGGGATCGCATCATGCGCTCCACCTACGATGTCGCGGAGCCGGGCATCGTGTTCATGTCGCGCATGAACGAGGACAACAATCTGCGCGCGCTCGAAACCATCCGCGCGACCAATCCGTGCGGCGAACAACCGCTGCCGGCGTACGGCTGCTGCAATCTCGGGCCGTTGAATCTCACGCGTTTCGTACTTGATCCGTTCGCGCAAATGAACGGCGGTAAGCCTTCCTTCGACTGGGACGGGCTCGCCCAACGCACGCGCACGCAAGTGCGCTTTCTCGACAACGTGCTCGACGTCACGCTGTGGCCGCTGCCGCAGCAATACGACGAATCGCGCGCCAAGCGGCGTATCGGCGTGGGCTTCACCGGGCTCGGCGATACGCTGGTGATGCTCGGCCTGCGCTACAACTCGCAGGAAGGACGCGATTTCGCGGTGCGCGTCGCACGGCTGATGCGCGACGAGGCATATCGAGCGTCGGTGGACCTGGCGCGCGAGCGCGGCGCGTTTGCGCTGTTCGACGCCGAGCGCTATCTGGAAGCAGGCACGTTCGCGTCGCGTCTGCCCGACGACATCAAGGACGCCATCCGCCGCGACGGCATCCGCAACAGTCATTTGCTGTCGATCGCGCCGACCGGCACCGTCAGTCTCGCCTTCGCGGACAACGCGTCGAACGGCATCGAACCCGCCTTCTCGTGGACCTACACGCGCATGAAAGTGATGGCCGACGGCAGCCGCGAATCGTTCGACGTCGAAGACTATGCGTATCGGCTCTATCGCGAACTCGGCGGCGATGTCAAAACGTTGCCGGACTATTTTGTCAGCGCGCTCGAAATGTCGGCGCGTGACCATCTCGACATGATGGCCGCCGTGCAGCCTTACGTGGATACGTCGATCTCGAAGACGGTGAACGTGCCGGCGGACTATCCGTTCGAAGCGTTCGAAAGCCTCTATTTCGACGCGTGGAAAGGCGGGCTCAAGGGCCTCGCCACATACCGTCCCAACGAAACGCTCGGCGCGGTGCTCAGCGTGAGCCCGCAGCAAGCGGACGACACCCTGGCCGAAATGGATCTCGATCCACTACGCATCGCGATCGATCATCGGCCTAAGGGTGAATTGCCGGCGATCATCGAAAAAGTCGAGTATCTGACGCAAGCCGGCAAAAAGTCGCTGTACGTGGCGGTGTCGTTCATTGAAGTGACGGGACGGCTCGGCGGTGAAGATGTCACGATCGAGCGCCCTATCGAGTTCTTCATTCCGACCGGTCAACGCGACGAGTCGCAGCAATGGATCACCGCTACGATGCGCTCACTGTCGCTCGCCGCGCGTGGCGGCTTTGTCGCGCGTAACTTGCAGGATATGCGCAAGGTCTCGTGGGATCGTGGGCAGGTCCGGCTCGGCGAGGTGCAACGGCTCGACGGTCATCGCACGCCGCGCTGGCACGATTCGGAAGTCGCGGCGCTCGCTTTTGCAATCCAGCAGATTCTGCATCGGCGCGGCTTTCTCGACGCCGAAGGCAATCAGGTGCCGTCGCGCATGCTCGCCCGCCTGCCACGTGGGCAGATGAAGGCCGAAACCGCGCTGTTGGCGGATTTCGGCATACGCCCTCATGCGGGCGACGCTGAAGAAGCTTCCGCGCAATCCGGTGGCACGTTTGGCCTGCACACCATGCTCGGACGCAAATGCGGCTCGTGCGGTGCGAACGCGGTGATCCGCAAGGACGGTTGCGATTTTTGCACCGCCTGCGGCGAAGTCGGCGCGTGTGGGTGAGCGTGCAACGCGCGCCGGAGCACGGCACGCGGCTTCAGATCGGCGTCAATACCGCGTCGCCCGCAAAATGCCGTTTCGCGTTAGCCAGAAAATTGTCCACTGAGGCCGTGATCGCTTCCGGCGAGCGGCCGCCCACATGCGGCGTCAAGACAACGTTGCGCAGCGCCAGCAACGCCTCGGGCGGATGCGGCTCGCCCTCGTAGACATCGAGCCCCGCCCCGGCAATCGCCCTCGCGGTCAGCGCTGCTGCTAACGCGGCCGTATCCACCACGCTGCCGCGCGAGACGTTGACCACAAAGCCGCTTTCCCCCAGCGCCTCAAGCACGGTCTTGCCGATCAGATGATGCGTGCCGGCGCCGCCGGGCGTCGCCACTACCAGAAAATCGCACCACTGCGCGAGACCCACGACGCTGTCGAAATAGCGCAGCGACGAGCCTTCGCGCGGCTTGCGGTTGTGATAACCGATGTCCATGTCGAAACCGGCGCCGCGGCGCGCGATCTTCTCGCCGATGTTGCCGAGCCCGACGATACCGAGCCGCTTGCCGGAGACGTTTGGCTGCATCGGCAGCACGTCGCGCCAGATACCGTCGCGGGTCGCCCGATCGAGTTGCGGTACGTCCCGCACCACGGCCAGCAGCAATGCGAAGGCGTGGTCGGCCACGCAATGATCGTTGGTGCCGGCGCCATTGGTGAGCACGATATCGCGCGAGCGGGCATGGTCGATAGCCAGATTTTCGAAGCCGGCGCCGAGCGCGCTGACAAATTCGAGCTGCGGCATCCGATCGATTTCAGCCGCCGTCAGACCGATCGTACCGTTGGTGAGTACGGCACGGACGGTGTCGCCGCGCTGCGCGATCGCGGCGGCGCGCTGGGTGGAATCGGGCACGTAGATGGCGTCGAAGGTGGCCTCGACACTGGCGCGGCTCGCTTCGTTCAAGTGAATCAGAACCAGCAGGGATGGCTTCATGACCTGGACGCGTTTTTTATTAACGGGAGGTTTGGACAGCACGTGCAACAGGCGTGAGTTTAACAAGGCGTACGCCGGCGCGCTGACCGGCATCGCGAGCGCACATAGCCCGCCTGGGGCCTCGCGCATCAACCGTCTTCAGCCGTTTTCAGCCGTCTAAAGTCCGCCGCCATCGCGCCGTTATTATCTTGGGTGGAGCAACGCAAATGCGCTTCGTGACGCGTCTTTCTGCAACCCGAGCCCAAGCCGTCCTAAAATGGCCCGAACTCCGACCACGGGACCCTCATGCTGGATACCCTTCCGCGCGGCCCAGTGCCCGCCAACGACGCCCCGAAGGAAGTCCCCTTGGGGGGCGCCCCGAAGGAAGTCCCCTTGGGGGACGACTCCGGGATGTTCGAACTCGCGCCCGTCTCGCTCTGGCTCGAAGACTTCAGCTGCGTTCGCGCGTTGTTCGACACCTGGCGGGCGCAAGGCGTCACGGATCTGCGCGCGCATTTCGCCGAAGACCTGGCCCGCGTCGCCGAATGCGCACATAGCATTCGCGTGATCAAGGTCAATCAGAAGACGCTCACGCAATTCGAAGCCGCCGACTTCGCGGCGCTCAACGGCAATCTTGCCGCGGTGTTTCGCGACGATATGCTGAAGACCCACCTCGAGGAACTGTGCCAGTTGTGGGCCGGGCAATCGCAGTTCACGAGTCAGACGGTCAACTACACGCTCGGCGGACGACGGCTCGACGTACTCCTCAAGGGCGCTGTGCTGCCCGGCCACGAACAACGCTGGGACCGCGTGCTCGTTTCGGTCGAAGACATTACCGAACTGGAAGGCGCGCGGCATCGCGTCACGCTTGCCGAACAGTATGTGCGTGGCCTGTTCGAACATTCGCCGGTATCGCTGTGGGTGGAGGATTTCAGCGCGGTCAAGCGCCTGCTCGACGAAGCACGCGCGGCCGGCATCAGCGATTTTCGCGTGTTCACCGACGTGCATCCCGAGTTTGTCGAGCGCTGCATGCAGGAAATTCACGTGCTCGACGTGAACCAGCACACGCTGGAGATGTTCGCGGCGAAAGACAAAAAAACGTTGCTGGCGCGCCTGCCGGACGTATTCCGCGACGACATGCGCCCGCATTTCCGCGAGCAATTGATCGACCTGTGGGACGGCAAGCTATTCCAGCAGCGCGAGGTGCTCAACTATTCGCTCGACGGCAACGAGGTGCACGTGCACCTGCAATTTTCGGTGCTGCCCGGTCACGAACACGCATGGGACCTGGTGCTGGTCGCCCTTACCGACATCACCGCGCGCAAAAAAGCCGAGGCGTATCTGGAATTTCTCGGCAAGCATGACGTGCTGACCAAACTGCGCAACCGCTCCTTCTACGTGGACGAACTGAACCGGCTGGAGCGCAAGGGACCGTGGCCGGTGACGATCATCATGGCCGACCTGAACGGGCTCAAACGCGTGAACGATCAACTCGGACACGCCGCCGGCGATGCGCTGCTACGGCGCGCCGGCGAGGTGCTCGCCAAGGCGATGGATACACCGTTCCATACGGCGCGCATCGGCGGCGACGAGTTTGCGATCCTGATGCCGGATACCGACGAGCGCGGCGGCGCCGCGATGATCGATGCGATCCGCCAACTGGTCGATCTGAACAATCAGTTTTATCCGGGCACGCTGCTGAGCTTTTCGATGGGCGCGGCGACCTGCCAGCGTGGCGATCGGCTCGAAGCCGGTGTGCAGCGCGCCGATCTGCTGATGTATGAGGAAAAGCGCGCGCACTATACGAGCCAGCAGGGTTCAGGCGCACTGGGCGACTGAGCGCTGGAACGTGGATCGTCGGCGCGGCGTGGCACACTGCCCGCGCCGCGCATCGTCAGCTGGTCGAAAGATATGTCAGCCCGGCAATTTAGCCGCCAGCACATCGACCTTTTCGATCGTAGGCGGCGCGGCGAACAGCTCGCCGGCCTTCGCCATCAACGCGGCGGCTACCTCGCCGGACAGATGCGCCTGCCGGCCTGCTTCGTCCGGGAACGCGTCGAAAATGCCGAACGTCGACGGCCCCAGGCGCAGGCCGAACCATGCGACGGTGGCGGGCTCGTCCTCGACGAGCGGCAAACCGCTGAGCAGAAAAGCCTCGACATCCTTCTCCTTGCCGGGCTTGGCCTCCAGACGAACGAACAAAGCAAGTTTGACCATGATGCGACTCCTGTTGTGACCACGCGCAAACAGCGGATTCGCTCTGCCTGACTTCGCAAAGCGCCATGCAACGTGCCGGCTCGCCGACCGCTCAGGAAAGTATAGGCGGCACGGGCACGACCGCGGTCGCGGGCTCGCAGAACGGGGCCGGCCGCGAGCGCGTCCGCTATAATCTCCAGCCTTGAATTTGTCCGCGGCAAGCTGCGGTTTGGAAAGAAAATCATGTCGACGATCCCCGCCTGCCCCCAATGTGGCATGGAAAATACTTACCAGGACGGCGACAACTACGTCTGCCCGAATTGCGCTCACGAATGGCCGATGACGAACGCCGCCGTCGCTGACGACGCCGACGACCGCGTCATCAAAGATGCCAACGGCAACACGCTCGCCGACGGCGACGCCGTAGTGCTGATCAAGGACCTGAAAGTGAAAGGCTCGTCGATCACCCTGAAAATGGGCACCAAGGTGAAGAGCATCCGTCTTGTCGGCGGCGATCACGAAGTCGACTGCAAGATGGACGCTGGCAATTTCATGCTCAAGGCGGCCTATCTGAAGAAGGTCTGAAGCGGAGCCAGCGCAACCGGGGGTCACGAGCCGGAAGCGCCGGCAGCCAAGCAGCCGTCGAACTAAACGCCAACAAAACGCCGACCAAGCGCCATCTAAACGCGCGGAAAGCGCAATTCGAAGCGCACGACGCCCGGCACCGGACACACTACGCGCGCGCTGCCGCCATGCAGATGCATGATCGCCTTGACGATCGCGAGCCCCAACCCGTTCGATTCGGTGAACTCGCTGCGCGCCGCATCGGCGCGATAAAAGCGATCGAACAGACGGTCCAGCTGCTCGCGGGGAATCGGCTCACCGTCGTTTTCGACTGTCACGATTGCGCCCCGTTCGTCCTGCACGCCGCTCAAACGCACGACCGTATCGCACGCGCCATATCGCACCGCATTCACGACGAGATTGTTGATCGCACGCCGGCATAGCATCGGATTGACCGACGCCATGCCTTCGGCGTCGACGGTGAAGCGCATGCCGCGCTCGTCGGCGGGGCCTTCGAAATAGTCTGCGATCCTGACGAGTTCAGCGTGCAGATCGACCGCCTCGCGCTCGATCGACAACGTCGCATGATCCGCCTGCGCAAGAAACAGAATGTTCTCCGCGATGTGGCTCAAACGGTTCAGTTCCTCGAGATTCGATTCAAGCAATTGCTGGTACTCGTCGGGCTCGCGCGGTTTTGCGAGCGTGACCTGGGTCTGGCCGATCAACGCGCCGACCGGCGTGCGGATTTCATGCGCGAGATCTGCGGAAAACTGCGACAGGCGCTGATAGCCATCGGCGAGACGGTCGAGCATGGCGTTGAAGGCATGCGTGAGCTGGCGCAATTCGACCGGCGCGGCCTCGCTGTCGAGTCGCACCGACAGGCTCGTCGGATTGATCTGCGCCGCACGTGCGGCGATCTCGCGCACCGGCCGCAAGGCGCGGCGCAGCACGTAGTAGGCCAGCAGCGTCGCGGCCAGCATGCCGGTCAGCGTCGCCAGCACGATGCGATTGCGGTACGCGGCGAGCATCTGCATTTCATGTGTCATCGGATGCGCGGCGATGACTTCGACTTCGGTGCCGTCCTCGCGCGCCCGGGTCCTGGCGATCGCCCAATGCACCGGCACGCCGTCCGGCAGCACGGTCTGACGGATGTCCGCGGGGGTCGGCAATTGACCCGCCGCGCCGGCCTGCAATGGCGGCACCGCGACGTTGCCCGGGTTGACGTCGATGAACGGCGCTTCGCCCGGCTTGCGGAACAGCAGCACGTCCTCTTCGGCGCCGAGCATGGTTTCGAACAGCAAGGGCCGACTCTTCAATTCGCTGACCGAGTACAGGTCGCGCACGATCCGGCTGAAATGCTCGACGCGCCCGGTGAGCACCACGTCGGCGCGCTGGTGCAACGACACTTCGGCGGAGTGATAGAAATAAGCGCCGAGTGTGCCGATCACCACGCACGCGATCGATGCGAACAGCACCGTGGTGCGGGCCGTCAGCGAACGCCCGGTCCACAGTTTCATGAGCCGTCGCCGAAGGTGTAGCCGATGCTGCGCACCGTATGGATCAGCTTCTTTTCGAACGGGTGATCGATCTTGGCGCGCAGCCGCTTGACCGCAACGTCGACCACATTGGTGTCGCTGTCGAAGTTCATGTCCCACACTTCGGACGCGATCTGGGTGCGCGACAGCGCTTCGCCCTGCCGCCGCACCAGCAGATGCAGCAGCATGAATTCCTTGTTGGTGAGCGGAATCTCTACGCCTTCGCGCGTTACCTTGCGGCGCAATACGTCGAGCTTGAGGTCGGCGACCTCGAACACGTCGTGCTCGCGGATCACGCCGCGGCGCAGCAGCGTGCGGATGCGCAACACCAGTTCGGTGAACGAGAACGGCTTGACGAGGTAGTCGTCGGCGCCGAGCTCCAGGCCGCGAATGCGGTCGCTGACGTGATCGCGCGCGGTCAGGAAAATCACCGGCAAATCGTGCCGCGCCCGCAAGGTGCGCATGATTTCCCAACCGTCGATGCCCGGCAGCATCACGTCCAGCACCACGAGGTCATAAGAGTGTTCGAGCGCCATATGCAGGCCATCCGTGCCGGTGCGCGCGAGATCGACCGCGTAGCCGCTTTCGCGCAAACCCTTCTTCAGGTAGTCGCCGGTTTTCGGATCGTCTTCGATGACGAGAATGCTCATGATGCTGAATGCTCCAGCCCGGGCGCTGATCGCCGGGCGTTGGACGTAGATATGGCGATCATTCTACGTGTGCGCCGCGCGCCGTTCATGACGTTTTTGTCATCCGTCTGTCACTCGCCGGAGCCAACCGCTCGCCTAACCTGCCCCTGTCCCTCACCACCCAGGAGCAGATTCATGAAGATCGTTTCCGCGCAGGCACTGCGCGCCATCGTCGCCCCCGCACTCGTTGCCGGCGCCCTGCTTGCGGCAGGACCGGCTGCGCAAGCCCAGAACACCGCGCCCACCGGCGTACGCGGCACGATCACGTCGCTTTCGGGCGATCTGCTCAAGGTTCACACGCGCGACGGCAAAGACGTCGACGTGAAGCTCGCCAAAGACACGCCGATCCGCGGCGTCGCGATCGCCAACGTGAGCGATATCAAGCCGGACAGCTATGTCGGCACGGCCGCCGTCCCGCAAGCCGACGGCACGCTGAAGGCGCTCGAAGTGCACGTATTCCCGGCCAGCATGCGCGGCTCCGGCGAGGGTCACCGCCCGTGGGATCTGGGCTCGAACAGCACGATGACCAACGGCACCGTCGGCTCGCTGGTGGTCAGCAATGGCCGCACGATCACCGTCAAGTACAAGGACGGCGAGAAGAAGATCGTGATTCCGCAAGACGTTCCGATCGTCAACCTCGAAGCGGGCGATCGCTCATTGCTGGTACCGGGCGCGAAAGTCGTGCTGTTCGCGCACAAGGAAGCCGATGGTTCGCTGGCGGCGAACTTCATCTCCGCGGGTGAGCACGGTCTGACGCCGCCGATGTAATACGGCTTGACCGGTTATTCGAACGGCCGCGTCCCCCGTTGCTCACGACGCGGCTGCCGATTTCTCCGACTTCGTCGGCTTCGTTTAGCATCGTCCACCATGTCCGAACCACAAAAGCGCCTTGTCGTTCATCCGCTCGTCGTACGAATTACGCATTGGATCAACGCGTTTGCGATGGTCTGCATGGTGATGAGCGGCTGGGCGATCTATAACGCGTCGCCGTTCTTTCCGTTCAGATTTCCGCTATGGGCGACCGTCGGCGGCTGGCTGGGCGGCTCGATTGCATGGCATTTCGCGGCGATGTGGCTGCTGTGCGCGAACGGCCTCCTCTATCTGACGTACGGCGTCGGCCGGGGGCATTTCCGCCGCAAGCTCTTGCCGGTTCGTCCGCGCGATGTCGTGCGCGATGCGGCACTGGCGATGCAATTCAAGCTGCCGCACGATACCGGCACATATAACGCGGTGCAGCGCGCGCTCTATCTGTTCGTGTTGTTGCTCGGCGTGCTGCTGGTCGCCTCGGGACTGTCGATCTGGAAACCGGTGCAGTTCTCGTGGCTCACTGTGCTATTCGGTGGTTTCGATTTCGGGCGGCGCGTGCATTTTGTCGCGATGGCGGGCGTGGTCGGGTTTGTCGCCGTGCATCTGGCGCTGGTGCTGCTGGTGCCGCGCACGCTCCTGCCGATGTTGACCGGCCGCGCCAAACACGCCGCGCACGAAGGGACTCAAACATGAGCACATCCAAACCAGCAGGCGCGCGCGAAAAGCGCGTCGTTCTGGCCGACCATCAGCCGCAAATCGAGCGCTTGCAGCGGCGTCTGTTCCTGCGCTCGTCGCTGTCGATCGGCGCACTCGCGATGCTGTCCGGCTGCAACATGCAGGACGGCGATTCGGTCGACAAGGTGCTGTGGGCCATGTCGCACTGGAACGATCGCGTGCAGGCGTGGCTCTTCGACCGTAACAGGCTCGCGCCGACCTATTCGGCGAGCGAGATCACAAACCCTTTTCCGTTCAACGCGTTCTACCCCGAGTTCGACGCGCCGGATATCGACGGCTCGACATATCAGCTGGAAGTGTCGGGATTGGTGTCGGACAAACGCACGTGGAATCTCGACCAACTGCGCGCGTTGCCGCAGACGTCGCAGATCACCCGCCACATCTGCATTGAAGGATGGAGCGCGATTGGGCAATGGCGAGGCATACCGTTTCGCACATTCCTCGAACGCGTCGGCGCCGACCTGACTGCGCGCTATGTCGGCTTCAAATGTGCGGACCGCTATTACTCGAGCCTCGACATGGCGACGGCGCTGCATCCGCAAACCCAATTGACGCTCGATTTCGGCGATGCGCCGCTGCCCGCCAGGTACGGTTATCCATTGAAGCTGCGCGTGCCGACCAAGCTCGGCTTCAAGAATCCGAAGCACATCGCGGCGATCTTCGTCACCAACACCAATCCCGGCGGCTACTGGGAAGACCAGGGGTATAACTGGTTCAGCGGTTTATAGATCCCGATCGAGTGCGTGCTTCGTTTATACGGCCGTCACGTATCGTGCAACCGGCTTGACCGCGCGCGGCGGCGCCTCGGGCGCGGTGTGCATGCGTTTGACTTCTTCGCCCGGGCTCAAACCGAACAGGCGCTTGAATTCGCGGCTGAATTGCGACGCGCTTTCGTAACCGACACGCGCCGCGGCCGCACCCGCATTCAAACCGTCCTGCACCATCAACAGACGCGCGTGATGCAGGCGCGTGGTCTTCACATACTGCATCGGCGATGTCGATGTCACTGACTTGAACTGCGCATGAAACACGGCGAGGCTCATGCCTGCTTCGGCGGCTAGCGTATCGACATCGAGCTGGCCCTGATAGTCGGCATGAATGCGCCGCAGCGCCTTCGCGATCCGGCCGAAATGATTCTGATGCGTGAGCGCCGCGCGAATCGCATCGCCCTGCTCGCCGGTCAACACGCGGTAACAGATTTCGCGGACGACCCCCGGCGCGAGAATGCGCGCATCGAGCGGCGACGCCAACGCTTCCAGCAGCCGATGCACCGCATTGCTCAAGGCCGGATCGAGCGGCGTCGAATAGATGCCGAGCGGCTCGTTCTGCGCGGCGCCTTGCGTCTCGTTCAGCGCCATCAGCAACTCCGCCACCATGGTCAGATCGACGCGCACCGAGATGCCGAGAAACGGCTCTTCCGGGCTCGCTTCCGTCTCGCATTCGAACGGCAGCGGCACCGACAGGACGAGGTACTGTTGCGCGTCGTACTGGAACACCTGCTCGCCGATGAAACCGCGCTTGCGGCCCTGGCAGACGATCACGATACTCGGCTCGTAAAGCACGGGCCTTCGTTGCATCGGGTGATTGGCGCGTAGCAGACTGACGCCCTCCAGACTGGAGCGCGTGACACCCGCAACGGGCGCCAGCGCATCGAACAGTGCGACCAGACGCTGCTGATCGGGATTGGCGGAGACGGGTTTAGCGGCGGGTGTGGACATGACGATATGGTGACGCACGAGAGGATAGTGCTTGAAATTTAGCACCAAACATCCCGCTGCGCTGCTCGCCAGGAGTTTTAGGCAAATCTTCAAGACATTCAGGTATTCCCGGACTCGCTCCCGGCTCCTATCATGGGAACCCTGTCGGATCATCTTTTTCCGCGCTGCGCCGGGCCCGGTTGGCGATTCACTCATTCGGTGAATTTGCCGGCCGCCGCCGGCGCCGTGATCCGGTTCCTGACAAGGATTGGCCGGATCGGCGACGCGTGTCGCCATCGCCGGCGCCTTGTGACATCACCCTCTTTGCTGGAGTCACCCATGAGCACGACTTATGCCTATGCAGCGACCGACGCCACCGCGCCGCTCGCCCCGTTCGAACTTCGGCGCCGCGAACTGCGCGCCCATGACGTGCGGATGGAAGTCCTGTTTTGCGGCGTGTGCCATTCCGATTTGCATCAGGCGCGCAACGAATGGAAGAACACGGTTTATCCGGTCGTGCCGGGTCACGAAATCGTCGGCCGCGTGACCGCGGTTGGCGCGGGCGTGACGAAATACAAGGCAGGCGATCTGGTGGGCGTGGGCTGTCTGGTCGATTCGTGCCGCACGTGCGCGAGTTGCGACGAAGGTCTCGAACAGTATTGCGAGAACGGTTTCGTCGGCACGTATAACGGCGTGGACCGGGTGGACGGACAGATCACTTACGGCGGCTACTCGACGCAATTGGTAGTGGACGAAGCGTTCACGCTACGTGTGCCGGAGAATCTCGACCCGGCGGGTGTTGCGCCGTTGCTGTGCGCCGGCATTACGACGTATTCGCCGCTGCGGACCTGGGGTGCCGGTCCTGGCAAGAAAGTCGGGATTGTTGGCCTGGGCGGCCTGGGTCACATGGGCGTGAAGTTGGCCCGCGCGATGGGCGCGCATGTGGTGTTGTTCACGACGTCGCCTTCGAAGATCGAGGATGCCAGGCGGCTTGGCGCGCATGAGGTTGTCATTTCCCGGAATCCGGAAGAGATGCAAGCGCATCTGAATAGCTTCGATCTCATTCTGAATACTGTGGCTGCGCCGCATGATCTGAATCCGTTTTTGAATTTGCTTCGACGTGACGGGACGATGACGTTGGTCGGAGCTCCTGAACATGATCATCCGTCGCCGCAAGTGTTCAATCTGATCTTCAAGCGCCGCCGGCTTGCTGGGTCGTTGATCGGCGGGATCGCCGAGACGCAGGAGATGCTGGATTTCTGTGGCGAGCACGGGATTACTTCTGATATTGAAGTTATTCCTATGCAAGGGATTAATGAAGCATACGAGAGGATGCTTAAGAGCGATGTTAAGTATCGGTTTGTGATTGATCTGGATTCCTTGCGGAAGTAGTTGTTTTTTTGTCCGCGTGGCGGTGGGGTTTTGCGCCTGTGGCGCGGGTTCTTTCCTGGTTTTTTTTGCCTGTGTGGCGCTTATGTCTGTGTGTCTGCGGTGTTGGCCTTTCCTTGAATTGTTGTTGGTCTATTAGCGTTCCCCCTGTGCGGGGGGCACCTACTTTTCTTTGCCGGCCGCAAAGAAAAGTAGGCAAAAGAAAGCGGCTTCACACCGCTAATTCTTAAGCGGGTCTCCTGGCTTGGAGGGGGTAGTGGTGCATCTGGAGTCAGTGTTCCCGCACATTCCGCGCTGGTGACAAGGCAGTCATTCTTCCCGCCTCGCGCTACGCGCTCGCCGGAACGGTCTGCCGGGCAAACCGGTGGCTTCGCTTTGGTTCAGTGGGGCCATCGGCTTCGCCTCGGCGAGGCGCCGAAATTTTGGAGTGCAAGACACCACGCTAAACGAAACGTCGCCACTGAAACTGGCGGGCGGTTTTGTGAAGTACCACCGAACACCGAACCACCGCACGGTTTAATGAGGTACCGCCGAACACCGAACCACCGCACGGTTTAATGAGGTACCGCCGAACACCGAACCACCGCACGGTTTGATGAAGTACCGCTGCGGCGCGCGCAGCGCCGCCGGAAGTATGACTGCCTTGTCACCAGCGCGGAGTGCGCGGGAACACCGACTCCAGATGCACCACTACCCCCTCCAAGCCAGGAGACCCGCTTAAGAATTAGCGGTGTGAAGCCGCTTTCTTTTGCCTACTTTTCTTTGCGGCCGGCAAAGAAAAGTAGGTGCCCCCCGCACAGGGGGAACGCTAATAGACCAACAACAATTCAAGGAAAGGCCAACACCGCAGACACACAAACATAACCGCCACACAGGCAAAAAACAGAACAAGAAAACCCGCCACCGCAGGGCATACAGAAGAATTCCACCGCAAAGGCAAACCCTAAAACCGACTGGAGTCAAACCGTGATTGACAGAATCACCGCCATGCGAACCTTCATCCGAATCGTGGATACAAAAAGCTTCACCCGCGCAGCGGAGTCCTTAAACATCCCGAGGGCGACAGCAACAACCACCGTCCAGAATCTGGAAGCACTGCTAGGCACTGCCCTATTAACCCGCACGACGCGGCGCCTGAGCATCACCCCGGAAGGCGCCGCCTACTACGAACGTTGTGCGCAAATCCTCGCCGACATCGACGAAATGGAAGCAAGCCTCCGTCATGCTACGGACAACCTGACCGGTCGTCTGCGCATTGAAATGCCCGGTGCGGTGGCAAGCGTCCTCGTCCTCCCGGCGCTGGAGGACTTTCACGCCCGCTTCCCTAACCTCGATCTGGCCATCGGCATCAGCAACCGCGCAGTGGATCTGATAGCAGAAGCAGTCGACTGCAGTATCCAGCTAGGCGAATTGCCAGATTCGAACCTGATCGCGCGCCAGCTGGGAACCCTCGAACACGTGACGTGCGCAAGTCCGGCCTATCTTGCGCGTCACGGCACGCCACTCAATCTCAGCGACCTGACAGAACACGTCGCGGTAAATTGCATGTCGCCACACACCGGCCGCGAAGTGGACCTCGACTTCGAAGTGGATGGCGAAGCGCAGAATGTGAAGGTAAAAGGCTTCGTCAAAGTCAGCGAAGAGCAGGCCTATCTGACCTGCGGTCTGCAAGGCCTGGGCCTGATACAACCCGCGCGAATCGCCGCGCAACCCTACCTCGACTCGGGACAGTTGCGCGAAGTGCTGCCGCAATGGCAACCGGTGCCGATGCCGGTCTCGGTCGCGTATGTGAAGAATCGCCGCGTGTCGCCGCGCGTGCGGGCCTTCGTCGACTGGCTCGCAGAACTGTTCGAGCAAGCCGAGCACGTCGATCAGGACCTCTCGCGCGTGCGCCAGTTGTTGCGCGGCCTGCATCCCGCTTAATCGCAACCATGCGGGCTCGACGCAGCCTCTAAGGCTGGCGTACCTGCGGTGATGCACCCGGGCATCCAGGGTCTTTACCCCAATGACAGTCGCACACGCGCCAGCGGCACAATTGGTCTTCGAAGAAACCGCGTTGGCCACACTCCTTCACCCGCTCGGCCAACTTTGCGTTGCCGGGGGCAGCGGAAGCACTCACCCTGGTGGTGTCGCCGCCAGCCGATTTCGTGTCGGCCGGTTTGGTTCGCGCCGCCAGTGCCGCCAATAGATCGGCATCCGAATCATCCACCGAATGGGAGCGCCGTCCGCTGCAACTGGTGCTGTTCGGCGAGCAGCTGGCGGGCGAGAAATTCTTTCAGTATCTCGAGGAATGCCGCGCGCATGGCGCCGCCCGGCTGCAATCGCTCGAGGTGTTTCATATGTGCCTGCTGCTCGGCTTTCAGGGCAAATATCTGCTCGAGGGACCGGAGAAGCTCGCGTATCTGACCGCACGGATCGGCGATGAAATCGCGCATATGAAGGGCAAGCGCGCGCCGTTCGCGCCGCATTGGCCGCTGCCGGATCAGGTCGCTCACCGGCTCAAGCGTGAGGTGCCGTTGTGGTCGATCGGCGCGGTATTCGCGCAGTCGGCTACGCTGACGATCTCGTTGCCCTGATTCCGGCAACCGCATAGCGACAGGCACAACGACAAAGGCGGCCCGCTCTCGCGTGGCCGCCTTCGCCATACCACCTTCCTGCTGCGCTAAAGAACCGCTTACTGCGCGCTTATTGCGCGTTTACTGCGACTCTTCCGCCCACACCGCATTTTCCCGCGCCATCAGCGCCGTCGACGCCGCCGGACCGAACGTGCCCGCCGTGTAGCCGCGCGGACGGTCGCCCGACTTCTGCCAGCCGGCGAGAATCGGCTCGGCCCACGCCCATGCCGCTTCGAGTTCGTCGCGACGCATGAAGTGTGTCAGGCGCCCGCGAATCACGTCGATCAGCAAACGCTCGTACGCTTCCGCGCGACGCTCGGTGAACGCCTGCTGCAAGTCGAGGTTCAGGTTCACCGGCAGCATGTGCATGCCGCTGCCCGGCTCCTTCGCGAGCATCTGCAACTGGATCGATTCTTCCGGCTGCAACTGGATCACGAGACGGTTGCCGTAGTTGCGCCCACCGCTCGGAATGATCGAGAACGGCAGCTCGGAAAACTCGATGACGATCTCCGACACCTTCTTCTGCATGCGCTTGCCGGTGCGCAGGAAAAACGGCACGTTGGCCCAGCGCCAGTTGTTGATGTGCGCGCGCAGGGCAACGAACGTCTCTGCACGGCTGTTTGCCGGCACGTTGTCTTCCTCGAGGTAGCCCTTGACCGGTTCGCCGTTCACCGCGCCGGCCGTGTACTGGCCGCGCACGGTATCGCGGGCGATATCCTCGGGCGTCATCGGACGCAGCGAGCGCAGCACCTTGAGCTTTTCGTCGCGCACCGCATCCGGATCGAGCGACACCGGTGGCTCCATCGCGACGATGCACAGCAGTTGCAGCAAGTGGTTCTGCACCATGTCGCGCAGCGCGCCGGTTTTGTCGTAAAAGCCCGCGCGGCTGCCCACACCGACCTCTTCGGCCACCGTGATCTGCACGCGCTTGATATACGGCGCCTGCCACAGCGGGCCGAAAATCGCGTTGCCGAAACGCAGCACCATCAGGTTCTGCACGGTTTCCTTGCCGAGGTAGTGGTCGATCCGGTAGATCTGCGCTTCGCTGAAATGCTGGCCGACCGCGATGTTGATTTCCTGCGCCGACGCCAGATCGTGGCCCAGCGGCTTTTCCAGCACGACGCGCGAATGCTCGTCGACCAGCCCCGCCGCCGAGAGGTTGTCGCAAATATGCGTGAACAGATCCGGCGAAGTCGCGAGATAGAACACGCGCCGTACCCCAGGACGTGACACCTCCTTCAGACGCGCGTAGTCCTCGACCGAATCGACGTCCATGCGCACGTACTCGAACAGCGCGAGAAATTTGTCCCAGGCGGCGGCATCGAACGCCTTCTTGTCGATGAAGGGCTTCGCCTTCGATTCCATGAATTCGTTGATGTACTCGTCACGCGACCACGGCTTGCGGCCGATCGTGAGAATGCGGGTATCCGCCGGCAGATTGCAGTGCAGATGCGCCATGTAGAGCGCCGGCAGCAGCTTGCGAAACGACAGGTCGCCGGTGCCGCCGAAAATGATCATGTCGAGCGGCAGGGCGGGGGTAGCAGAAGCGTGTTGGGTAATCATAGCGCGGTCGCACCGTCGTGATAGGCGTCGAGTCAAAGGACTCGGGGGCAAAAGCGCCGGCTGACCGGCACTTTTTTCTGGCAAACGCCTATGTTGCAACGTTTTGAAATTGTTTGCACGGCAACATGTGCCGCAGGTTGGCGCAATATGCCAACTTGACTCGGCAAACCGGCCTTTCCCGGGCCTTTTGCCGAGTCTTTTTTCGAACCGTCCCGACGGCCCTGCTCAGCCGCCGGACAAGGCCTCGCGCGCGACCCGGCATGCCGCCAGATCCCACGCCGCGCAGCCGACGCTCTTGAACACAATCGGTTTTTCGGGCGGCAACGACGTGACGTTTTCCAGCACCGAGGCAATGCCACCGACCTGCGACCAATCCACGCCTGCCTGGATGAAGTCGCCGGCTTCGTGTTTCGCGCCGGCTTCGTCGTCGACGAAAAGCGCGCTGCCCGCGATCGTGCGCGCGCCGATCTCGACCATCGCCGGCGTGAACGCACCGACGCCGATCACGAGCCGCTCCGCCCGCGCCGCTTCGTCGTAGACGGCCTGTTTGCTGGTGGTCAGCGCGATCACGACGTCGATCGAAGCGGGGACGCCTGCGTCCGCCAGCGGTCGCAGTTCGCGCACCTTGCTACCCCGCGCGCGCTGCGCGGCGCAAAACGCTTCGGCCCGCGCGAGCGCACTGCCCTTCACCCACACGCGCGCTTCGGGAAACAGTTCGCCGATCGCTTCCAGATGGTTCACCGCCTGCGTGCCGGTGCCGATCAGCAGGAATTCCCGCGGCGCAACCGCGGCAAAGGTCTCGATTCCGAGCATCGACATCGCTGCCGTGCGCCGGCCGGTCACCGTCGGTCCGTCGAGAATGAACAGCGTCTCGCCGGTGTCGGCGTCGAAGGTCATCACCTGGCCGTGGATCGTCGGCAAGCCGCGCGGCCCGTTGTTCGCGCATACGTTGACCAGCTTGTGAATGGCGAGATCGGGCGCGGTGGCCGGCATCGACAGCATGATGCCGCCGTCGTTGAGCGGCACGACGAGCCGCTCGGGACTCGTGATGCGCTTTTGCGCGTAGTCGATGCTCGCGCGTTTCAATGCGTCGACAAGCGTCGCATACGGGATCAGCCGCGCGGTGGCGGCGGCGTCGAAAATCTGCGTGGTCGGGCGGGTCATAGGCGTGTTCGTTCAATCCTTGCGATGGTTTGCACAATGGGTTGCAGTCAACTCAGCGCACCAGAAAACCGTAAGTCAGCGGATCGCGTTCGTCGACGATCCAGTTGGCGAAACCATACACATGCGCGTCGCCTTCGATCTCGGGGATCACCGCGTCGAAGCGGTCGAGCTTCGTCTCCGACAATACGCGGCCCCGAAAAATCGTGCCGATCACCGATTCGTTGACGAGCGTTTCATGGCGGCCCAATTCGCCGCGCAGATAGCGTTGCGCAACGCGCCCCGCGGTGCCGGAACCGGTCGGCGAACGGTCCACCTCCCGGTCGGCGAACACGCAGCAATTGGCCTGCGTCGAGCCGGCGTGACGCGGCGCGTTGTCGATGATCGTGCCGTAGATATGGTTGATTTCGGGGATGTGCGGATGTTCGACCTTGAAGGCCGCGTTCGCCGCCTGCTTGACCTCGGCGCCGAACTGGATCAGGCGATCGATCTCCGCTTCGCGCACGTTCAGATCGAACGGCTTGCCCGACGTATAGAAATAAAACGCGCCGCCGAACGCGATATCGCCGCGCACCTCGCCGAAGCTCGGCGTCTGGACCGTCACGTCGCGCTGCCAGATAAACGACGGCACGTTGACGAAGCGCACGTGCCCTGCGTGATCGCCGTCCCATTGCACGAAGGCTTCGATGAAACCGCACGGCGCGTCAATGCCGACGCGCGTTTCCGGTTCGCTGCGCTCGACCCAGCCGAGCGCGACGGCAGCGGTGGCGAGTGCGATCACACCGTGGCCGCAGTGATCGCTATAGCCCTCGTTGTGTACGAAGATAATGCCGAAGTCGGCGTTGTCGCTGACCGGCTCGGTCAGATAACCGCCGTACATATCGGCATGGCCGCGCGGCTCGAACATCAGCGCGCGGCGCAAATGATCGGCGTGTTCCTTGAGCCATTTGCGACGCTCGACGATGGTCTTGCCGGGAAACTTCGGCAGCCCGCTCGTGACAATGCGAAACGGTTCGCCGGCGGTGTGCACTTCAACCGTGCTGATCATGCGGTTCAGTTTCATGCGTTGGCCATCCTGTGCGTGGGCAATGGAAAGGGGCAATGAAAAACCAATTGCGGCTCCGGGCATGACTCATTAGGCACGCGGCGGCTCGAGGAGTCGAGAACAAGCGATTCTACGACGCGCGGCGCGCGTTGAGGCCGGATCCCGACCGGCTCATTTAGCGCGCAGCGCGGGTAAGCGTCATGCCGCGCCCAGCGTAAAAACGCGCCATCGTCGCGAACGGCAGATACACATCCGCCTGGTGCGGCGCGACGCCCGACGGGTTGTGAAACCACACGCCGCCACGGTCACGCCCGTGCAGCAAAATCAGATGTCCGCCCTGGCGCTGATTCGGCCGTTCGGGATAGCGGATCTCCGGGCTCACGGAGACGATCGCCAGCGTGTCGCCGTCGATGCGCGCGGCGATCTCTTCGAGCGGCGCCTGCGGCAACACCTCGACCTGAATGCCGAACGCCCCGCCGATCCAGTCGGCGAACGGCCGGTAGATCAAACCGTCGACACCGCCGTCATCGCGCATCCGGTACACCCCGTGGCGCAACGCTTCGTCGAGCAACGCCGCACGCGGTGCGTGTTCGACGCGCCAGTAATCGAGCGCGGATTCGAGGCATGTCAGGCCGCACAGACGCCGGGCCCAGAACCGGTAACGCGCCGGCTCGGTGAAACCGCTGCGCTGCCAACCGGGATCGTCGCACGGGTCGGCCTGTTGCTCGACGATGTGGCGCACCCATTCAGGGCTGCCCCATTGCGTGTAGTACGGCACCTCGGTGTGGCGTAGCGTCGATTGGTTCATGGGCCGTCGCGCGAAAAGTGAAGAGGGAAGTTTTCACAGCATGCTGCGGGGCCGTTGCATCGTGCCGTCGAAGAAACGCTGCAAGCGGAACGCCGACAGATCGAGCGACGGCTTGCCGCCGTCGTTCATCTCGGCCAGCAACTTGCCGACGATCGGCCCCATCGCGAAGCCGTGACCGCAGAAGCCGGTGACGATCGTCAAACCGCCGACCTGCGGCGGCGCGTCGATCACCGGAATGCCATCCGGCAACACGTCGATCAGACCGGCCCACGACTCGACCACCCGGGCGTCCTTCAACGCGGGAAACAATGCGTGCAGTTTCTTCAACGCGCGCGGCGCATGGCTCAGGTTCGGCTGCGGATGCGGGTCGCGCGGATGCAGTACACGCTCATCCTTCGGCACCACGCCCGGCAGACGGTCGCGCAGATCGCGCAGGCATGCGCCGTTCAGATGGAAGCTGAACTTCTCGCGCTGGGTCCACAGTTCGGGCAGAAACCACTTGAGTGCGCGGAAATGGCCGAGCGTCATGTCGACGTCGACCTGCATGTCGTCGGCGAGATTGATCGCGCCGTTCGCGCGTTGCCGCACACCGAGTCCGTGGCCCCAGAAGGTCGATGCGGTGACGCGCGGCAACGGATTGGTGCGCATGCAGGTGCCGCGCACCGCTTGCTGCGGCAACGCCAGCCCGAGCGTAGCGAGCAAGCGCCAGCTGCTCGCGCCGGCCGCGCAAATGAAGCGCGACGTGCGAATCGTGCCTCGTTCGGTCACCACGCCTGCAATCGCGCCGCCCGCTCGCTCGACACCGACCACGCCGCAGCCTTCGAAGAACAGCGCGCCGGCTTCGGCCGCCCGCGCCGCAAAGGCGGCTGCGGCGCGACGGGGTTCGGCCTGGCCGTCGCTCGGGGTGTAGAGGCCGCCGAGCGCCGGCCCTTGCATACCGCTCACGACCGTGTCGATCTGCTTGTGGTCGAGCGTGCGTGTGTCGAGTCCGTACTGGCGCGCGACGTCCATCCATTGCTGGAATGACGTCCAGTCACCCTCGTCGGTCGCCACGTAGAGGCAGCCGCCCTGACGCCACTCGAGATCGAAATTCAGCTCGCGTTCGAGCTCTTTCCACAGGCGGATGCCGGCCATCATCAGCGGCACTTCGGCGGCTTCGCGGCCCTGCTGGCGCACGAAGCCCCACGCCCGCGACGACTGCTGCCCGGCAATGCGCGATTTGTCGAGCACCACCGCACTCAGGCCGCGTCGTACGAGATAGTAGGCGGCGGCGCAGCCCATGATGCCGGCGCCGGCGATCACGACGTCGGCATGCCTGGGGAATGGTTGGTCGGCGCGCGTGAAACTTGCGTGCAGCGGGTAGGTCGTGGTCATCGGGCGGGCGGATTTTAAGTGTGGGCGTAATCTTCGCAGGCGGCTCGTTTGTCTGCAATGCCGCCACGCTTGAAGAACCAGACGGTGACGATTCTGGCGCTGACAGGCGGCGAACCCGATTCGCTTCTTACAGCCAATGCGGATCAATGCAGATGAGCGGCGTTTATTCGTATCACAGATAATTGCCGTTTATTCGCCAGACAGATATTTGCAAAATATCTGTCACACACATAATTGACAAATATGCGTGTGACGAATAAAGTGCATTTATTCGTCTCGCGGATAATTTGCCATGATCCACCTCGTCGCCACGCCGGACCAGATGGCCCAGCTGCTCGCCGCAGGCCGGCGCCAGGCCGGCCTCACTCAGGCGGAAGCCGCCGCGCGGATCGGCGTCAGCCAAAGCCGCATCTCGGCGCTGGAAACCGATGCCGCCAGCCTCACCCTAGTCCAGTTGCTGGCGTTGTGCGGCGCCTACGGCCTGCAATTGCAGGTGCGCGACAAGATCCAGCCGGCGCCTGAGCCGGCGCCTTTGGTCGAGTGGTAAGCATGGGCCGCCAAACCCATTCGCGGGCGCTCTCGGTGTGGGCCAACAGCGAGCGTGTCGGCGCCTGGCGCATTCCCACCCGCGGCGCCATGGAATTCGCCTACGATCCCGCTTGGGTCGCATCGCCCGCGGGCCGCCCGCTGTCGCTGTCGCTGCCGTTCACGCCCAGCAACAGCGCGCTCAAAGGTGCGCGGGTGCTGAATTATTTCGACAATCTGCTGCCGGACAGCGAGGCGATCAGAAAGCGCATCGCCCAACGCTACCAGACCGATACGCTGGACGCCTTCGACCTGCTGCAAGCCATCGGCCGCGATTGCGTGGGCGCCGTCCAGCTGCTCGCCGAAGACGACGCACCGGCCGGCGTCGAGCGGATCGAAGGCACGCCGCTTTCCGACAGCGAGATCGAAACAATACTGGCGCGCACCGTCGGCAATCCGGCGCCTGGCGCACCCGACGAGGTGGACGATTTCCGCATCTCGCTCGCCGGCGCACAGGAGAAAACCGCGCTGTTATGGCACGACGGCAAGTGGCAACGGCCGCATGGCGCCACGCCCACCACGCATATTTTCAAGCTGCCGCTCGGGCTGGTCGGCAACCGGCTAGCCGACCTCAGCACCTCGGTCGAAAACGAATGGCTGTGTCTGCGGATTCTGAGCGCCTATGGCCTGCCGGTCGCGAACACCGAGATCGTGACCTTCGGCAAGCAGCGGGTGCTGAGCGTCGAACGCTTCGACCGGCAATTGCATTCGAGCGGGCAATGGCTGCTGCGCCTGCCGCAGGAAGACTTCTGCCAGGTGTACGGCGTGCCGTCGCACCGCAAATACGAAAACGAAGGCGGCCCGGGTGTGCTGGACCTCGCACGGATTCTCCAGCAATCGGTTACCGCGCAGCAGGACATCGAGACGCTGCTGGCAAGCCAGATCCTGTTCTGGCTGCTGGCGGCGCCGGACGGCCACGCAAAGAACTTCAGCATTCGCCTGTTGCCGGGCGGACAGTACCGCCTGACGCCGCTTTACGACGTGATGTCGATCTGGCCGGTGGAAGGCAACGGCCCGAACCAGTGGTCATGGTTCAAGGCCAAGCTCGCCATGGGGATGTGGTCGAGGAGCAAACACGACGCGTTCCGCGACGTGCAGCGGCGTCACTTCAATACGATGGCGCTGAAGTGCTCATACGGTGCGAACGCCGAGCCGCTGATCCAGCGGCTGATCGAACAGACGCCCGCGGTGATCGAGCGGGTCTCGGCCGAGTTGCCCGAACAGTTCCCGGGCAAAGTCGCCGAGCGCATCTTCAAAGGCCTGAAAAACTCGGCGGCCAAACTCGACAAAATGCCCGCAGCATAAAGCGATGAACGGGTGATGCGCGCGGCGGCGCGTCCTCGTTCCAGCGCGCCGCCGCACCTGCCCGGACGAACCCGACACATTTCGCTACAGATGCGCAGAGGTTTCATCGGTAAAATGCACTCCATGCTGAATGCATAACCGAATGGATAAACGAATCGCCGAACGCGTCCGTGTCGAGCCCCGCAGTGACCGGCTCGGTGACGGTCATACAAAATTGCAGACCGCGATATTTTTTACGGTACATTTGCTGTCCCCTGCGTAGCCTCGTCCATGCATGGCAAACGTTCATGGCGGTGCTTCGCGTGTCGTATCGCGTTCCCTACAGCCCCCCTTTAAGACGGCGGATTTTCACGCAGTATGGCCAACGAAACAAACTCACCTGACTCCATGGCAGTCGCCGAGCGCGTGCGCGAGTTGATGAGCCGGCATGGCATCGGCAAACGGCAGCAAACTACGGAGTTGTGCCGCATCCTCGATCTGAGTTTTTCGCAGGGGCACCGCAAGCTGCGCGGCAACAGCCCGTGGACCCTGTCACAGATAAAGAAGGTCGCCGAGGTATTCGGCGAACCCGCGGCGCAGCTGTTCGGCGCGCAGTCGCTGGATCCCGGCATGGTCGGCGCGATCGCTCAGGAAGCGGTGTTCTGCATCGGCGCGATCGAGCTGGCCTGCACCGCGTGGGTCGGCGCCGCGCTCGAACCCGGTAGCCGTCCGGAATTTGTCGCGTACTTGAAGCTCGGCCAATGGCGCGTCACGCGTCACGACGGCACGCTTTACCAAAGCGCGTACGAAGTCCACAAGATCGAAATCTATCCGCGCCGAGCCGAGACCGACAAGCCGACCATCGCCGTGGTCGACGACGATCAGGCCTCGGCGGACAACCTGCGCGACTATCTGGAGCGCAGCGGCTTCACGGCGGTGGCGATCTACGGCCTCGCGGCATTCGCGGAGCAACTGCAAACGCAGATCTTCGACGGCGTGGTGATCGACTGGCTGTTCGGCGCGCAAACGTCCGCAGAGGCGATTCGCGCGGTGCGCGCTTCGGAAAATCCGGACGCGCCGATTTTCGTGCTGACCGGCGAATTGCTGACCGGCAAGGCCAGCGAATCGGAGATCAGCCAGGTGATCCGCAATTACGACGTCGCCTGCTATGAGAAGCCGGCGCGCATGGCGATCCTGGTCGCCGATCTGTCCAAGCGGCTCAACCGGCCCTGACGCGCCGGCAAGCAACGGGGGACGCACTGTGTGTTCCGCCCGCGCCCACGTCCACTCCGCCCGCGCGTCGAATCAAACCCTATGCCGCGAAGCCAGTGCACGCTGCAACGCGTTGCGCAGTTCCTCGTAATGTACCGGCTTTAATAACGCTTCGAAAAACGGCGGTAATCCGGCCGCTCCGCCCTCACCCTGCCCGGCCGTTGCACCCACCGTACCCGGCTCCGGCGCATAGGCGCTGACCACGATCACCGGCACGCCAGACGACGGCCCGCCGCGCGCGGCGAATTCCGCGAGAAAGGTATAGCCGTCGCGCCCCGGCATATGCAAATCGAGCAACACCACGTCGCAGCGCCGCGCATCGAGCCACGCGAGCGCGTCGTCGGCGTTGGCGACGGCGTGCGCGTCGATCTCCATGTGCGCGATCATTTCGCTGAGCGACTCGCGAATCAGCCGGTTGTCGTCGACGATCAGCACGCATGGCCGCGCGCCGCCCGGCTCGGCGTGCGCCGCCACGTCGGGCGGTGCGGCGGCAGCGACCGGCGTGACCGGAATCGTCACCGTGAAGGTCGTGCCCTCGCCCACCGTGCTGGCCACGTTGACCGTGCCGCCGAACAGCCTGACCAGCCCCTGCACGATCGTCAGGCCCATGCCCGCGCCCTCGAAGCGGCGCGTGCGCGACGCATCCAGTTGCGTGAACTCCTTGAAGATCAGCGGAATCTGCGCGTGCGGCACGCCCGGCCCCGTGTCGCTGACCACGAAGGTCAGCGCCATCGGCTGTTGCTTCAATTGCACGCGCACCGTGCCGGTTTCGGTGTAGCGGATCGCGTTGGTGACGAGGTTGCTGACGATCTGTCGGACACGGTGCGGATCGGAGTCGACCAGGCCGGTTACACCGCTCGCCTCGCTTTCGAGCTTGAGACCGCGCGCGGCAGCCGACATCGCATGCTCGTCGACAATCGACGCCAGCAGCTCGCGCGGCTCGAAATGTTCGTGGCGCAATTCGAGTTTGCC
The DNA here is from genome assembly GCF_046535245.1 of Paraburkholderia sp. SIMBA_030. Classification (NCBI taxonomy): domain Bacteria; kingdom Pseudomonadati; phylum Pseudomonadota; class Betaproteobacteria; order Burkholderiales; family Burkholderiaceae; genus Paraburkholderia; species Paraburkholderia sp. SIMBA_030. The sequence goes on from NZ_JAWRXB010000002.1 coordinate 365,296, forward strand.
GGCGCCGAGGCGCGCATAGTCGGTCAGGTCTTTCATCTGTGCTTCCAGATGACGCGCCGCGGTTTCGAGCCGCTGGATCACCTTGCGGTCGGCCTCGGAATGAAAGTTGAAGCCAAGCAATTCGATCGACGACACGATCGCGTGCAACGGCGTGCGCAGTTCGTGACTGATCATGCCGAGAAACGCATCCTTCGCGAGACTCGCCTCGCGCGCGGCGCGGCTCGCCTGGTGCTCCGCTTCGAGCGCCGCATGCTGCTGACGCATCAGCCGCGTGCGGCGGCGCCCGTTGAGCACCAGCAGCAGGGTCGCGGCCGCCGACAGCAACAGCAGCAACAGTCCGCCGGCAAACAGCATGCGGCGCTTGCTGATGAAATCGCGGTTCCTCGCTTCGCGGTCCGTCACATCCGCGATGCGGCGGCCCAATGCGAGATCGTTGACCTCGTTCCAGTGCGCACGCAACGCATCGACGATCTGGTTCGCGCGTCTGCGGTCCTGCGGCAATGCATCGACCTCAGGCCCGATCTCGCCCAGCACGTGATCGAGCGACTGGATTTCGTCCACTTGCCGTTGCAGCAGCGCGAGCTGGGTGGTCAGCCGGCGCGTCGAACCGGCCATCACATGCAGCTTCGATTGCAGCAACTGGTAGCGCAGCACCAGCCGCGGATAGTCGTCGTCGACGCCCGACTGGTACAGCAGCAACTGGTTCTCGAAGCGCGCGTAGGCAATCTGCAATTGCGCGGCGTCCCAGTAGAAACCGTCGTAAGTGCCGGCCAACTGTTCGACGGCGCGCGGATTGAACAGGTTCGCGTACAACAGGTAGCCGATCGCGCCGGCCGGCGCTGCGAGCGCGGTCAACCAGATCAGTACATAGAGGATGCGGCGCAGGGGACTGCGCGCTATTTGACGATGAGAGCCTTGATCTGCCATACGAATTTCGAGTCGATCGAGGCGGCCGCCAGATCTGCGGGGAACGCGTCGCGCGGATAGATAAGAAACAGCGGCCCGAAGTCGGTGATCTTCAGACGCTGCCGGTTCATGCTGTATGCAACGACCACGCCGTAGCGATCGCAGTCCGACACCGGCACGGTGTACGTATAGTCGTCGAGCGTATGGATCTCGACTTCGCTGCCGTACGCGCCGACCGTCTTCAGAATATCCGCCAGCAGCGGCCCCGTGAAGGTGGAGCGCGGTGTCCAGGTGGTCGAGGTCGTGATCGAATGGACCGGCAGCGCGAGCAGTTGCGCCTCGGTGAAGTGATACACCCCGTGCGACGCATCGGTCGTCTTGCCGATTTTACCCATCACGTCGAGCGCTAACGACTGCGCCTGCGCGCCCCATGAGGCCAGTGCGAAAATCAGGCCCATCACCCAGTACGCGTTTTTCCTGCCGACCATCTCTGCGGTCACCTTGGTCATCATCTTTCTTGTTCCGTTGTTATTTGCTTTTTGCGGGTGGCTTCACACTGCATCGACTCTCGCCGATTCACCGCGCTTGCCGCCTTTCCCCAGACCGCGTCGCCGCCTTTCGAGGCGTACCCCGTCCGGCGGTGCGCGTCAGCCCCGACGCGCGATCTTTGAACCGCATGCATAATATCGCCGAATTTCTGTGCCTCAAAAACGGTGCGTGCGGCCGCGCTACCGATCGCGCAGATGCAGATGCCGCGCGGCCCGCTGCGATGCGACGATGATCAGCTTCATCGTCGCGCGGGTGGCGCCGACGAACAGCTTGCGTGCGATCCGCTCGTCGAAGGTATCGAAGTCGACCTCGGTGAGAATCACGCACGGCGCCGCCTGCCCCTTGAAGCGGTAGATCGACTCGAACAGCACGTCGCCTTCGCGATACGCCGGGTTGCCGAACAGATCGTACTTGCCGGTGAAACTGCGCAGCCGGTGCGGCCCGAGGTGATCCTGCGCGGTTATCGCCGAGCCTTCGCGGCCGCGAAACGACAACACCGCGATGTCCTGCTTGCGAAAGCCGAGTGACAGCGCCTGCGTGATCGCGCGCTTGGTGGCGTCGATGCTGCCTTCGGCGGCGTTCGCCTCGTCATAGACGGACAGCGAAATATCCGAGCCGTCGAACGGACTGCCCGACGCGAGAGCCGCCGCGACCGGCACCGATGCGCCGACCACGCCGCGCACGTAGTCGAGAATGTCGCGCGGACTGCGGTAGTTGGTGGTCTCCTGCAACGTGGTCCAGCCGGGCAAGGCGACCGGCTCACGCATATACAGATTCTGCAGCGGGTCTTCCAGCCACCACCACGCAGCGCCGGGCTGCAACAGACGCTCGAGCGCGGCTACCCAGGGCTGCTGGAAATCCTGCCCTTCGTCGACGATCAGCACGTCGAACTGCCAGCGCGCGTCGATCGGCGTTTCGGCAAAAATCGTTTCAAGCTGATCGAACGCCCCGAAGGAAGTCCCCTTGGGGGACACGTCGCCGGACTGGAAATCCACCTCGCGGCCGGCGCTGCGCGCGATCCAGTCGCACAGTTGGTGGTAGTTCGCCACCTTCGCCTCGGGCGGCGCGACCCGCGCGATGTGATCCGCCAGCGGCCGGTTGAAGCACACGTAGAGCGGCCGCTGCCCGCGCGCCACCGCGTCCTTCATGACCTGCACCGCCAGTTGGGTCTTGCCGGAGCCGGCCGTGCCGATCACGCGCAACCTGAACGGTGCGAATTCGAGCCGCCGCGCCCAGGTCGCGAGACCGCCGGCCAGCCGCGTGACGAGCGTACCGGCCTGTCCGACCAGGGCGCTGGTGTCGGGCGTGAGCGCGAGTTCGTCGGCGAGAAAATGGTGAATCTTCAGCGCGCAGGCAAGGCGCGGTTCGTCCGCCGGCAAAGCGTCGCGAATGATCGCCGCGAGCCGGTCGCGGCGCGGCGCGTCGACGATGCGCGCGGGGTTCACGCCGGCAATCGCCGCGTCCTTGACAATGTGGTCGGGGCAATACAGCAGCTCTTCGATGAAATACGTCCCCGCGCCGAACGCCGCGGTAAAGCGCCGGTGCATCCCTTCGACGGTGTGCGCGAGCGCGATCGCCACGTTGCGTTCCGTCTGCAGGTAGACCTTGACGAGCCCCTTCGGCGTTTCGCGCAGGAAGCCGGTTTTCTGCTCGACGATCATCACGCGCCCCGACGGGCTGACGATCACGAAGTCGGCTTCTCCGAACACCGAGAAGTTCTGGTTCAGCCGGGTCCAGTGCACGCCGTGATAGACGGTGTAATCGTGCGGCAAGGCTTGTTCCAGCAACGCGAGGGTTTCGCGTTCGCGTGCCGCCGCGCCGGTGGCGGCGAGACTCTTCCAGTCGTCGGGGACAATGCGGGCCATGCGGCGCCTCGTCAGATTCGGGTGCGCTCATTGTACGCAACGCGCGCGCCTTGCCGGCGCAGCGGATGGCACCGAATCCGGCAGGGCGGATTGCGGCCCGAACCGACCCGAACCGGCGCAAAGGCGCCGGCATCGTGTATCGTTACCGGTTGAACGCCGCGCGCCGTGCGTGGCTTGCCAACTGTAAGAAAAAAGGATTTACTGGATGATTACGATCTGGGGCCGCGCCAATTCGGTCAACGTTCAGAAAGTTTTGTGGTGTTGCGACGAACTGGTGCTACCGTACGAGCGCATCGATGCAGGCCTGCAATTCGGCCGCAACAACGAACCCGAGTATCTCGCGATAAACCCGACCGGCAAGATACCGACACTGGTCGACGACGGCTTCGTGCTGTGGGAATCGAACGCTATTTTGCGTTATCTGGTGCAGCAATATGGTGAATCGAGCCCTCTGTACCCGTCCGAGCCGAAACTGCGCTCGAGCATCGACCGCTGGCTCGACTGGTCGCTGAGCACGCTGCAACCCGCCGAGCGCCCGGTGTTCTGGACCCTCGTGCGCACGCCGGCCGCCGAACGCGATGCAGTCAAACTCGCCGCCGATGTCGACGCGCTCACCTTGCTGTGGCGGCTGCTCGACACGCATCTGCAAGGCCGTTTCTTCCTCGAAGGCGAGCGGTTCACGCTGGCCGACATCGTGATCGGCGCGTACGCGAAACGCTGGTTCGGGCTGGACGGTATCGAACGGCCCGCGCTGCCGAATCTGGAGCGCTGGTATTCACGGCTTGCAACGCGCCCGGGCTTCAGGAAGTACATCGACTTCCCATTGACCTGAACCTGGCTGAGCCCGCGTGCGGGCGGCCGCCATCGCCAGACTGCCGTGCTGTCACAGCCAGGCGCGATGGCCTTTATAATCGACGCATGAAGACCGCCAAGCCCGCCGCGACCGCCGACAAAGTCACCCCCGCCACCGCCGCTCATGATCACGAGCCAGGGCACACGCACGGCGATTCGTCGCAAGCCGCCCTGGCGCTGGCTGAAGAATATTGCCGCGAGCGCGGCGAGAAGCTCACACCGATCCGCCGCAAGGTGCTGGAATTGCTGCTGAATTCCGGGCGCGCAACCAAGGCTTACTCGCTGCTCGACGACATGCGGCAGATTCATCCCGGCTCGGCGCCGCCCACGGTTTATCGGGCGCTCGATTTTCTACTGTCGGCGGGGCTCGTGCATCGGATCGAATCGATCAACGCGTTCACCGTCTGTCACGATCTGACGCAATGCCAGCACGGCATTCTGGTGGTTTGCCAGCAATGCGGCAACGTCACCGAATTGCACCAGCCCAAGCTGCGTCAGGCGCTCGTCGCGCAAATCGAAGACGCCGGCTACCGCCTTGCCAGCGATGAAATCGAATTGAAGGGATTGTGTTCCGCCTGTCAGGCAGTGGAAGCCGCAGCCGCTGCTGCGGCTGGTTCGGCAACGGCGGTGGCCGCCGCCAAATAAGGGCGGTATTTTGGGCCGCGGTTTCCAGGATCAAGGCACTGGAATTGGCCGCGAAGCTGATCAGCCCGCCGCGCGGGCGTCGATCGCGTCGTGCAGCAGCGTCACGAGGGCTTCCGGCAACGCCGGTTTGGTCATGAAATGCTGGAAGCCTTCGCCGATGCTGCGCAGCCGGTAAGCGTCGTCGGTGTGGCCCGTGAGCGCCACGGCGACCGAGGGTGCGAGATCGCCGCGAATCTCGTGATCGCGCAGCCGCTGGATCAGATAGAACCCGTCCATGGTCGGCAATTCGAGGTCGCACACCACTGCGTCGGGCAACACCCGCAGCGCCGCCTCGACGCCCTCTTCCGCATCCGCCACCGCGACGACATGTGCGCCCTCTGCTTCGAGTAACAGGGTAAGCGATTCCCGGCTATCCGGGTCGTCTTCGACGAGCACGATCGTGGCCTGATCGAGTCTCAATGCTCCGTTCATGTTCTGTTGTTGCTCAAAAAATCCGGTTAGGCCGCCAGATGCGGCCAGGGTATTGCTCTGCTGTTGCTGCTTACCGCCGCACTGGCGGTTGCCGTCTTGCTGTTCATGATTCCGACTCGCTTTCACGCAGCGAGTTGCACGCGGTGGCCGCGATTGTAAAACATGGCCTGAGCGCAACACGGTGCGCACACTAACGCGCCAAAAAGGCACGTCGATGAAATCCACATCCACTCGTCAGCGAGCACGTTGCGTGCCTCGCCGGTTTCACACCGGCGGCAGCTTGCCTATATGCCAGCAGGATGCCGGCAGCGCCGCCTGCGAACTGCGCGGCGCTATCATCGCGTCTGCAAGCCCGCATCGGCTGCGTCCAGCCGCCGCTGTGCCGCACGCCGTGTGAATTGGCACGGCGTGTAAAAAGTAAAAAACCACGGCATTCGCCAGGGCTCGCACCCCCAATTCGAGCGCAAACGACTATTGCTGCGGCCTGATGCCGTACGTCAGCAATGCTACCGCATGCCGCGCGATTTCTGCGCCGCCGATATTGCGCCGCACAGGGTCATTGCGCCACAGCTTGGAGGTGGCCAACGGCAGAATCGTCAGCCCGAGCAAGCTGACAAATACCAGCGACGGCTCCAGCCCCGCATTCAGCCGCCCTTCTTTTTGCCAGCGTGCAATAGACGACAACGCCGCCTTCTGATGCGCGTCGCCGAACCGTTCGTGCATGCGCTGCCGCAGCAGGCCGCCGTCGCTGATCACTTCGCGCACCCACAGCGACGGAAACCACGGATGGTCGGCCGCCACCTGCACGAGCCGCTGCGCAAGCTGCGTGATTGCCGCCACCGGATCGTCGGGATATTCCTGGAACGGAACGCCCAGTGCCGCGCGCAGCGGGACGAAACGCTCGTCGATCAGCACGTCGAGCAGTTGATCGCGCGTCTTGAAGTAGTAATGCACCATCGCCGGCGTGAAACCTGCCTCGCGGGCGATCGCCCCGAGCGTCGTGTCGACGATCCCCTGCCTCGCGAACAGCGCCAGCGCGGCGTCCAGCAGGCGGCTGCGCTGCTCCGGACCGCGCGCCGCGCCTGAAGGCCGGCCGGGCCGGCGGGCAGGCGCGCTTTTCAACCCAGGCTCGCCGGACAGGTCTTTGGACGGCTCATTGTGCGGATGACTAGCCATTACTTTTGATTTGACGACTGGAGAGACGTCGCATATATTAATCTCTAAATTAATTAATTTCAACGCTGTGGTGCCAATGGATCAATCTACAACGACTCAACCTGCCGAACTGACGAGCGCGAGCGATCATCCGCCGATCCGTCTGCTGTTTCCGGCGCTGCTGCTCGTCATGCTGCTCGCCGCGCTCGATCAGACCATCGTCTCGACCGCGCTGCCGACCATCGTCGGCGAGTTGGGCGGCCTGAACAATCTGTCATGGGTGGTGACCGCCTACCTCCTCAGTTCGACGATCGTCGTGCCGCTGTACGGCAAATTCGGCGATCTGTTCGGCCGCAAGATCGTGCTGCAAACGGCGATCGTGTTGTTCCTCACCGGCTCCGCGCTATGCGGCATCGCGCAGGACATGACCCAGCTGATCGTGCTGCGCGCGCTGCAAGGGCTCGGCGGCGGCGGTCTGCTGGTGGTGACCATGGCCGCCATCGCCGACGTGATTCCGCCAGCCGAACGCGGCCGCTTTCAAGGCGTGTTCGGCGGCGTGTTCGGTCTCGCGACGGTGGTCGGACCGCTGCTCGGCGGCTTCCTCGTCGAGCATCTGAGCTGGCGCTGGATTTTCTACATCAACCTGCCGCTCGGCGTGATCTCGCTGCTGGTGATCGGCGCGGTCTTCAAACCGCACGTCCGGCATGTGAAGCACACCATCGACTACATGGGTGCCGCCTTTCTCGCCGGCGCGCTGACCTGCATCATCCTGTTCACGAGCCAGGGCGGCACGATCTTGCCGTGGTCATCGCCGCAATTGTGGCTCACGCTGGGCATGGGACTGGTGGCGATCTGGGGCTTCATCCACGAAGAGCGGACCGCCGTCGAGCCGATCATGCCGCTTGAACTTTTCAGACAGCGCACGTTTTTGCTGAGCAGCCTGATCGGCTTTATCGTCGGCGTGTCGATGTTCGGCGCGGTGACGTTCCTGCCGCTGTATTTGCAGGTGGTCAAAGGATCGACGCCGTCGCAAGCCGGCATGCAGATGCTGCCGATGATGGGCGGGCTGTTCGTGATGTCGATGGTAACCGGCCGCGTGATCAGCAAGATCGGCAGATACCGCATGTTCCCGATTGCTGGCACGTTCCTCGTGGCTGTCGCGATGTTGCTGCTCGCCCGCTTGCAGATCGGCACGCCGATCCACGTGATGTATATCGACATGGGCATTCTCGGCTGCGGGCTTGGCATGGTGATGCAGGTGCTGATTCTCGCCGTGCAGAATACTGTCGAGTTCAGGCATATGGGCGTGGCCACTTCGGGCGCAACGCTGTTCCGCTCGATCGGCGGCTCGATCGGCGTGGCCGGCTTTGGCGCGGTGTTTTCGAACGGCCTCGCCGCGCACCTCGAAAAGCTGATTCCGCCCGACACCGAATTGCCGCACGCGCTTGGGCCCGCTGCGATCCATCAATTGCCGCAAGCATTGCGCGACGATTATCTGCAGGCGTTTGCCGGCTCGTTGCACACGGTCTATCTGTCGGCGGCATGCGTGGTGTTGCTCGCTTTCGCACTCGCGTGGTTCCTGAAGGATCATCCGTTGCGCAAGCACTGATCCGTCCGCCTGGCGCGTGAATCACGAGGTCGAACGCTGCCCGCTTCGACCTCGTTTCGTTTCATCGTCACGATTTCGTCCTACCAATTTTCGTCCGACCAATCGCGCCGCCACATCGCCACGCCGCGACTTCACCTGCGCCGTGAAAAAGACCACCTGCCCATTCGTCCTGCCGACATATGCAGTGTTTCGTCGTACCGACAAAACGTGCTTTTTCGTGCAACAGGTAGGTGAGAACGTCGATTGACGTTCTCACGGAAACGCCACATATTTAAACGAGCGGCACCGCATAGCGAGAGCATGTGGCGCAACGCTCTCCAGCGCATGTAGATCGTGATTTACGCGGACATGGCTCCGGCCTCAGCACGATCTGGAGCATGCCGTACAGGCATTGTTTCCCACAGGTGGGTCCACAGCATGTCCACCCAGACACTCATCGGCCATAGTTTCCCGACGCCTTGCAAACGCTGCGGCGGTGCACTGTACCGGCAGGTCGATTACTGCCCGTATTGCGGCGCGGCACATCCGCTCGAAGGGGGGCCGCACAAGCGCGCCGAGATTCCCGCCAGCCGTGCCAGCGCGATGAACGTGTTGCCGCAAACGAGCAGCATCGAATCCACACCGACGGGCGAAACCGTCCACAAGGCAGACATCGGCGAGGCCGTCCGTGCCGGGGCCGCGATGCAAGCCCCCATCCTCACGTCGCCCGATGTGCCCATTGCGCCGCTCGCCAATCCGCCGCATTGGGGCAGCGGGCGCAGGCCATCGGTACGGATGATGCTGGTGGGGGGCGCGGCGTTCGTCGTAATCGGACTAGCGTATGTCGGCTTTGCACTATTGCGCGACAACCACGAATGGCAGAGCAATACGAGCGACGAGCCCGCCGATATCAATCGGGATGCCACGACGGCAACCGGAACGATCGCGCTATATACACCGGCCACACCAGATCAGCCGCCTAACCAGACTAATCAGGCCAGGCAAATCAGGCCGGTCAATCCGCCGACGGCCGCTGCGCCGATTGCGGCAGTTCCGGCAGCCCCTGTCGTCACAGTAAAACCGCCGGCAGCGCCGCAGTTCCACGATGCCGCGCAAGCCGTGCAAGCAGCGCGTGTGGCCCTACGCGCCAACGATCTCTCGACGGCACAAGCGGCGTTGGGCGCGGCACAAACGCTGCAACCGGACAACGCCGACGCGCAGAACCTGCTAGGCGAATTGAAGCCATTGGCCGCGCGCCGCGATACCGCGTTGCAGGCGGCGCAAGCGTGCGCCGCGCAGCAATTGTGGATGTGCGTGCGTCAACACGCAAACGATGCACTCACGATCGACACCGGCAACCCCACCGCGAAAACCCTTCTCGAGCACGCGATTCGCGAAACCGGCTGGGCGCCGCTCACCCCGCACGCCGCGATAGGCAGCTCGGCGCAAGTCAGGCATCAGCAGGCACAACAGCAAACCCAGCCTCAGCCGCAGTCTCAGCAAGTTCAATTGCAAGTGCCGTTGCCCAAGGGCATGCCGGCGGAGAGCAGCGCATTGGCGGCTGTACCAGTTCGATGAATAATCATACGGATAACGAATTATGTTGCCGTTTGCATGACCGATCAAGCGAATAATCGCGCGGCCACTGAGCGGAAACAGACGGACATTGCACGCGCCATGCACTGAAACTGACCCGGCAAAGCGGCTCGCCGACGCTTCGCTCGCGCCGACGCGCAAGCCTGTTCAAACCTGATCGATAGGTAGATAGACCATGCTAAAGAGACTTCTGACCGGATGGCTGGGGCTGGTACTGACGGTCATGTTTTCGTTTGCTTTCGCCGAGCCTGCGCACTACAAGATCGTCACCGGTCCGGAGCGAGGCACCTATATCCAGATCGGCCAGGATCTGTCGAAATGGGTTGCGGGACCCGCGGGCATCGATCTCGAGGTGATCGCCTCCAAGGGCTCGGCGGAAAACGTGCAGCGCTTGCGCTTCGAGCAAGGCGTGAAACTTGCGCTCGTGCAGTCCGACGTGTATCAGGCCTACATCGATATGGCCAACGCGGGCAACGCCGATGCGGGCACTGCGATCCGCCCGTTGCGGCTCATCATGCCGCTGTACGACGAAGAAATTAACGTCGTGGTGCGCGCGGATTCGCCATTGAAAACCTTCGCCGACATCAAGGACAAGTCCATCAGTATCGGCCTGATCGGCAGCGGCACCGCCCAAACAGCGACCACCTTGTATCACCTGATGTTCGGCCAGGCGATTCCGGAACAGAACGTTCAGCATATGAGTAACGAAGACGCGCTGGCAGCCTTGATCGCCAGGAAGGTGGACGTCGCGATCATCGTCGTCGGACAGCCGGCCAAACTGTTCAACGACATGAACGCCGACCTGCTGCAACAGATCCGCCTTCTCAAGGTCGATCCCGCCGCGCCCGAAACCGCCCGTGCAAAGCAGACGTATTTCCCCGCGACGATCCGCGCAAGCAACTATCCGAACTGGCTGAAAGAAGACGTACCCACGCTCACCGTCAAGGCCTTTCTCGTCACCTATGACTACGGCCTGCGCGATACCGTCGGCAAGCTGAATCGCTTCGCCGATTCGTTGTGCACCAACTTCGACAATCTGCAGGAGCACGGGCATCCCAAGTGGAAGCAGGTGAAAATCGAATTGCCGGCCCTCGTGCGCGGATGGAAATACTACGGGCCGGTCGAAAAGCATTTGCGCGCGTGTCTCGCGAACAGGAGCGCGGCGATCAGCGCGACGGCGACGCAAGCCGCGCAAAAACCGCGCGCCCTCTGCACGGAACAGGAGCGCCTGCTTCTGCTGTGCAAATGAGCGCTTCTGCGCAAGCGCTCGCTCGGATATCCCCTCGCCTCCTGTAGGCGCAGCATATTCTGGCGCCGCACGCTTCGCTTGAGCGCGAGGCGTCGCGCGGCGTGCGAACTGTCCGCGGGCACGCCAGAGCGGATGGCAAGGTGCAAGTCGTCGTGCAGCGGATCCAATAACGGATCCGATAACGCTGCCGCATCGCTCATCGTGGCCGGATGTTACGAGCCTCCGTCTGGGTGTTTCGCGAGCATTCGACTATCATTTGACAATCGCATTGCTTGAAAGACCCGTTTGCTAGATATGACGAATATAGGCAAGACATTGATAACTGGGGTGCTCCTGGTCGAGTTGGGATTCGCCTCTTACTTACTGTTCCCTAAAGGTGATCAATCGACAGAAGAAGCCGATGCCGGGATGCGCAACTCCGTCGCAACTGGTGGGGTCGATTCCCGATTCGGCACCGCTCATGTAGCCGCGGGAAGTGTGATTAGCGCAACGCCGCCAGCCAGAAGCACGAACGCTATCGCAGCGGCACCGCAGCCGCCTGCCAGAGGCACGGATGCCATTGCCGCGGCACCGCAGCCGCCTGCCAGAGGCACGGACACCATTGCCGCGGCACCGCAGCCGCCTGCCAGAGGCACGGATGCCATTGCAGCGGCACCGCAGCCGCCTGCCAGAGGCACGGACGCCATTGCAGCGGCACCCCAGCCGCCTGCCAGAGGCACGGACGCCATTGCCGCGGCACCGCAGCCGCCTGCCAGAGGCACGGATGCCATCGCAGCGGCACCGCAGCCATCTCCGGCGAGGAAGGTGGTGCCCTACCCCGTTCCGGCAGCCACGACTGTTGCGCAAAGGCCGACATCAGAAACAAAGCCGCATCAACAGCCGCGCCATACGCTTGCCTCGGCAAACGCCCAGGCGTCCTTCAACTCGAGGGCGAACCTGGCGCCGCGAATCGAGCGTGGCCGCGATGGCCTGTATCGCCAAGGCTCGAACTCTGTCGCATCGGCGATGACGGACCAACTGGTCAAGGAGTCAGCCCAACTCGATCCGGCGCTGCCACCGCCGCCGAACCAACCCGGCCGTAACGACCTGCATCGCCGCGGCTCAAACCCGGTCGCGTCGGCGATGACGGACCAACTGGTCAGGGAGTCCGCCAAACTCGATCCGGCGCTGCCGCCGCCCAACCGGCCCGGCACGCAGTAAGCTGATCTGCGAAGCACCAACCATCCATGTACGGACTTTCATGTCACGCGCCCGCCCCTATTCCGGACACGAGGCGAGCAGCCAGAAAGTCGATCAACGCCCGTATGCGACGCGGCACGGGACGGCCCTCGGTCCACAACAGATGCACCGGGAGGGTTCCGGCTCGAACGCGTCGAGCACCGTGACCACCTGACCCGCGTCGAGAAGTTTTGGCACCTGGAAGATCGGTGCCCGACCTATCCCCACGCCAGCGGCAGCCGCCGTATTGCAGGCTAGCGCGCTGGTGGACCGGAAGCGCCCGGCGACCTCGACTGCCCCGCCTGCCCGGTTGAATCTCCATGTTTCATGCACAGCGTGCTGGCGCAGGATGCAGTCGTGCGCGGCAAGCTCGGACGGATGGTCCGGGTAACCGTGCGAGACGAAATAGGCCGGCGAACCGAACACAACACGCCGCAAGGTACCTACTTGCCTCACACGCAGATTCGAGTCCGACAGACGACCAAGACGGACCACGAGATCGATGCTGGCTTTGGCGAGGTCGAGATGCTGCTCGGCGAGCACGAGCTCAGCCCTGACGTTTTCGTGAATCGCCAGAAACTGCGCGACCAGCGGCGAAACGAATTCAGCGCCGAATGCCGTTGGCGCGTGTCGAATCCGGCAATAGCAGCCGTTCGTCGCTTTCGGCCTCCATGGGCAAGATGCCATTACAATTCAGCACTTCGATCCGACAACCGTGATTTGCGCCATGAGATACCTCCTTGCATCGACACTCGCGGCAGTCATCGCTGCCACAAGCATGGCCGCGAAAGCCGAAACATCCGGGAGCAGCGATACATCCCAGCAGCAGTGCGCCATTGGGTATGTCACCGGCGTCGGTGGATCGGCACAGAGCGTTCGTGAATACCTTGCGGCCCCCGACAGAGACAAATACCGCTACCTTGCAGACAACCCGATCCACTGCAAAGTCTCCGACGAGGGTAGCGCGTCAGCCTGTACCGGCATCACAAGCCTTCGGCATGAAAAAGTCAGCGTGTACGACGATATCGACAGCGCGACGATGGCCGTGGTCGCGCGCGTGGAACTCGACCAGGGAACGTACCCGGTGATTATCGTCGTGCCAAAACAGGATGTGAAATGCGAGGAGTGAACGCCCCCTTGACACGGCCGCTCATCTGCCAACGGAGCGAGTTCGAATGCGCTACCGCCCCTGCTGCTGAAGATACTGCCGGACGTCGCTCATTGTCACACTCCCCTTATGGGCCGTATCGGTGCCCGGAATGTTTTCAGCCGCGCGCCTCCGCGGAACTTGAGACGTCCATCGCCCGTTGCAGCGCCTCATACACCTTCGGCCGGTTGCATTGCGATACGTTAAAACGCAGGAAACCGGCCGCCGACTGCGACGCACTGAACACATTGCCCGGCGCGAACACCACGTTGTCAGCTAGCGCGTGACGCGCGACGTCGGCGGCGTCGAGCGCATCCGGCAGACGCGCCCACAAGAACATGCCGGCGCGCGGCCGCGTCCATATTTCGAGGCCTGCAGATCCCAACCGCCTGACCGTCTCGCCCATTGCATCCGCGAGCCTGGCGCGCATTGCTTCCAGATGGCGCCGGTAGGTACCGTCCACCAGCAACCGATGCACCACGCTCGCCGCGAGCTGGCCGTTGCCGAACGACGTCGCCAGCTTCAGGTCGATCAGCGGCTCGACCCATGCGGCACGCGCAGCGATATAACCGCAACGCACCGCCGCGGACAAGGTCTTCGAAAAACTGCCGATCGACACCACGCGCGCGAGGCCGTCGAAAGCGGCAAGACGTGGCGCGGGTTCGTCCTCGAAGTCGGCGAAGATATCGTCCTCGACGATCAGCAGATCGTGCTCGCCCGCCAGCTTCAACAGCCGATGCGCGACGGCCGGCGCAAGCGTGGCGCCGGTCGGATTGTGAATCGCCGAATTGGTCACATACAACCGCGGACGGTGTTCGATCACGGCCCGTTCGAATGCCGCCAGATCGGGACCGGACGGCGTGTAAGGCACGCCGACAATGCGGGCGCGATGCGCGCGCAGCAGCGCCTGGAAGTTGAAGTAGCACGGATCGTCGATCAGAACGGTGTCGCCGGGTTCGAGCAGAAAGCGGCACACGAGATCGAGCGCATGCGTGCCGCCGTCGGTCAGCACGATCTGCTCGGGTGGCGCCTCAACGCCGTGCTGCGCGAGCCGCCATGCCAGTTGCTGACGCATTGCGGGCAGACCGTGCGGGGTCGCGTATTCGGCAAGCGGCGACTGCGGATCGCGCGCCACCGCTCGCAACGCGCGGCGCACGCCGTCTTCCGGCAGCCATGAAGCCGGCATCCAGCCGCAGCCCGGCTTGAAGACCTTCGCGCCGGCCTCTAGCGACTGCCGCGCCAGCCACAGCGGATCGACCTCGCGATCCAGCCGCGGCCCGAGGTCGGCGAGCGCCAGCGGCGGCACATGACCCGACACGAAAAAGCCGGAACCGCGCCGCGCGACGATCGCGCCTTCCGCCACCAGCCGATCGTACGCTTCCACCACCGTCGACTTCGACACGCCCAGCGCCTCGGTCATCGCGCGGATCGACGGCACGCGCGCGCCCGGCATCAGCGAACGGCTGGCGATGCGCTCGCGCAAGCTCTCCATCACCGCACCGACGCGCGTGCGTGAAGCCGCCCGACTGGAATCACTGTCCATCATCTGTACTGCTCCATGTTCGGTACAGTTTGCACAAATTGTACTGATCCGTAGCTTACCCTTTACGGGCGCAAAGCGGATGCTATGGGTTCTCTCGAATGGACTCTCCCGATGGACAAGACAACCAATGGCTGGCTCAGCGGCCTCGCGGGCGTGCTGATATTCAGCGGCTCGCTGCCGGCCACGCGTATTGCCGTGCAGGGCCTCGACCCGGTGTTTCTCACAGTCGCCCGCGCGACGATCGCGGGCATTCTCGGCCTTGCGCTACTGCTCGCCTTTCGCGAGGCTCGCCCGGCGCGGCGCGACCTGCTGCCGCTGGTGGTCGTCGCGCTCGGTGTGGTGGTCGGCTTTCCGCTACTGACGGCACTCGCGCTGCGCCACATGACGTCGGCTCATGCGGTGGTGTTTATCGGGCTGCTGCCGCTCGCCACCGCGATCTTCGGCGTGCTGCGCGGCGGCGAGCGCCCGCAACCGGCGTTCTGGTTGTTCTCGACGCTCGGCAGCAGCGCGGTGGTCGCCTTCGCATTGCGCCACGGCCTCGACGCGTCGCCGATCGGCGACGCGCTGATGCTGGCGGCGATCATCGTTTGCGGCCTGGGCTATGCCGAAGGCGCGCGGCTCTCGCGTCATCTCGGCGGCTGGCAGGTGATCTCGTGGGCGCTGGTGTTGTCGCTGCCGGTGATGCTGCCGCTCGCGTGGTGGGCGCGGCCCGCATCGCTTGAAGGCATCAGTCACGCAGCGCTATGGGGCCTCGCCTACGTGTCGCTGTTCAGCATGCTGATCGGCTTCGTGTTCTGGTATCGCGGACTGGCGCTCGGCGGCATCGCGGGCGTCGGGCAACTGCAACTGCTGCAACCGTTCTTCGGCCTGCTGCTGGCCGCGCTGCTGCTGCACGAACCGGTGCCGCCCACGATGATTCTGGTCACCATCGTGGTGGTGGCATGCGTGGCGGGGGCACGGCGCTTTTCCCGAAGTGCGCCGGCGCAGCCACGCTCCACATTGCGGTATCCTCACCGGCTCGTTCAGAAGGAGGATTCATGAAGCTTTCGATTTGCCTGGCGGTTGCCGCCCTCGCGCTGTCCGCAACCGCGTACGCGCAAACCTATCGTTTCGGTGAAGGACAAAGCACGCTGCCCTCAGGCAGTGAGCATCCGGCACCCGCACCGGGCACGCAAGCGCAACAGCAGCAACCGCCCCGGCAACAGCAGCAGCCCGGCGAAGGCGCGCCAACCAAGGCCAAGCCGAAGCACAAGGCGACGCATCACCGGCATCATCGCGGGCATGTGACGCAGCCTGATATGTACTCGCATGGCTGATCGGTGAAGCGCATGCTTCGTGCATGCGTTTGCCTTAACGGTTGAAGAGCCCGGCAAGGCCGCGTTGCCGGGCTCCCTGCGGGCCGAGTCGCTCTGGCCGCTCACGTATGCATGCGGTGATACCGCCCATTCGTCGCAGCGATTTTTGACTCGCTTCAAATCCGCGCGCGCTGCGGGCATAGTGAAACGTATCCGCAGAGACAGCGGCCACTACAGGAACACGTATGAGTACCACCCGCCACGGGCCTTCTTCGACGGTTCCGGTCCACACCCCGTCCACCGCGCCGCTGATCCGCGACGCCACCGAAGCCGATCTGCCCGCGATTCAGGCGATCTACGCGCACCACGTGCTGACCGGCGTCGCCTCGTTCGAAGAAACGCCGCCTTCCGTCGACGATCTGCGCACGCGGCTCGCGTCGGTCCGCAGTCACGGCTTGCCGTACATGGTGGCCGAGATCGACGGCGAAGTCGCCGGCTATTGCTACGCGACACCCTACCGGTCGCGCGCCGCGTATCGCAACACCATCGAAGATTCGATCTACGTCGGCGATGCATATCGCGGCCGGGGTCTGGGACGCGTGCTATTGCAGGCGCTGATCGAACGATGCGAAACCGGACCGTGGCGCCAGATGATCGCCGTGATCGCCGACGGCGGCAGCGGCGGCTCCCTCTCGCTGCACGGGCAACTGGGCTTCGAGCTGATCGGCACGCTGAAGGCAGTCGGCTTCAAGCATGGCCGGTGGCTGGACACCACGTTGATGCAGCGAACGTTGGGCGCGGGCGATTCGGCCGTACCAGACGACGTCGCGCAGGAGCGCGGCTGAAGCGCAGGGCTTCTTCAATACGCATCTCGCGGCCGCGTTAAAATCCCCCCATGCCAAATACGCCGCCCCCCGCTCCCTCCCTGTCCGCCACCCCGAACGAAGTCCCCGGTAGCTACACGCCGCGCAACGAATACACCGTCGACGAACTCGCGCGCGTCACGGATACCACCGTACGCAACGTGCGCGCCTATCAGGACCGCGGTCTGCTCGCGCCGCCGGAAAAGCGCGGCCGGGTGGGCGTATACGACGACACGCACGTATCGCGTCTGAAGCTGATCAACCATCTGCTCGCGCGCGGCTACACTCTCGCGAACATCCAGGACCTGATCAAGGCGGTCGACGAAGGCCACGATCTGCGTTCGATCCTCGGCCTGGAAACCGCGATCGGCAGCCGCTGGTCGCGCGAGCGGCCGAAAAAATACTCGCTGATCGAACTGCTGCAGATGTTCGGCGACAAAGCCTCGCCGAGCGCGCTCGGTAAAGCTGTCGAGCTGGGTTTGCTGGAACGCAACGGCCTCTCGTTCGTGTCGGGCAACCCCACGGCGCTCGCCGCCGGCGCGACCATGGCGAAGGAAGGCATTCCACTGGCCGACCTGCTCGACGCCGTCGGCATCGCCCGGCCGCATTTCAATGCGGTCGCCAAGGCGCTGGTCGATCTGGTGGTTCGTCAACTCGACCGCTACGACGCCGACGCGCTGCCGCCGCCCGCCGACGTGCCCGCGCTGGTCGACGCGATCTGGCGTGTGCGGCCGTTGGCGATGGTGCTGGTGGAAAGCGAAATGAATCGCGCGCTCGAGGAAGCGTCCGGCGATTATCTCGGCGGCCGCGTCGCGGCGATCATGGAAAAGAAGCTCGGCCATCCGCCGGAAGGCACAGCGGCAGAGCGTGCTGTGGCAAAGAAAGGTAAACCCAAAAAATAGCCGTGCGGCGGACACTCGCGGCCACCCGGGTTGCGAAAGGCGCCTTTCCTGTCGCCGCTTATGCGGGCGCTTTCATGCCCCTGCGCGTTCGCGCGCGCGTCATATTCAAATCTGCATTGCTTCGTTTGATCGGCGGGACGTCCATGCGACGATCTTCGACCAATCGAACGCAATGGAGAGTCACCGGATGGCCTGTCATACCCGTATTTCGCTTCACATCGCCGCCGCGTTGCTGGTGGCGCTCACCACATTGAGCGCGACAGCGCAGAGCAGCCGCAATGGCAACGGCAGCGAGCCGGCCAAGGTGCTGCGCATCGGCTATCAGAAATCAGGCTTGCTCGCGATCCTCAAAGCGCAAGGCTCGCTCGACGACAAGCTCAAGCCGCTCGGCTACAGCATCAAATGGTTCGAATTTCCGGCCGGCCCGCAACTGCTCGAAGCACTGAATGCAAACAGCGTCGACTTCGGCTACACCGGCGCGCCGCCAGCGGTGTTCGCGCAAGCGGGCGGGGTGCGCTTCGTGTACGTGGGAGCTGAGCCGTCCGGACGTCATGCCGAAGCCGTGCTGGTCAGAAACGATTCGACGCTGCGTAGCTTGGCGGAACTGAAGGGCAAACGCGTGGCGCTGCAGAAGGGTTCGAGCGCGAACTATCTGCTGCTGGAGGCGCTGAAGAAAGCGGGTCTGCGTTACGAGGACATCCGCCCGGTGTATCTGGCGCCCGCGGATGCGCGGGCCGCCTTCGAGGGCGGCACCGTCGATGCGTGGGTAATCTGGGACCCGTACTACGCCTCTGCACAACAGGCGCTGAAAGCGCGCACCCTCGTGGGCTATTCGGGGCTCGACACCCCTTACAGCTTCTATGAAGCGACACGCGACTTCGCGCAGCAGCATCCAGACGTGATCGTCGCGATTCTCGGGCAGTTGCGCACCACCGGCCTGTGGGTGAACGGCCATCCGGTGGAAACCGCCGCGCTGATCGCGCCGAAGGTCGGTCTGGATCAGCAGCTGGTCGAAACATGGGTGCGCCGCTATCCGTACGGCACCACCGCCGTGACCGACGAGATTGTGCGCTCGCAGCAGGGGGTCGCCGATGCGTTTTACGGCGCCCATCTGATTCCACAGAAAGTTACCGTGAAGGACAACGTATGGCAAAACCGCGAGGTGGCAGCCAGTCTTGCGGAAAAATAGACGTTGTCAGTTCGAAAACACAGCACCACGCGTTACTTCGTCATCCGTATCGATTTATGCCTTGATGCCCCCTCTCACCTCGCTATCGCGCGCCGCCCGCCTTTTGCATCCGGAAACTCAATTTGTTGAAAAGGTTTTACCGGCAGAACTTTCGCTTTGCGACGCGGTCCCTTCTTCGCACGCTTTAATCGCGTCATTCTCCGGATACCTGCTCGTCACTCGCGTTGCGCGGACGCGCGGGTTTCACGCTTCTTATAAACCATGCGGCGAACAACACACCGCCGCTTAAAAAAAACCCAGGACCGTTAAGGCCATGCAGACTCTACTCGCTGAGGTTCACCCTAACCAGTGGACCTTCCTTTGGGACGCACTCGCCACGATCTCGATGCGCCTGTGCGCGGCCGCATTGATATTGGTGGTGGGCTGGTGGGTCGCCCGCCGCGTCGCACGCTCGCTCAACCGGCTGCTCGCGAGCCAGTCTCGCATGGACGCCACGCTGCGCCCGGTCATCTGCGACACGTGCCTGTGGAGCATTCGCGTCGTCTCGATCATCGGCGCGCTGTCGCAACTGGGTATCCAGACGGCGAGCATCGTCGCCGTGCTCGGCGCCGCCGGCCTCGCTATCGGTCTCGCGCTGCAGGGCACGATGCAAAACATCGCGGCCGGCATCATGCTTTTGCTGCTGCGGCCGTTCAAGGTGGGCGATTACATTGATGCCGGCGCGGGCAACGTCGCGGGCACCGTCGAAGAAATCAGCCTGTTCACGACGCGCCTCACGAAAGCCGACGGCATTTGCGAATACGTGCCGAACAGCGCGCTGTGGAGCAATTCAATCCGCAATTACAACCGCAATCCGACCCGCCGACTTGATCTGGAAGTGGAAATCTCAGTGCGTGACGATGTCGACCAGGCGCTGGCCGCACTGCGCAATCTCGCCGTTGCCGACCCGCGCGCGCTGCAAAAGCCCGCGCCGCAGGTGATGGTGGCCCGTTTCGACGACAGCACCGTGGTCCTGAACATCCGCGTGTGGACCAGCATCGACGCGTTCTGGGACATGCGCTGGGATCTCGCTCGCCAGGTCCGTCAAACGCTCAACAACGCGCAATGCAGCTTGCCGGTCCGCACACGTGAACTGCATATCGTGCAAAGCAACGGCACCGACGAGCCTGCAGCGGCTCGCATGACTGCCGCGCCGAAGGCATCGGTGCAATAACACGTTGAAGCGGTAGGCCGGGTGGGTTTCCGAAGCGAATCCGCCCGGCATTTTTCACATAACGGAACGACACACACTTCCGCATCAGCCTCGAAGCCCTACCCGGCCAGCACCGTAGCCGCTCGGGCCTTGCGCCACAACCTCCGCCGCTCCATAGAGTTTCCCGTCTAAACAGCCGCTTGCGGCATCCGTTGCCGGCCGCTATTGTTACATCACTCAATGTAACAGTTAAGGGTGAACAAAAAGGAGACGGATCGGATGAACGCACGCATGATGCCCAACGACGCCGCGGCGCCCGACGCGTCCGCGTCCATCGATACCGATATCGCGATCATCGGCTCCGGCTTCGCGGGCCTGGGCATGGCGATCCGGCTCCGGCAGGCCGGCATGACCGATTTTCTCGTTGCCGAAAAGGCCGATTCGGTCGGCGGCACCTGGCGCGACAACCACTACCCCGGCTGCGCCTGCGACGTTCAATCGCACGTCTATTCGTTCTCGTTCGCCCCGAATCCGCACTGGACCCGCATGTTCGCGCGCCAGCCGGAAATTCGCGCTTATCTGGAAGACTGCACGCAACGCTTCGGCATCCAGCGTCATGTGCGCTTTGGTCACGAACTGGCGAGCGCGATCTATCACGAGACGCGCCACCGCTGGCAATTGACCTTCGCCGACGGCCGGCAATGGTCGGCGCGGGTGCTGATCTCAGGCATGGGCGGACTGTCGCGCGCGGCCACGCCGCGCCTTGCCGGCCTCGAAACCTTCAAGGGCAAGGCGTTCCACTCGCAGCACTGGGACCACGCCTATCCGCTCGAAGGCAAACGCGTCGCCGTGATCGGCACCGGCGCGAGCGCGATCCAGTTCGTGCCGCAAATCGCGCCGCGCGTGGCCCATCTGAACCTGTTCCAGCGCACGCCGCCGTGGATCATGCCGAAGGCCGACCGCCCGGTGAAACCGCTCGAACAATGGCTGTTCCGGCATCTGCCGTTCACGCAGAAGATCATGCGCTCGGCGCTCTACTGCATGCTCGAATCGCGCGCCTTCGGCTTCGCGATCCACCCTTCGCTGATGAAGACCGCGCAGAAAGTGGCGGAGCGGCATCTGCGCCGCCAGGTGCCCGATCCGCAATTGCGCGCGACACTCACGCCAACTACACAATGGGTTGCAAGCGCATTCTGATTTCAAACGACTACTTCCCTGCGCTGTCACGCCAGAACGTCTCGGTGACGACCACCGGCATCGCCCGCGTCGAGGAAGACGCGGTGATCACGACCGACGGCGCGCGTCATCCGGTCGATTGCCTGATCTTCGGCACCGGCTTCCAGGTGGCCGATCCGTTTCCGCCGGGCGTGGTGCTCGGGCGCGGCGGCGTCGATATCGTCGATACGTGGCGCGATGGCGCGCATGCGTATCTCGGCACCACACTGCCTGGCTATCCGAACTTCTTCATGATCGTCGGCCCGAACACGGGGCTCGGTCACAACTCGATGGTGTTCATGATCGAGTCGCAGGTCGAGTACATCCTGCGCGCGTTGAAGACTACCTGCTGCGCACCGGTACGATGCTCGCCACCACGTTGACATTCTGGCTGATCGTGTTCGACTACCACCTGCGCCTGATCGTCGCCGATCGCAAACGCGAAGGCCGTATTCGCGGCATGTGGCGCGTGGTGAAGTATCTGTACGGGCCGCGTCATGGCGTGTTTCCGCGCATCGCCGGTGAGTGGCTGAGCTTTTTCCGGCCCGGCTTTCATCCGTGGGATCACGACAATCGCGCGCAACTCGCGCGTATCGACGGCCTCGTGGCCGCGGTCGACGCCGCCAATGCAGCGACGCCGAGCGCACGCAAGGCCGCACGGCGCAGCATGCAGGCGGCGGCGTGATTCGCGACATGCTGTTGCACCCGCGTGCTCGCCATGCGCATGCACCGGTGCAGTTCATCGAGCGCTTTGTCGAGCAGCACCGACCGGGCAACAGCGTGGGCAACGGCGGCCCTGACAGCGCCGTCAACGCGCGCGCGGCAGGCGCGTGAACAGCGTCGGATAGTCGATCACCAGGCCGTCTTCATCGACCTTAATGTTCGCCGTGAAATTGCGGAAGATGCCCTCGTAGCGATACTCGCGATTCAACTCGATGCACGAATAGGCCTGCTCGACACGTGTGACCTGCAAATCAGGCGTCGAAATGTACGCCACGGAGATCGGCTGACGCTCGCCCACGGCCAATTGCAAGCGGCGGATCGGCAGCGTGTTGGTGAACGGCGTGGCCGCGATATCGATGTCGATACAGCCCTCGATCGAACTCAGCACGAGACCGTGGCCGTCGCGCCAATGGCCCGCGCCGTCACCGTGCAGTTCCAGTTCGCCACCGCCGACAATCTTCAGCCACGCATAGGTGGTGCGCCACTGCGAATCGCAGTGCACCTTGTAGTGCAAGCCGTAGGCCTTGCCGTAGCGCTGTCCGACCACGGCGCTTTCGACCGCAAAGCCGTCGTCGCCGGCGTCGAACGCCAGATGCTCGACGCCGTCGCCCTCTTCCGATGCCCATCGTATTTCACGCATTAGCACGTCTCCTTGTGGAACGGCGTGGCGAATCCGTGGGTCCGCGTGCCGGACTCCTATCGTAGCGCGAACGACGCGGTAGCGGCACGCACCGCCGAACAGCTGTACGACGGCGGCGCGGTGGAAGGCGCACTGGAATGGCCCGCCTTGCTGCGCAAACTCGACAGGATCGATCGCGCCTATCGCGACTGAATTCGCACTTTTGGCTCCATCCAATACTCAAGCGCCCCGCGCCTCCGCCTCGACCGCATCGGCAAGCGCCGCCATCGTCGCGAATCTGAATGTCGGCGTCGTCACCCCGGAAGGCGTCGGCGTCGCGCCGAAACCCTTCATGTCTTGCCGGCGTTCGATCCAGCACGTCGAATAACCCAGCCCGGTCGCCACGCCGATGTCGTGGTACTGGCTCTGCGCCGTGTGCAGGATCTCGCCGAACTTGTAGCCGAACGCCGCCTGGCGTCCACGGTTGTATGCAAAGAATTGCGGATCGGGTTTGGCGACACCGGTCTCGTCGCACGTCACCGTGTCGTCGAACGGATCGCCGAGCGTGTAGGCATAAGACGAAAGCGCCACGCGGTCGGCGTTCGTCATGGCCACCAGGCGGAAATGTTTGCGCAGGCGTTTGAGCGCGTCGACGGAATCGCTGAAGGCCGGCCAGTCGAGCACGTCGCGTTGGAATGCCGCGGCGGTTTGGGCATCGTCGGGCAAGCCCAACTCTTTAGCCAGCGACAAATAAACGTTCGCCATCTCCTTGCTCGAACGGCCCGGATGCTTTTCACGGCCACGCATGTAGGGCTGGAAAATCTGGTCATCGGTCAGATCCTTTGCCGCGTCGCCGCCAAGCCGGCGTACCGACGCGAGCACCCCGCTTTCAAAGTCGATCAGCGTACCGACGACGTCGAAAGTCAGAACCTTGAATTGAGTCAGTTTCATTTCGTAATCCTTTGAAGTCCGCAAGTCATGCTCAGTGAATGACGCACCGCACTACCGCGCGTTTCACAAAAATATACGGGGCGATCTTATTGACAGCAATTCCCTAATTGTTGGATCGGGCATAACATGAAGTTATGCCTAGTCTCCGCAGAAAACTACCCAGCGCGAACGCATTGTTCGTCTTCGAAGCCGCCGCCCGTTGTGGCAATTTCACGCGCGCGGCGCAGGAGTTGTACGTCAGTCAGCCGGCTGTCAGCAGAATGCTCGCGCGCATGGAAGATCATCTCGGCGTGCAGTTGTTCGAGCGAGTGCGCGGCGGGATTGAACTGACAGAAAACGGCAAGATCCTCTACCGCAAGATCAGCGAGGGATTCGGCGGAATAGAAGACGCGATCCGCGAAATCGAAGCGCGCGCCACCGGCGTGGACACCGTCACGCTATCGGTATCCACGGCGTTCACCACGCACTGGCTGATGCCGCGGCTGAACCGCCTCAATCAGGCGTTTCCGTCGATCGATCTGCGCTTCCAGCTGATTTCAGGGCGTATCGGCGGCCCGCTCGTCGACGTCGATCTCGGCATGCGTTTCCTGAAGGAAGAGGAATTCGACGCCAACAGCGCGCTCGTGATGCCCGAGACGCTGCTGCCCGTCTGCAACCATCGCTATTACGTCCAGATGCAGCAGGATGCCGGCCGCGCAAAAGGCGACACGGTGATCGTGATGGACGACGAAGAACGCGGCTGGCACGAGCGCTTCACGGCGTTCGCGGAACATCGGCGGCGTGCGGCACACATGCTGAGTTTCAACGACTACGCGATCGTCGTGCAGGCCGCCTTGCTCGGCCAGGGAATCGCGCTCGGCTGGCTCAACGTGGTGGCGCACTGGTTGTGCGAAGGCGCCCTGCTGCCGGCCGAAAACGAAATCATCGTGACGAACCGGCGCTTCTGTGTCGTGTCGCCACCGCATCGGCCGATGCGGCCCATCGTGGCAAGCTTGCGCGACTGGATTATCGAAGAAACGCGGGCGGATATGCACACGGTCGATCGCACGCACCCGGCGCTCGGCATCCGCGCCGCGCTAAAAAAAGCCGGACTGGTGCTTGGCTGAGCGCCCGGTATTCATCGAGGCAACGGGCGCCGCTGCTCCCGTTGCACTCGCTGCGCGCTTCATGCTGGAAACAGACTGCGCGCCGCCATGCGCCGCCGCGCGCTCGATAAACATGCTGGGCGTCATCCCGCAGCATCGTTTGAAATGGCGGCCGAAGTGGCTCTGATCGAAGAAGCCGACCTCGGTCGCGACGACAGACCCCGGCACGCCTTCGAGCAACAACGTCTGCGCGCGTTGAATCCGCAAGCCGCACAGATACCGGTACGGCGACGATCCGTACTGCTGGCGGAACACGGTCGCAAACCGCGAAACACTGAGCGCGGACAACTCGGCAAGCTGTGCGAGCGTCACCGGCTCCGCGAAATGCGCTTCGATAAATGCCCGGGCAGCATTGAGCGTGATGGACTGTTTCATGACGTCGCGGTTTCGGAATGGGCAGCCGGGCGCTTCGCAAAACGTGCGATGGAAAACGCGTCGAGCGGAATCGGTGTGCTGCCTGTGTCGGCCAGTTCGGCCAGCGTCTCGCCTACCCCCGGGCCGATCTGGAAACCCGAGCCGCAGAAGCCGAACGCGTAGTACAGGCCGTCCACCTTGCTGCTCGGGCCGATCACCGGCTCGCCGTCGGGCAGATAACTCTCTACCCCGCTCCAGACGCGAATCACATGCAGCGGCGCCATCGCGGGCACGAGGCGGCGCAGTTGCGCCAGTTGACGCACGGTATTGCTCGGCACGACCGAAGCGCGAGACGTGGCGGCATCCGCCGGACCACCGGGACCGCCGCCGAGAATGATGTTGCCGCGCGGAATCTGGCGGAAATAGATGCTCTCTTCCTTCACCGACGTGAAGACCCCCATCGACGACCTGAACACGTACGGCACCGGCTCCGTGACGGCCATCTGCGGCCCGCTCGCGGCGAGCGGCACGGATTCGCCGAACTGCTCGCCAAGCCGGTTCGCCCAGGCGCCCGCGCAGATCACCAGTTGCGCCGCGCGATACACTTCGCCGCGCGCGCTCTCCACGCGAAACCGGTCGCCGTCCTTTTCGACCCGGACGATCTCCGTGTTCTCCACGATCCGCGCGCCGAGACGCGCGGCTGCCCGGCCGAACGCAGGCGCGGCGAGACGCGGGTTGGCATGGCCGTCGAGCGGCGAAATCGACGCCGCCAGCACCTCGCGCCCGAGGAACGGAAAGCGCCGGAACATCGCTTCGCCGTGCAGCACTTCGAGTTCGAGACCATGCGCCCGCGCGTCGATCGCGTACCGGTCGATATTCTCCACGTCCCTCTGGTGGTAGCACACGCGCGTATGGCCCGACGGCAGGAACTCGACGTCCTCGCCGAGCAGCGCCGCGGAGCGGTGCCAGGTCCGCAGCGCGCGGTTCGCCATCGCCAGTTGCGGCAGCGCGCGGCCTTGCCGGCGAATCCCGCCGAAGTTCACACCGCTCGCCTGCTGCCCGGTGAGTCCACGTTCGAGCAGAATCACCGAACGGTTGCGCTGACGCAGGAAGAATGCGGTGCTCGTTCCCATGATGCCGCCGCCAATCACGATCACGTCGGCTTCGGTTGCGTTCGTTGCGCTCATTCGCTCACCTCCTCGACAAGCGCCACGGGCAACGGCTTGACAGGCGCCTGCCCGCGCAGCCGTCCCACCGAGGACAACGGCACCGACGCCGCCGCCGCGATCACCTCAGCGCCCGCGTGGCCGCAATAGCGTCCCTGGCAACGACCCATGCCGACGCGCGAAAACGCCTTCGCGCGATTGGCCTCCTGCGCGCCGGTCTCACGCACGACGCGGCGCAACTCGCCCGCGGTAATCGCCTCGCAGCGGCAGACGATCGTTTCGTCGGGGATCGACGCGGCGAATTTCGCCGGCCACGGAAAGGCTTGCCGCAAACCCGCGGCAAAGCGCGTGAAGCGGGCGAGTTCGGCGCGCAGGCGCTCGACGCCCTCGACCCGGATGCCGTGGTCGTGCATCGCCGCGAGTGCTGCAAGGCGGCCCGAACGTTCGGCGGCATCCGCACCGCGAACCCGTGCGCCATCGCCCGCCAGGTAGATGCCCTTCAGGCTGCTGCGGCCGTCCGTGTCGATTTGCGGCAGCCATTGCCGGGTACTGTCGTCGAACAGGAACCGGCAACCCGCGAGGTCCGCAAGCTGTGTTTCGGGACGCAGGTGATAGCCGAGCGCGACGGCCTCGCACGCCAGCTCGAAGCGCTCGCCGCCCGGCAACTCAACTTCGACGCCGCTCACGCCGTCTTGCGGCGAACCCTTGATTTCGATCGGCTGCACGCCGCGATGAACCGGCACGCGCGCCTGCGCCAGTACGCGTGTCAATGCAATACCCTTTCTGAGCGCGGACGGAATTGCCAGCAGGCGGGGCAGCGCGGCAACGCGCTGCATGAACGTCGACGTATCGAGCACCGCGGCCACTTGCGCACCTGCCTTCACGTATTGCGCGGCGACGAGATACAGCAGCGGGCCGCTGCCCATCATCACAGTGCGTGCGCCGATCGCGCAGCCCTGCGATTTCAGCGCGACCTGTGCGCCGCCCAGGCTGTAGGTGCCGGCGAGATGCCAGCCCTTGACCGGCATCAGCCGATCCGTCGCGCCGCTGCAAACGATAAGAGAATCGAACCCGAGCGTCCGGTACTGCGTGCCGCTCACCAGATGCACGGTGTTCGGCGTGATGTTCCAGACCAGCGTCTGCGGCAGATAGTCGAACTTGCCCTTCAGCGCATCGAAACTCTGATGCAACGCAGCGGCACGCTCAGCCTCGGTGCCGTACAGCGTCTCGTAGCTGCGCGAAAACCCTTCCGCTTGCCGCCGGTAGATCTGACCGCCGTCGCGCCGGCCTTCGTCGATGACCGTGGGCCGCAGCCCCGCTTCGACCAGCGCCTGCGCGGCGCGCACCCCCGCCGGGCCGGTGCCGATGATGATTACACGCGGGGCCATACACCCTCCCCGGCAGCGGACAGTTTCGTGACGATCGACATGCCCGGCACGGCGGGCGTACTACAGGCGCGAACGCGCGCGCCCGCCGCCGTCCAGACCCAGCAGTCCTGGCATGCGCCCATCAGGCAGAAACCGGCACGGCGGCCGTCGCCGAATTCGGAATCGCGCAACGTCGTCGCGCCGGTCAGCAACGCGACCATCAGCGTGTCGCCCTCGGCGGCCTGCTGCACGACGCCGTCCACAGTGATCGGAAAGGTCTTGCGGCCCGTCTCCGCGACCCGCACAAATCGTCCGCTCATGCCGGGGTCGCCTCCGCGGTTTGCAAGCGGTTCAATTCGGCCGCCGGATGGTGGCAAAGAATCTCCGCACCCGAAGACAGCTTCTTCAGCGACGGCGGCGTCATATTGCACATGCCGTCGATTCGCACCGGACAGCGCGCGCGGAACGAGCACAGCTCGGTGACGTCGGCATTCGGCCCCAGCGGCGGCAACGCGGCCACGCCGAGTTCGCGGCGCGCGTCGAGCCAGCCGGGCTTCAGCGCGGGGACGGAATCGACCAGCAGTTCCGTGTACGGATGATACGGCGGCGCCGCGAGCACGTCGCGCTGTCCTGCTTCCACACGACGCCCCGCATACAGCACGATTACTTCGTCGCAGATCGCGCGCACAGTCGAGATGTCGTGGCTGATGAACATGTACGACACGCCGAGCTCGCGACGCAATTCACCCAGCAAGTCGAGGATCGCCGCGCCGACCACGGTATCGAGTGCGGACGTGACTTCGTCGCACAGGATCAACGCCGGATCGGCGGCGAGTGCGCGCGCCAGATTCACGCGCTGCTTCTGGCCGCCGGACAGTCCGGCGGGCGGGCGCGTCGCGATCGATGCCGGCAGCTTGACCAGATCGAGCAGTTCCAGCATGCGTTTCTTCGCGGCCGAGCCACTCAGGTGGTGATAAAAGGCGAGCGGCCGGCCGAGGATATCGGCGATCGAATGGCTCGGATTCAGCGCGGTGTCGGCGTTCTGGAACACGATCTGGATCTGCCGGTACTGTTCCGGCGTGCGCTGCGACAGTTGCGCGGGCAGCGGCTTGCCGTCGAACCGAACCTCGCCGCGGGCGCGATCGACGAGGCCCGCCACCACCCGCGCCAGCGTCGTCTTGCCGGAGCCGGATTCGCCGATCACGCCGAGCGTGCGGCCACGCGGGATCGACAGATTGACGTCGTCGAGCACCCGCACCGCGGGTAAGCCCTCGCTGTCGAGCCGGCCGTAACCCGCCGCGAGGCCGCGAATTTCCAGCAGCGGCGGCAGCACGCGGCCGGTTTTATCGCCAGGCGTGCCGAGTTCCAGTTCCGGGCGGCGTGTCGCGGCGAGCAGTTGGCGCGTGTAGGCATCGACGGGCGCGTCGAGCACTTGCGCGACCTCGCCGTTTTCCTTCACCGCGCCGCCGTTCAACACGACAATGCGGTCGGCCATTTGCGCGACCACCGCCAGATCGTGCGAGACATACACGGCGGTCGTGCCGAGTTCGCGAACCACTTTCTTGAACGCCGCGAGCACTTCGATCTGCGTGGTGACGTCGAGCGCGGTGGTCGGCTCGTCGAACACGACGACGGCCGGATCGGTAATCAGCGCCATTGCGGCCATCAACCGCTGCAACTGGCCGCCCGACACCTGGTGCGGATAGCGCTCGCCGAGCGTCTCCGGCGCGGGCAGCGCCAGCGCGCGGAACAGGCCGATCGCCTTGGCGCGCGCGGCGTCTTTCGTCATCAGGCGATGCAGCAAGACGGGCTCGGTGACCTGATCCATGATCGTGCGCGCCGGGTTGAAACCGGCCGACGCGCTCTGCGCGACATACGCAACGGTCCGCGCCCGCAATGCGCGACGGCCCGTCTCGTCGAGCGACAGCACCTCCACCTCGCCGACTCGCACCGACCCGCCGCTGATCGAGCAGCCGGCCCGCGCATAGCCGAGCAGCGACAGCGCGATGGTCGTCTTGCCCGAGCCGGACTCGCCGATCAGCGCGAGCACCTCGCCCTTCTTCACCGAAAAATCGACACCCTTGACGATCTCGGTCACGGGACCCGGCGCCGCACCCGCGACGACCCGCAGGCCCTTCACTTCAATCATGTCGTGAGCCGCCATCACGCACCTCCTTGACCACGGCCACGGCGCCGCAGGTTGTCGATCAGCAGATTCATGCCGATGGTCAGCGTCGCGATCGCAATGGCCGGCATCAGTACGGCAGGCGCCCCCTCGGACAAGCCGCCGATGTTTTCGCGCACCAGCGAACCCCAGTCCGCGTTCGGCGGTTGCACGCCGAGCCCGAGGAAACTCAGCCCGCTGAGCAGCAGGACGATGAACACGAAGCGCAGGCCGAAATCGGTGAGCATCGGATGGATCATGTTCGGCAGCACTTCGACACGCGCGATGTAGAAGATCCCCTCGCCGCGCGCTCGCGCCACCTGTACGTATTCGAGGCCCATCAGGTTCACCGCGAGCGAGCGCGAAATGCGGAACGCGCCCGGGATATAGGCCAGCGCGGCGACGGTCGTCAGCATCGGGATCGACGAACCGAACGCGGCGACCACGACGAGCGCGAGGACCTTGCTCGGAATCGAAATGATCGCGTCAAACAGGCGGCTCAGTATCTCGTCGACCCAGCGTGTGGACACGGCCGCCAGCAGACCGAAAAACGTGCCGATCACGCTGGCGAGAACGGCCGCCGCCAGCGCGAGGCCGACCGTGTAGCGCGCGCCATAGAGAATCCGGCTCAGCATGTCGCGGCCGAGATAGTCGGTGCCGAGCGGATAAGCCGCGCTGTAGGAGCCGAAAATCTCCGTCGACGTGAGCGCACCGCCTTTGTACGGCGCGATCAGCGGCCCGATGAACGCAACGATCAGCCAGAAGGCCACCAGCGCGAGGCCGATCAGGCCCAGCACGGAGAAGCGGTGAACCAGCCGTTTGAACACGCCTTGTTGCAGCGCTGCCGCGTCGGCTACCGGCGGCTCGACGACGAGTTCGTCGCGGCTCACGTCGTACAGTTCCGTGCCGGCGTGGGGCACGTGGGGGTTGGTAGGTCGGCTCATCATTGACGCAACCTCGGGTTGGATACGATCTGACACAGGTCCGCGATCAGCACGAGCGCGAGATACGCCGCGCAGAACACCATCACGCATCCCTGAACGAGCGGCATGTCGCGGTTCGTGACGGCGTCGACCATCAGGCTCGCGAGACCGGGATAGTTGAAAATCGACTCGACGATCACCACGCCGCCGAACAGATACGACAGGCTCATCGCCACCGCATTGGCGATCGGGCCGATGGTGTTCGGCAGCACGTGCCACAGCACCACGCGCACCGGCGAGGCGCCCTTGAGCACGGCCATTTCCACATACGACGAATTGAGCTGATCGAGCATCGCGGCACGCGTCATGCGCGCCATCTGCGCGACGATCACGCAGCACAGCGTCATCACGGGCATCGCGTAGATCCGCAGCAGCGCACCGAACGAGTTCACTTCCGACAGATACGAGAGCGCGGGCAGCCAGCGCAGCTTGACGGCGAAGATCAGCACGGCGATCGTCGCGACCAGGAATTCCGGCACCGCGACCGTCGACAACGTCAGCACATTGAGCGCGCGGTCGAGCAGCGAACCGCGGAACATCGCCGACGCAATACCGATCAGCAACGCGACCGGCACCGAGACCAGCGCCGTCAGCCCGGCGAGCACCAGCGAGTTGGGCAGGCGCGTGGCGATCAGCTGGCTGACCGGCAGGTTGTTCGACAACGAGGTGCCGAAATTGCCGCTGACAATATGAACGAGCCACTCGAAGTAGCGTTGCAACGCCGGCTGGTCGAGTCCGAATTGATGCCGCAATGCCGCCACGGCTTCGGGCGTCGCCGCCTGGCCGAGCGCCTGTTGTGCGGCATCGCCGGGAAGCAGGCCGGTGATGGCGAACACGATCGCCGAGACCAGCAGCAGCGTAAGCAGCGCGAGGCCGAGGCGCGCGGCGATGAGTCGTTGCGCGTGTGCTTTCATCGAGAGTCGCCTCCAAGGTTAAAACCGCATGCCAACAAAGTGGCGTGCGTGTCACCGGGTTTGACTTTCCGGTTCGTCAGACTGGAAACCCTTCCTTCATGCCGTCGGGTCTCGAAGTTCAGGCCTCGAGCCAGACGTTTTCCGCGAACATGAAACCCATCAGCCCCGCCAGCGGAATCGAGCCGAGGCCCTTGAGCTTCGTTGTGTACGCGTCGAGCGAACTCTGGAAAATCGGAATACCGATGCCACCCGTTTCATGCACCAGCACCTGCATGTCGCCGTAGATCTTCTTGCGCTTCGCATCGTCCGGTTCGCCGCGGGCCGCGACCAGCATCTGGTCGAACTTCGGGCTCTTCCAGTTCGCTTCGTTCCACGGCGCGTCGGACTTGAAGAACTGCGTGAACAGCACGTCCGCGCTAGGCCGCGCGTTGACCGAGCCGAAACCCAGCGGATGCTTCATCCAGTGATTCGACCAGTAACCGTCGGCCGGCACGCGCGAGACCTGCAGATTCAGGCCGGCTTGCGGCGCCACCTGCTGCAGGAACATCGCCATTTCAACCGAGCCTTCCGCCGCCGGCGACGCGAAAATCTGGATCGGCGTGCTGCCGACCTTGGCCTTCTGGAAATGGAACTTCGCCTTGTCCAGATCGAAGGTACGCTGCGGCAATCCGGCCAGGTAGTACTTGTTGGTCGGGTCGATTGGCTGGTCGTTGCCGATCGTGCCGTAACCCTGGAAAATCGCGCGGCGCATCTGCTCGCGATCCTGCAGGTACATCATGCCTCGACGAAAATCGTCGTTGCCGGTCATGCCGCCTTCGTCGCGAACAACCAGATCGGTGTACTGGCCCGTCTTTGTCTCCAGCACGGCGAAACCGCCGGCGCCCTTGATCTGGGTGGTCGAGCGCGGGCTCACCGCGTTGATCAGTTGCACGTCGCCCGAGAGCAATGCGTTCACGCGTGCGGATTCGTCGCCGATGCCGATCAACTCGACTTCGTCCAGGTGAGGCAGGCCCGGCTTCCAGTACTTCTCGTTCTTCACGCCGACCGTGCGCACGCCCGGCGAGAATTCCTTGACCTTGAACGGGCCGGTGCCGACCGCCGTTTTGAAGTCCGTGGTGCCGTCCTTGATGATGAGGAAATGCGAGGTGGCGAGAATCACCGGCAGATCGGCGTTCGGACCTTCGAGCGTGATCGTCACTTCGTTCGGGCCCGTGGCCTTCACTTCCTTGATCTGATCGGCCAGCGTCTTCGCTTTCGATGCGGTCGCCGGATCCTTGTGCCGCATGATCGAAAACACCACGTCAGCGGGCGTGAGCGACTTGCCGTCGTGGAACTGCACGCCGGTGCGCAGCTTGGCGACCCACACCGTCGCATCTTTCGTTTCCAGCGATTGCGCAAGCGCCATCTTGGCGCCGAGATGCGAATCGAGTTCGGTCAGGCCGTTGTAGAACATGTTGCAACGAACGTAGTCGGTGCCGAGCGCGCCCTTCGCGGGATCGACCGTATCGGCTGCGGACGCGGACTGGGTTGCCACCCGGATCTTGCCGCCCTGCTTCGGCTTGGCCTGGGCCAACGCCGCGCCGCTCGCGGCGAGCAGGCCGGCGCCCGTCACCGACATCATGCCGGCGGCGGCCATCGCGCGCAGCACGTCGCGCCGCGAGGCGCCTTTGGCCGTCAACTGCTCCAACCCGGTATCGAGCTGGACAGCGCCATGTTGCGAGTTTTCCTTATTCATCGAACGATTCTCCGCGAGGGTTGGCAGGGATCTGTGCTTGGTTTTGACTGACTGGTAAAACAACGAGGACTCAATAAAAAATGTCTTTGATGCGGTAATACGTCCCCACCAGCGGCAGGAACCAGGGTTTGCCGGTGTGGCCGGGAATGGCCGGCCACTCGGACGCGCGCCACGGATTGCGCTCTTCGTGACCGTTCATCACGTCGGCCATCACCTGGCCCATGTGCGTCGACATCTGCGTGCCGTGGCCGCTGTAGCCCATCGAGAAGTAAATGCCGTCATGCTGGCCGGCATGCGGCAAACGGTCGGCGGTCATATCCACCAGACCGCCCCAGCAGTAGTCGATGCGGGCGTTCGCCAGCATCGGGAACATCCCGCCAAGACCCTGCTGCAGAATCCGCCCGCTCTTCGCGTCGGACGGCCGCTCGGATGCCGTGAAGCGCGCCCGGCCGCCGAACAGCAAGCGTGAGTCGGGGGTCACGCGGAAGTAGTTGTGCATCAGCCGCGTGGTGGTGTACGCGCGCCGGTTCGGAAACACCTGCGCGAGCAATTCCGGCGGCAGTGGCTCGGTCACGACGATGAACGAGCCGACCGGTGCAAGACGCCGCCGGTACCAGCCGAACGGTCCATGCCGCGACGGTCCGGTGGCGATCAGCACCTGCTTCGCGCGCACTTCGCCGCGCGCCGAGGTGACGCGGTAACCACCACCCGCGCCGCTGCCCTCTTTCGCGATCGCCGAGACCGCGGCGCTCTCGTAGAGCTTCGCGCCGCGGCGGACCGCGGCATCGGCAAGACCGACCGTGAACTTGCCCATGTGCATCTGGCCGCCGTGCCGTTGCAGCAGTCCGCCGTGGAAACTGTCCGACTGGATTTCGCTGCGAATCCGCTCACGGCCGATCAGTTCGATATCCGTATCGACTTCGCGCCGGATCAGCTCCGCGGTCTTCTCCAGATGCGCGAGGTGATGCGGCTTCGACGCCAGCTTCAGCTTGCCGGTGGCCACATAATTGCAATCGATGTTTTCTTCGCGAATCAGACGCTCGACGGTGTCGACCGCATCCGAATACGCACGATAACAGGCGCTCGCCCGCTCCACCCCGAGTTGCGCGACCAGCGCGACGAAGTCCTGCGCGACGCCGGTATTGACCTGCCCGCCGTTACGGCCGGATGCGCCGCCGCCGATGCGCCCGGCGTCGAGCACCGTCACCGATGCGCCGCGCCGCCCGAGCGCCTGGGCCGCCGACAGTCCGGTGAAGCCGCCGCCGATCACGACCACATCGGTCTGGCCGTCGACCGGGCCTTCACACGCCGAGAGCAGCGGCGGCGCGGTGTCGAGCCAATAGGAGTCGAGCTTCATCCGGTCTGTCCTTGATCAGGCAATGAGCGAGTCGGTGAACGTGCGAACAGCGCTTACAGACCGAGTTCCGCAGCGAGCTGCGGAAGGTCGTTGACTTCGTAGTATTGGTAGTACGGCGTCGACGGTTCGTGGCCGCGGTTGACGAAGGCCTTGTGCCTGATGCCCAGGTCGTGTGCGGTCATCAGGTCGTAGCGCAGGCTCGACGACACGTGCAGCACGTCTTCCGGATTGCAGTCGAGCTGGTCGAACATGTATTCGAAGCCCTGCATGCGCGGCTTGTACGACTGCGCCTGCTCGGCCGTGAAGACCGCGTGAAACGGTGCGCCGAGCTTGTCGACGTTGCTCTGGATCTGGTTGTTCGAGGCGTTCGACAGGATCACCAGCTTGTACTTCTTCGCCAGACGCGAGAGGCCTTCCGGCACGTCCGGATGCGGACCCCAGGTCGGCACGGCCGTGTAGATCTTCTCTGCTTCCACTTCATCGAACTCGACATTCATACGCTTGCAGGCACGGCGCAACGCGTTGACGACCACGTCGCGATACGGCTTCCATGCGCCGAGCACTTCGTCGCGGCGATAGCCCGCGTAGAACGCGACGAGTTTCTCCAGATCGTCGGCGTTCAGCACGTGGCCGAACATCGCGCGGGTCATGTCGGCCATGCGGAACTTCGTGAGCGTGCCGTAGCAATCGAAGGTGATGTATTTCGGTTCGAATTCGATCATGGTGTCAGTCCTATCGTTGAGATGAACTCGCTGCGAGTTCAGTGGCGAAAACAGTAAAAGCTCACTTCTGTGAAAGATTTAATCAGCGCAAAAACATAGATGTTCCTGATTCGGACGCCGCCCGTGACACAAAACATTCGTTTTGAGGCCGTCGCGCAGCAGAGTCTGCGGCGGCCAGGCGGAAAGACCCGTCCGTGCTGGCTTGGCGGCCCGCTCGGTGGAAACCCTCAGGGCCGCAGATCGATCAACACGCTCTTGAAGCGCAGATTCGCCTCATAGGCCTGGCGGCCAAGGTCCTTGCCGATGCCGGAGCGCTTGTAGCCGCCCGTGGGGATCATGAAGTCGGTGGTGCGGCCGTAGCGGTTGACCCATACCGTGCCGGCCTCGAGGCCGCGCACGAAGCGCAGCGCGCGGCCGAGATCGGCGGTGTGCACGCCAGCGGCAAGGCCGTACTCGGGATGCTGGGCGAGCGCGAGCGCTTCTTCTTCGGCGTCGAAGGTTTGCAGCGTCAGCACCGGCCCGAACACTTCCTCGCGCACGGCCTCGGAATGGGCCGTGACGTCCGTGAGCAGCGTCGGCGTGTAGAACGCGCCGGCTAACGCACCAGCTGCACCAGCTGCACCAGCGGCCCCGCAGTCGGCCCGCACGCCGCCATAACGCAGCGTCGCGCCCGCTTCCAGCGTGCGTCCGACAATGCCTTCGATGCGCGCCGCCTGCGGCGTGGAAATGATCGGCGAGAGCGTGGTGCCCGCCGTCCACGTGGCACCGGGCTTCAGTTCGGCGAAGATCTTGCCGATGCGCTCGGCCAGCGGTTCCGCCAGGCTTCGCTCCACCAGCAGCCGCGAGCCCGCCACGCAGACCTGTCCGGCATTGCCGGTGATCGCGCCGGCAATGCGGCGCGCCACGTCGTCGAGGCGCGCGGCGTCGGCGAAAACGATTTGCGGACTCTTGCCGCCCAGCTCCAGCGTGACCGGCTTCGTGCCGCTGCCGGCGCAGGCCGCCATGATCGCGGCGCCCGTGCGCGTGGAGCCGGTGAAGGTGACCTTGCTGATCTTCGGATGACGCACCAGCTCGTCGCCGGTCACGCGCCCGTCGCCCTGCACCACGTTGAAGATGCCGGCCGGCACGCCGGCCTTCACCGCCAGTTCGGCGAGCCGCAGAACCGAAAACGGCGTCATCTCGGACGGCTTGAGCACGACCGCGTTGCCCGCCGCCAGCGCGGGCGCGATCTTCCACGACGCCATCACGAGCGGGAAATTCCACGGCGCGATCGCGCCGATCACGCCGTACGGTTCGGCGATCGTCATGCCGAGATGATCGTGATCGGTCGCGGCCACGTCGCCGCCCAGCTTGTCGGCGAACTCCGCGTAGAAACGGATGCCCTCGGCCGTGAACGGCACGTCCCAGCCGGTCGCCTGGCTGATCGGGCGGGTCGAGCCGAGCGCTTCCAGGCGGCCCAGCGTCGTCGCGTCGGCTTCGACCAGGTCGGCAAAACGGCGCAGGATTCTGGCGCGCTCGCGCGGCGCCATCCGCGCCCAGCCGCTGGTTCGAAACGCCTGCCACGCATTCTCGACCGCGCGATCCACCATCTCGGCGCCGGCGAGCGGCACGGATGCATAGATCACGCCGTCCGAGGGTCGCGCCACCTCGATACGACGATCGCCGCTATGCACGTCTTCGTCGACATATTGGCCGCCGATGAAATGCCCGCTGCGAATCGCGACGTCGTCCGGATTGAAACTGTCCATAAGAAAGGTTTCCTGAGTGGCTTGCCGATGGGCTCGGGCAGCGCGTCTGAGCGACGCCGCCGGCATAACGAAATCGTAGGGCCGCGAGCGCGGCATATGTCGCCGACAAAAATCCCCGTTCAGCAGAACACGCCTGTTATGAACGGCCGGACCAAGCGTTTTGTATCGAACTTCGCGGCGGGGCTTGCGAACGTCCGTGATAAAAAGATCGTCCTAGTCACACTGGGCGCCGGATGACAAAGTGACGGCGTAAGTCTTCAGCCATTCAGGGAGTACGGCGTGTCCGAACCGATTACCTACAGACGCTTCACCAACGACGATATCGCCGCCGCACACGCGCTCACGCTCGAACTGAAATGGCCGCATCGCGCGGACGACTGGAGATTCGTCGCGCAACTCGGCGTCGGTTTCGTCGCGCAAGACGCGAGCGGCGTGATCGGCACGGCGTTGTGCTGGAAGTTCGGCGCGGACCGGGCCTCGCTGGGGATGGTGATCGTGTCGCCGGCGCAGCAAGGGCGCGGCATCGGCAGGAGGTTGATGGAGCTGGTGCTGGAACAACTCGGCAGCCGGGTCACGTTCCTGCATGCCACCGTTGCGGGCCAGCCGTTGTACGAGAAACTCGGCTTTCGCGCGGTCGGCACGCTCGACCAGCATCAGGGCGCGGCGTTCCAGCCGCCCCTCGTTTCTCTGCCGCCGGGCGAGCGTCTGCGCCCGCTCGGTTCGAGCGACACGGCGCGGCTGGTGGAACTGGCGTCGCAGGCGAGCGGGCTGGACCGCAGCGAAGTACTGCCCGCGTTGTTGAGCGCCGCCGACGGCATCGCGCTCGACCGCGACGGCGAACTCGTCGGCTTCGCGCTGTTTCGCCGCTTCGGCCGGGGGTTTGCGATCGGACCGGTGGTCACGCCCGCGTC
The DNA here is from genome assembly GCF_046535245.1 of Paraburkholderia sp. SIMBA_030. Taxonomy (NCBI): domain Bacteria; kingdom Pseudomonadati; phylum Pseudomonadota; class Betaproteobacteria; order Burkholderiales; family Burkholderiaceae; genus Paraburkholderia; species Paraburkholderia sp. SIMBA_030. Next base: position 403,595 of record NZ_JAWRXB010000002.1, read on the forward strand.
GGCGGATTCGAGCCGCGCCAAGGCGCTGATCAGCCACTGGCTGGCGCTCAACGAAGGCGTGTTCGTGCGGATCGATACGCCGGGCGAGAGCGGGCTGACCGAATGGCTGGAACAACTGGGGCTGCCGCGCGTGGATACGGTCGTGAAAATGGTCCGCCATGGCGCGCCGGACGGCGCGGCCACCACAGCCACCAACGCAGCCAACGCAGGCACCGCCGCAGGCAAGGACGCCGCTTATCTGCAGTTCGGCATCATCAACCAGGCGATCTGCTGATCCATCATGGCCTTCCTTTATAAAGCCGACCCGGCACGCGGCGCGCAATGGGCCAAACTGTTCGCGCAAAGAGCGCCGGACTTGCCGTTTCATATCTGGCCCGATCTCGGCGACCCGGCCGCGATCCGCTACCTCGCCGCCTGGCAGCCGCCTGACGATCCCACCCGCACCTTCCCGAATCTCGAAGTCGTGTTTTCGGTCGGAGCCGGCATCGATCAGTTCGACCTGTCGGGCGTGCCGGCGCACGTGCCGGTCGTGAGGATGATCGAACCGGGGATTGTCGAAGGGATGGTGGAATACGTCACGCAGGCCGTGCTGACGATTCATCGCGATCTGTTCGACTACGGTCTTCAGCAACAGCAGCAGGTCTGGCGGGAACAGCCGCTGAAGCCGGCGAGCGAACGCCGGATCGGCGTGCTGGGACTGGGTGTGCTCGGCACGGCGGTGCTGGAACGGCTGCGTCTGTTCGGCTTCGCGTGCGCGGGATGGAGCCGCTCGCCGCGCGAGATCGACAGTGTCGATTGCTATGCGGGCGAAAGCGCACTCGGCGATTTTCTCGCCCGCACCGATATTCTGATCTGCCTGCTGCCGCTGACGCCCGCCACACGCGGCCTGCTCGACGCCGAGTTATTCGCGAAGCTGCCGCGCGGTGCGTCGCTGATCCAGACGGGACGCGGTCCGCATCTGAATCAGCAGGACCTGCTCGCGGCGCTGGACAGCGGCCAGTTGCACAACGCGATTCTCGACGTTACCGACCCCGAGCCCTTGCCCGCCGGTCATCCGCTGTGGACGCATCCGCGCGTGCGGATCACGCCGCATATCGCCAGCGCGACGCGGCCCGAATCCGCCGTCGAAGTCGTGCTCGACAATCTGCGCCGGCATCGCGAAGGCCTGCCGATGGTCGGTCAAATCGACCGGACCCAGGGATATTGAAGCCGCATCGAGCGTGGCATGGCCGGCCGCGTCGGCTTTTCAGCGTCCGCAGCAGAAAATGCTAAGCACGTACAGCAAAACGCGTCGCGCGCGCTTTTCAGGCAATTGTTTAGCTGAGCGGGCAATCGTCGCGGATCAGTAGTATGGAACGGTCAACAGCCCTCTTCCGCGACGAGAAACCACCATGCCGATTCATTCGCTTATCGAAGCCGACCGCAAGCATCTGATTCACCCGGTCATCAACTACCGCGCGCACGAAGCCCGTGGCGTCACTGTCCTCGAATCCGCCAGCGGCGCGTTTCTGCGCGACGCGGCAGGCAACGAACTGCTCGACGCATTCTCCGGCCTGTGGTGCGTGAACGTGGGCTACGGCCAGCAGAGCATCGTCGAGGCCGCCACCGAGCAGATGAAGAAACTGCCCTACGCGACCGGCTATTTTCACTTCGGCTCGGCGCCGGCGATCGAACTGGCGGAGAAGCTGGTCGAGGCGTCGCCCACTTCGCTGCAGCACGTTTACTTCACGCTCGGCGGCTCGGACGCAGTCGACTCCGCGATCCGTTTCATCACGCATTACTTCAACGCGACGGGCCGGCCGTCGAAGAAACACATCATCGCGTTGCAGCGCGGCTACCACGGTTCGTCGTCGATGGGCGCGGGGCTTACCGCATTGCCGGCGTTCCACCGGAACTTCGATCTGCCGTTGCCGACCCAGCATCATCTGCCGTCGCCGTACGCGTACCGCAACGATTTCGCCGACGACGCCGCGCTGATCGCCGCCTCGGTCGCCGCCCTCGAAGCGAAGGTGGCGGAACTCGGCGCCGATAACGTCGCGGCCTTCTTCTGCGAACCGATTCAGGGCTCGGGTGGCGTGATCGTGCCGCCGGTCGGCTGGTTGAAAGCGATGCGCGACGCCTGCCGCAAGCTCGGCATTCTGTTCGTCGCCGACGAGGTCATCACCGGCTTCGGCCGTACGGGTCCACTGTTTGCGTGCCAGGCCGAAAACGTCGAACCGGATCTGATGACCGTGGCGAAAGGATTGACCGCCGGCTATGCGCCGATGGGCGCGGTGCTGATGTCCGACGAACTCTACCAGGGCATCGCCGATGGCGACGCCGAGGCGATCGTCGGTCATGGCCACACGTACTCGGCGCATCCGGTCAGCGCGGCGATCGGCCTCGAAGTGATGCGGCTGTATCACGAAGGGGGCCTGCTCGCCAACGGCGTGGCGCGCGCCCCGCGTTTCGCCCGGGGCCTGGATGCACTGCTCGCCCATCCGCTGGTCGGCGACTCGCGCCACCGGGGCCTGCTCGGCGCGCTCGAACTCGTCGCGGATAAAGAAAGCAAGGCGGGCTTCGATCCGTCGTTGAAACTGTCCGATCGGATTGCCGCCGCCGCGTATGAAAACCGCCTGATCTTCCGCGCGTTTGGCGACAATATTCTCGGCTTTGCACCGGCGTTGTCGTACACCGAGGCGGAGTTCGATCTGATGTTCGAGAGACTCGAAAAAACCCTCGACGACGTTCTCGCGCAAGCCGACGTCCGGGCTGCCCTCAGGGACAAAAGCCATGTCGCTGCGTGCTAGAGTAGAGGATTCTTAAAGCCCCATTCATTCATCGCCGGAGCGATAACGTTACGATGAGCAGCGACAGCAAGCTGGACCGGATTGACCTGCGCATACTTTCACAGTTGCAGAAGAAAGGCCGCATAACCAACGTCGAGCTTGCCGACGCGGTCGGCCTTTCGCCCAGTCCTTGCCTGATCCGGGTCAAGCGTCTGGAGAAAGCCGGCTACATCATCGGCTACGGTGCGCAGATCCAGCTCGAAAAGCTCGGCGACGTGCAGATCGTGTTTACCGAAGTCACGCTCGCCGATCATCGGCGGGAAGACTTCATCAAGTTCGTCAACGCGATCCGCGACGTCGACGAGATCGTCGAGTGCCATCTGGCGAGCGGCGGCTATGACTATCTGCTGAAGTTCATCACGCGCAGCGTGAGCCACTACCAGAGCATCGTTGAAGGCTTGCTGGAGCGCGATATCGGCATCGAGAAGTACTTCAGCTACGTGATCATCAAATCGCCGTTCGTGAAGAGCCACTACCCGCTCGAAACGCTGTTCTCGCAGAACCACAACTAATACCCGCACCGCCACGCCATAGCCGGCGCCCGTTACGGATAATCGCTGAACCGGGATGCCGGTGCGCTTTCCGTGGTCGCCGGCGTATAACCCGGCACGTTCGCGCGAAACTGATTGAGCAGCCCGTTATCGACCTGCGAAAAGCCTTTGAGCTGGAGTTGCATCAGCACACGCGTGCCGGTGCTGGGCGACGTGGTCGAGCTGGTGGCGTTGGTGTACTTCTCGAACGCGACGCCGAGCGACCAGCAATCCGCGTCGTATTGAAGTCCCAGCAAACCTGCGATCAGCCGATGGGCGCTCATGTCGTAATTGACACGCGCGACACTGGCCACGTTGTGCGATAGCGGCCATTGCCCGGACACGATGAACTGATTGACCGGTTGATAGTCGAGCGTGCTGTTGGCGCGCGTGTAGCGATACGCGACATTCAACACCTGCCGTGCGGCCGGCGACCAGCCAAAGCCGGCTTCCGCATGCGTGAGGTAGTGGTTGGCCTGGCTATACTCCACGGCCTGTTCCGCTGAAAAACCTTGGCCCAGCTTGTACGACGCGCCGCCGATCACACTCGTGCGCGCAACGGTGCCAATTGCGTCGTCGGTATTGAGGGTCACGCGCGGCGTACGAAAGTCGTACTGCTCCGCAAGGACGAAACGGGCCCGCTCGTCGCCGCTCGATGGATCGATGAAACGCGAAGTCAATGCAGCCGTGAGGCGATTGGCATCGGATACCCGGTCATTGCCAACGAAACTGTTGGGCATGAACAGTTCCGCCAGCCCGAAATCGGCCGTCGCCGTATCGAACAACGGCGCGAACGACTGGTTGCGATAAGGGGTGTACACATAGAACAGCCGCGGTTCGAGCGTCTGGATATATGACTGCCCGAAGAGCCGCACGCTTCGTTCGAAACGCATGCCCGAATCGAGGCTGAATGTCGGCACGTTGACGTCGAACGTCTTCGGCTGTCCGGCGGGCGCATCCGAGCCGATCGACGTCAGGTCATACGCAGCGAAATGCCAGGCGAGCTTCGGCGTGACGAACCAGCCGGGACGCTCGATCGGATAGCTGACGTAAGGGTTGAAAACGAAACGGCTGCCTTGCGTCGCATCGGCCGACGAGATCGTGAAGCGCGTCGCATCCGCTTCGGCGCCAAAGTCGAAGCCCCCAACGTTGTAGCGTGCATAACGGACATTGACCTGCGGTTCGCGGTTATAGGTCGAGTCGCTCGAGAAAGCCTGCCAGCGCTGCTCGCGAGCCAACACGCTCCACGGCCCGTTCGTGTAAGTCAGACCCGCTTCCTGCTGATACAGCGTGGTGGAACCCGTCGGAAACGCGACCCCCGACGCCAGATCGGTCACTACCGTCGAGTCCGAGACCCGGTTGTAGTTGACGTAGGCGGCAAAGCCCGCGCCGAGATTCCAGTTCTGATTCAGCGCAATCGAGTAGCGGTCGGTTTTGGTGATCGCATCGTGCGGCAGCCACGCAACCGAAATCGACCCCGAATCGTTCGGCTGCAGATAGCGGTAGTCCGCCGTCAACATCTCCCCTCTGCGCGACATGATGCGAGGCGTCAGGGTGAGATCGTAGTTCGGCGCGAGGTTGAAGTAGTACGGCAACGCGACGTCGACGCCGTTGGTCGAACTGATCGAAAACGTCGGCGGCAGGAAGCCGCTGCGCCGCGCGCCGGACAATGGAAACGACAGCCACGGACTCGCCAGCAACGGCACACCCTGGAAAAACAGCACGCTATTGTGCGCGATCCCCTCGTCGTTGCCGCTATCGATGTCGAATTCGGATGCCTTCAGATACCACGAGGGATCCGACTCGCATTGGCAGGTGCTATATGTACCGTGACGAACGGCAGTGCGCTCGTTATCGATCAGATCAACGCGTTGAGCGCTACCCCACCCGCCAGTCAGATGAAACCGGTACTTGGGCACGCTGATGTAGCCTTCGTTCGCGTCGACGTAAAAATGCGCGTCGGGTCCATCGAACACATTGCCATTGTCGACCAGCCGCACCTGCCCGTAAGCGTCGGCCTTATCGCTATCGACGTCGTAATGCAGCGCATCGCCCATGACGATCGACGCGTACCGCCGCAGTTGCGCGTGGCCCTTCAGCGAAACGTCCGTGCCGGTCGTGGTGGTCACCGAATCGGCCATGACCGAAGTAGCGGGCTTGTCGCCTGCCCGTATGAGCTGCTCGGTCAGTTGCGGCGCAAGCCGCAGGCTCCAGACGCCGTCGAGCGGTTCCGGGATCGCAGACGCGCCGACCAGTTGCGCATATCCGGCAAGCGGCACGCATCCAGCCGTACCCAGCATGAACGAAACGACAGGCCTCAAGCGTAGGCGTCGAAATACACCGCGTAGTATCAAAACAGATAAGTTTCGGAAAGGATGGCAGACGCATCAAGGCGAACGGAAGCCCTGACGTGCGTCAGGATGAACAGCAGCGAGTGCGCGCGGCGCTATTGGAGCGTGACGTCGTTAGAGCGGGAATCCGCCACCCCTGCCACGCTCGCTGCGCCACCAAGCGCCTGCAGCAGATACGGAATCTGGTCTACGGGCAAAGAAAACGATAGTCCCGCGCTAGCGGATAGACGGAAGCGGATCACCACCATTTCCATGCCGTTCAGTCTGCCGACTTCCCAACCCTGACAATGCAGCGCGAAGCCCATTTCCTGATTGTTATGAATCACGCGGTCGGCGTGCTCGATTGCGTTGGGGAGCGCCACCAGCAGGTCATTGAGCACCGAACGATGGAGTGCCGCCGTGGGTTGATTGCCGTGTATCAGCAGATATTGACCATCCGCCGTCAACTGCATATCGGTGATCGAATTCAGCATGAAGGTCGACGGATCAGGCACGGCGTGCGCCCTCCTGTGTGCTCGCGGAACGGTCCACCGTCTGGCCTTGCGCTGCACTCACCGTGCTGCCGGATACGTCGCGCAACGTGCGCATCGACGCCATCGCCAGACGTGCTGAAAAGATCGGCGATGAGCTGACGCGTAAGACAGCCGCAAGAATCGCCGGTGAAAGAAATTCGATCATGATCGATGCTCCAAATGGTGCTACGCAGGTAGCGAAAGCCGACCATTTGACGATACCAGCGCAAGCACGGCTTCAGGTTACGCGTGCCCTACGCTTCCTTCGGATCTGTAACGCATTATTTCGACGCTCGCCCTGTAATCCGCACCGGCCCGAGCAGCCGGCGCGATGCACACGTTAGCAACCCTAATGGGCGGAAAGTTTTCAGTAACGATCAGCGTGAAAGCACGATCCTATACTTCGCGCTTTCCGGAGCCATGGAATGTCGCTTCGAATGCACCGCTCGCGCTCGAGCGTTCTCGTTTGCGCTTCGCGCGCTGCATCAGGACAGAACCCCAAGATGAATCTTCAAGCTTTAACGAGCCGTATCGCGGCCGCGCTCCCGCTCGCCGGCATCTCGCTGACGGCCGGGTCCGCGCACGCGGCACAGCCGTTCGTCGTGCAAGACATCCGGATCGAAGGACTCAAACGCATCGAACCCGGCACCCTGTTCGCCTATCTTCCTATCAAGCAAGGCAGCATGTTTAGTGACGACAAGGCTTCGGAAGCCATTCGCGCGCTGTATGCCACCGGCTTCTTCAACGAAGTGCGAATCTCGACTGAAGGCAATACCGTCATCGTTCAGGTTCAGGAACGTCCGGCGGTCGGCACGATCGATTTTGCCGGCATTCACGAATTCGACAAGGAAAACCTGACCAAGGCGCTTAGTTCGGTCGGGCTGTCGCGAGGCCGTTACTATGACAAGGCGCTGGTCGACAAAGCCGAGCAGGAACTGAAGCGCCAGTACCTGACGCGCGGCTACTACGCCGCCGAAGTCACCACCACGATCACGCCGATCGACCGCAACCGCGTGGCGGTGCTGTTCTCGGTCGCAGAAGGCCCGAGCGCGAAGATCCGCCAGATCAACTTCATCGGCAACAGCGCATTCAGCACGGACACCTTACGCGACGAAATGCAGATGTCCACGCCGAACTGGTTCTCGTGGTACACGAAGAACGACCTGTACGCGAAAGACAAGCTGACCGGGGACCTGGAGCACATTCGCTCGTACTACCTGAACCGCGGCTATCTGGAGTTCAACTTCGAGTCGACCCAGGTATCGCTGACGCCGGACAGGAAGGAGATGTACCTGACGGTGACGCTGCATGAAGGCGAGCCGTACACGATTTCGTCGATCAGGCTTGCGGGCAACCTGCTCGATCGCGAATCCGAACTCACGCAGCTGATCAAAATCAAACCGGGCGAGCGCTTCTCCGCCGAAAAACTTCAGGCTGCCACCAAGGCCGTCGTCGACAAGCTCGGCGAGTACGGCTATGCGTTCGCCACCGTCAATGCGCAGCCGCAGATCGATCAGGAACATCATAAGGTCGACCTGACGCTGCAAGTGGACCCGAGCCGCCGTGTCTACGTGCGTCACATCAACGTGGTCGGCAACACGCGCACGCGCGATGAAGTGGTGCGCCGCGAAATGCGTCAGCTCGAAAGCTCGTGGTTCGATTCGAACCGCCTCGCGCTGTCGAAAGACCGGGTCAACCGTCTCGGCTACTTCACCGACGTCGACGTCACCACAGTGCCGGTGGAAGGTTCGCCCGACCAGGTCGATGTGGACGTCAAGTTGAGCGAAAAGCCGACCGGCGCGATTACTTTGGGCGCGGGCTACTCGTCGACGGACAAGGTGGTGTTGTCGGCCGGCATCTCGCAGGACAACGTATTCGGCTCGGGCACCAGCCTCGCCTTGAACGTGAACACCGCGAAGACCTACCGCACGCTTACCGTTACGCAAACCGACCCGTACTTCACGGTGGACGGCATCAAGCGGATCACCGACGTCTATTACCGCACGACCTACCCGCTCTATAACTACACCGATACGAGTTTCAGGATCCTAACCATCGGCGCCGACCTGAAATTCGGCATTCCGTTTTCCGAAGCCGACACCGTCTACTTCGGCCTGGGTATCGAACAGAACCGCCTGACGACGGATTCCTTGACACCTCAGAGCTACCAGGACTACGTGGCGGAATTCGGCCATGTGGTGAACAACGTGCCCATTACGACGGGCTGGGCCCGGGACGATCGCGACAGCGCATTGGTGCCGAGCCGGGGCTATTTCCTGCAAGGCAACGGCGAAGTCGGCACCCCGGCCGGCGGCACCGAGTACTACAAGGCGGACGTCCAGGCGCAGTATTACTATTCATTCGCGCGCGGCTTCATTCTCGGCCTGAATCTTCAAGGCGGCTACGGCAACGGCTTCGCGGGAAAGGCGTACCCGATCTTCAAGAACTACTATGCGGGCGGTATCGGCTCGGTACGCGGCTACGATTCGGGTTCACTCGGTCCCACCGACAAGACGACCGGCGACCCTATCGGCGGCTCGCGGATGGTCGTGGCCAATGTCGAGATGACGTTCCCGCTGCCGGGTACCGGCTGGGACCGGACGCTGCGCGTCTTCACCTTCATGGATGCGGGCAACGTCTGGGGCGACGAAGGCAACAGCACGGGTGCCAACGGCTTGCGGTACAGCTACGGCGCAGGTCTCGAATGGATCTCGCCGATCGGCCCGCTCAAGCTGTCTCTCGGCTTCCCGCTGATCAAACACGCCACCGACAAGTACCAGAAATTCCAGTTTCAGATCGGCACATCGTTCTGATCGTGAACGCCCGCGGTCATTGCATGAAGACCGCGGGCACCGCACGCGCAAATGCACCGACGCGCCATCCGGTCGCGTTGTCAGGCGCCCACAGGGCCTGATTCGGTCCGTGGCCCGTTCAAGGCTCCGCGGCTTCGCCCTCCTGCTCCGATTTCACAAAGTCTCCTCAATTTCGCCATTGTTGCTCCGACATTCATCCCTATCATTCGCTCATCATCAGAGCGACTGCGTACGGTCCGCGTTCTGAGTTCGATAAGTCGTTCCAATGTAGCGGATGGTTGAAATGGCTGAACGTGAACATCGCACAGACTGCAACCGTCGATTCCGGTTGGGAGGTCACGCAATTTGATGACTATCAGCCTTCTTGTAGTCGAACCGGATCAATCGGCCCGCGATCAGTTGCGCCTTCACCTTCATAAGAACCAGATCGCGCTCTCGGTCCTGTATAGCGCGGCTCAGCTTGTCAGCCGGGTGGAACGGGAGTGTCCGTCAGCGATTCTATTGCGCGCCGAGCAGCCGATGGTCGAGGCGCGCGACGCGCTCCGGCAACTGCGGTTGGCGGGCTACGACATGCCCATATTCGTGCAAAGCAGCTCCGACGAGATCGTCGACAAAATCGTCGCATTCGAATTGGGTGCGGACGACTATATCGTCGACCCCGTCGATCCGCACGAATTGACCGCCCGGATCAAGCGCGCCGTGCAACGCTGCAACCGGACGCTTTGCGACGCGCCGGAAATTCGTGAGAAGGTTTCGTTCGGCAGTTACCAGATAGACTTCGCGACGCGACGGCTGCTCAGGAACGGCTGCGAAATCTCGCTGCGATCCGGCGAGTTTGCCTTGCTCAAGCTGTTCGCCAGCAACCCGATGCGAATATTGACGCGCTCGATGGTCAACAGCCAGCTTGGAAGGGCCGAGAGCCAGAAAGCCAGCCTGGATGTTGCAGTCTGCCGCTTGCGCGGCGTGATAGAGGCAGATCCGTCCGCCCCCAGGTTCATTCAGACCTTGCGCGGACGAGGCTATATGTTCGTGCCATCGCCGGAGTCGCCACCCTCACATGGCGCGCGCGAAAGTGCGAGTTTTGCCGGGCACAGGGCGTGTGGCGAACGAGGCGCACCGGCGCCGGATGACGGCCGGGTCGATGTGAAGAGCGATTGATTTGCCCCTCGCGTCGTGGAGTCGTGGAAACGGCGTGACGCTCACGCTGCACGATGGAAGATACTGAAAGATCTGCGCCAGCGAGATTCAAAAGCGCTCAGGCGCGCCGCAGACGCACGCCGCCCGCAGGCGTAGTGGGGTCGTCCCTCAGGGTATGGCGCAGAACGTTGCGATGCATACGCACACGCTCCCTGATCTCGGCCTCGGTCGCGGCGCCTCGCACGGCAATGCAAGCGTACTCGCCGTTGCGGTCGATCCACTCGACGATCCGGCAGCCCTCGCCCCACGGTTGCATGAGCGGCGCGGAAACGCGGCAGCCGCGTATCTTCACGACGTCCGTCACCCGTGCTGCGCTAACACCGCTTTCAGCCTTGCCGCGGGATCCGGCAGTGGTAACTGTCTTTCGGCTGGGCCGGAAACCGCGCGACACGGCACGGTTCGCAGGTGAGGAAACTTGCATGAGATTGCTCCACTGACGGAACTGGCCACCGGATATGGCCTCTTAATCGGGCCACCGTAAAAGTGCCACGCCATCTTATCCGGACAACACGCAGACACAACGAAGAAAGGATGGAGAAGTTGTGGAGATTCGTCGGCAACTGCGGATTGACGTAGCATTCATCTAGAATTCAGCCATGCAAAGTAAAACGATCCGCATTCGTCCGAGCCGCCCTTTCGGGGTCTTTCTCTCCCACGCGCGGCAGCGGCGAATGAAGATGCGCTTTGGCATTACCTGGAAAATGTTCCTCGCGGTATTAGTCGCTTGCCTGGCGATTTCTTTAACGATGGGCTACGCCGTTCGCGTGAGCTTCGAAAACGGTTTCCTGCACTACGTTCGGGAGCGCAACGCCGGGCGCATCAAAGCCGTCATGGCGAAGGTGACGAGCGAATACGCCGCTCGCGGCAACTGGAATTTCCTGCGCGAGCATCCCGACGCATGGCTCGCGCTGCTGGACAGCGCCGCACACGACGCCCTGCGCGAAGAGCTTGCCTCAGCGCAACTGGGCAAGCCGCCGGCCTGGCGAACCTTTCCGGGGAGCGGCAGCGTTCAGCAACTGCTCGGACCGCTCTCCGGCCCGTCTGAAGGACCGCACTGGGGCATGCGTCTGCCGCCGGCGCCGCCATCCAATCCCGGCATCACGATAGAGCGTGACCGTGTGTCGGCAAGCGGTGTCGTGGGCGGCGACAGCAGCTACGATCGGCCTCTCCCTTCAGCCCCTTCGTCCCCATCGCATGACGGCATGCTCCGTAGCACATCACCCGAGGGGCCGCCCGTCACACTCTACGACGCCAGCCACGAACTCGTGGCGAGCAACGGCCAGCCGCCGCCGTCCGGCAGCACGATGAGACCCGTTGTCTACAACGGCAAGGTCGTGGGCTGGCTCGCCGCGAACGGGCCCGACACCCTTTCGGACGCTGCCGACATCGCCTTCCAGGCGCAGCAGCAGCGCGCGACCCTGGAGATCGCGGGTGTGGCTGTCGTGCTCGCGGCGCTGGTCGCGCTGGTGCTTGCGCGCATCGTTCTCGCCCCGGTCAGGCGTTTGATGAATGCGACCCATCGCCTTGCTGGTGGCGACTACACCGCGCGGGTGCCGGCCGGCAGACGCGACGAGCTTGGCCGGCTTGCGTGCGACTTCAACGTATTGGCCGATTCGCTGCATAAAGCCGAGCGCTCCCGGCGCGATTTCATTGCGGATATTTCACACGAGTTGCGCACGCCGCTCGCCGTGCTCCGCGGCGAGCTGGAAGCCATCGAAGACGGTGTGCACGTGTTCGACCACGATTCGCTCACTTCACTGCAGACCGAAGTGAACATGCTCAACAAGCTCATAGAGGATTTATACGAGCTGTCTCTGAGCGATGTCGGCGCACTCAGCTATCGAAAAACGCCAACCTATGTCGGGCAACTGGCGCGGGCTTCGATCGAGGCCATGCGGGAGTCGTTCAAGGCGAAACGAATCGAGCTCGACCTGACCTGCATGCCGGCAATCGCCAACACCACGTTCGCGGTCGATCCCGCGCGTTTCGTACAACTGCTGAAAAACCTGCTGCAAAATTCGTTGCGTTATACCGATCCGGACGGCCAGGTGCGCGTGTCGCTTTCGCAGAGCGCCAGCGGCTGGCAACTCGACGTGCAGGACTCGCTGCCCGGTGTGCCCGAGGCCGCGCTCGGGCATCTGTTCGACCGCTTCTATCGCGTGGACGAATCACGCAGCCGTCAGAACGGTGGCGCGGGCCTGGGCCTTTCGCTGTGCCACGCTATCGTGACGGCGCATGGCGGCACGATCGACGCCAAGGCTTCGCCGCTAGGCGGCGTCTGGATCACTGCCCGCTTTCCGCCGGAAGGAGACTGACATCATGACCGATGGGCGCCCTTCGCACATCCTGATCGTCGAGGATGAACCCAAGCTCGCCGCCGTGCTCGAAGATTATTTGCACCTCGATGGTTTCGTCACCACGACCCTCGACGACGGCCATCACGTGATGCCGTTCATTCGCTCGACGCCGCCGGCGCTGATGCTGCTCGACCTCATGCTGCCCGGGCGCAGCGGCATGGACATCTGCCGCGAGCTACGGCAATTTTCGGCATTGCCCGTCATTATCCTGACCGCGCGCATCGACGAAATCGACCGTCTGCTGGGTCTTGAGATCGGTGCCGACGATTACGTCTGCAAACCCTTCAGCCCACGCGAGGTGGTTGCGCGCGTCAAGGCGATCCTGCGCCGTGCAATGCCTGCCGCCGCCGCTGCGGACGGTTTGCCTCAGGCGCCACGCGGTCTCGAAGTCGACGAGCAGTTTCATCTTGCTTTACTCGACGGCAAGGAACTCAAACTCACGCCTCTTGAATTGCGGCTCCTCGCGCTACTGATGAAATCGCCTGGACGCATTTTTTCTCGCGACTACCTGCTGAGCCACCTCTACGCGGATCACCGGGTGGTAACCGACCGCACCATCGACAGCCATATCAAGAACCTGCGCCGCAAGCTGCAGGGAGCACGGCCGGACAGCGAACCGATCGCGTCCGTGTACGGCGTAGGTTACCGTCTGGAAATCTGATCGATACGAGCGGATGACTCGATGCCGTCCTCATCCGGCGCGAGCCGTGTCCGAATTCAGCTCGCCAGGCCCGCCGCCGCTGTTGGCTCGGGCGGCGGGCTCCATTGCGCGAATTCTTCGCTCAGAAAATCGACGCACACCCGCACCTTTGCCGATTGCGCGAGCCGTGCCGGATACACCGCCCACAGGTTCGCGGGTTGGGTGACCTCAGGAAGTATCTGCTGCAACTGGCCGCTTTCGAGTAGCGGCCGCACGTCCCACATCGAGCGCAGCACGATTCCGCGGCCGGCCAGCGCCCATTGCACGGCCACTTCGCCGTGATTGGTGGACAACGGCCCAGTGACCTTGATCGACACCGTTTCGCCACGCACTGTTAAACGCCAGAGACCGAATGGATGATCGCGCTCCTTGATCGCCAGACACGCATGCGACGACAGATCGGCGAGTTGCCGCGGCGTGCCGTGCCGAGCGAGGTATGCGGGCGACGCGCACAATACCCGATGATTCGATGCGAGCCGCTTCGCGATCAGATGCGAGGCAATGTCGTCGCCGATCCGGATATCGAGGTCGAAGCCCTCGGCGCCCACGTCGACGAGGCGGTCGAACAGATCGAGCCGCACGCTCAGCTGCGGAAACCGGTCCGAGAAACGGGCGAGCGCGGGCGCCACGTAGCGGCGGCCAAAGCCGAAGCTGCTGGAGATGCGCAACTTGCCGCCCGGAATGCGGCGGGTGGTGGAGACGTCCTCCACGAGCTGCTCGACGTCATCGAGAATTTTTTCGGCCCATGTGTAGACCCGCTCCCCCGCTTCCGTGATCGCGACTCGCCGCGTGGAACGGTGCAACAGTTTCGTGCCGAGCGTAGTCTCGAGCACATTGATTCTTTTGCTGACGTACGCCGCCGAGACCGACAAGGCCTCGGCCGCCGCGCTGAAACTCGATTTGCGCGCCACTTCGCAAAACACGCGCAAATCGCCGAGATCGGGTGATGGAACGGTGTTCATAGGCCGTTTATTCGCACCTGAGTTTGTACACGAATCGTGCACAGTGGCTTAACTAAAGCGGCCATTTTAAGCTCAATTGTCAGGAATAAAATAACTGCTGTCGAAACGTCGAAAGCCCCCTTGGAGGAGCAGGAACATGTCGAAAAAATATCGGATCGCAGTCATCCCCGGCGACGGCATCGGTGTCGAAGTGATGCCGGAAGCCGTCCGCGTGCTGGACATCGTCGGCAAGCGCTTTGGCATCGAACTGGAATACCGGCACATCGAATGGGCGAGCTGCGCGTACTACGCGAAGCACGGCAAGATGATGCCGGACGACTGGAAAACCCAACTGCAATCCGCCGACGCGATTCTGTTCGGCGCGGTCGGCTGGCCTGACACGGTACCCGATCACATCTCGCTGTGGGGTTCGCTCCTGAAGTTCCGGCGCGAATTCGATCAGTACATCAACCTGCGCCCTGCGCGTCTGTTTGCCGGCGTGCCTTCGCCGCTCGCGGGGCGCAAGGCCGGCGACATCGATTTCTGGATCGTGCGCGAGAACACCGAGGGCGAGTATTCGTCGGTGGGCGGTGTGATGTTCGAAGGCACGGAGCGCGAATTCGTGTTGCAGGAGTCCGTGTTCACGCGGCACGGCAGCGAGCGTGTGCTGAAGTTCGCGTTCGATCTCGCGCAACGGCGCGAGCGCAAGAAGATCACTGTCGCGACGAAGAGCAACGGCATTGCGATCAGCATGCCGTGGTGGGATAAATGCGCGGCCGGCGTCGCGGCGCAGTACCCGGATGTAACGTGGGACAAGCAGCACATCGACATTCTCTGTGCGCGCTTCGTGCTGAACCCGGACCGCTTCGATGTGGTCGTGGCGACCAACCTGTTCGGCGACATCCTGTCCGATCTCGGTCCGGCCTGCACCGGCACGATCGGCCTCGCGCCCTCGGGCAACCTGAATCCCGATCGCAAGTTTCCTTCGCTGTTCGAACCGGTGCACGGTTCGGCGCCCGACATCGCCGGCAAGAACATCGCCAATCCGATTGCGATGATCTGGTCGGCCGCGATGATGCTCGACTTCCTCGGCAATCACGAAGGCCGCGAACGCGAGGCGCACGACGCGATTCTGGCGGCGATCGAAGCGACGCTGATCGAAGGTCCGCATACTGGCGATCTCGGCGGCAAGGCGAGCACGACCGAGGTCGGTCAGGCGATCGCGGCGAAACTGGCTTAAGCGAAGTTGACCGAAGTTGAGCATAGGACAATCAAGGGGAAACCGTATGGCACGTACTTTTGAACTGAGCGAGCTGATTCGCTCCGACAATTTCATCGACGGACACTGGACGCCGGCGCAAGAAGGCGCTCGCTTTGCCGTCACCGATCCGGCCACCGGCAAGACGATCGCCCAGGTCGCCGACAGCAGCCCGGCCGACGCACGCGCCGCCACCGACGCCGCCGCCCGCGCGCTGCCGGCGTGGCGCGCATGGCTGCCGAAAGAACGCGCGGCGGTGCTGCACCGCTGGCATGCGCTGATCGTCGCGAATCAGGACGCGCTCGGCGCGCTGATCTCGCTCGAACAGGGCAAGCCGCTTGCCGAAGGCAAAGGCGAAGTGGCGTACGGCGCATCGTACGTCGCCTGGTTCGCCGACGAGGCGACCCGCATTTACGGCGATCTGATTCCGCAGCAGCAGCGCGGCAAGCGCATGACGGCCGTGAAGGAGCCGATCGGCATCGTCGCTGCGATCACGCCGTGGAACTTCCCGCTTGCGATGATCGCGCGCAAGATCGCCCCGGCGCTCGCCGCCGGTTGCACGGTGATCGCCAAACCCGCTGAAGACACACCGCTCACCGCCTCGGCGCTGGTCCTGCTCGCGCACGAAGCCGGCGTGCCGGCGGGCGTATTGAACCTGATCACGGCGTCGCGCGATCACGCGGTTGCGAGCGTCGCGGACTGGCTGCACGACGCGCGCGTGCGCAAGATCACCTTCACCGGCTCGACGCCGGTCGGCAAATACCTCGCACGCGAATCGGCGGAAACGCTCAAGAAACTGTCGCTGGAACTGGGTGGCAATGCGCCCTTCATCGTGTTCGACGATGCGGACCTCGACGCCGCCGTCACCGGCCTGCTTGCCGCCAAGTTCCGCAATGGCGGCCAGACCTGCGTGTGTCCGAATCGCGTGTATGTGCAGGCGGCTGTGTACGAGCGTTTTGCCGGCATGCTGGCCGAGCGCGTCGGTGCGCTGAAGGTCGCGCCCGCCACCGATCCCGCCGCGCAGATCGGCCCGATGATCAACACCCGTGCGCTCGACAAGATCGCCCGCCACGTCGACGACGCCGTGTCGCACGGCGCGCGCGTGCTGACCGGCGGCAAGCGCCTGCCCGAACTGGGCGCGCACTATTACGCGCCGACCGTGCTCGCCGACGCCACCGCGGACATGCAGTTGAATCGCGAAGAGACCTTCGGCCCGATCGTGCCGCTGTTCCGTTTCGACGACGAAGCCGAAGCCGTCCGGGCCGCCAACGACACCCCGTTCGGCCTCGCCGCGTATTTCTACAGCGAAAGCGTGAAGCGCATCGAGCGCGTGTCGCACGCACTGGAAGCCGGCATCGTCGGTATCAATGAAGGCGCGGTCGCGAGCGAGGCCGCGCCGTTCGGCGGCGTGAAGGAATCGGGCTACGGACGCGAAGGCTCGAAGTACGGTCTGGACGACTATCTGTCGATCAAATATCTCTGCCAGGGTAATCTCGAATGAGCACCGAAATGAGTACCGAGGCCTATCCCATCGAAGTCGAATTCCCCGACATTTCGGTGCATGAACACTCGCCGTCCGGCATTGCCTACGTCCATACGTTCGACTCGGGCGCGCCGGGACCGCACGTGATGATCAACGCGCTGACGCACGGCAACGAAGTGTGCGGCGCGATCGTCGTGGACGAATTGCTGCGCCGTGGTTTGAGGCCGCGGCGCGGACGCCTGACGCTTGCCTTTGCGAACGTCGCCGCGTATCGCAGCTTCGATCCGGCGAAACCCGACGCGGCCCGTTTCGTCGACCAGGACTTTAATCGCGTGTGGACCGCCGCAGTGCTCGACGATACGACGCGCACCTCCAGCGAACTGGCCCGCGCGCGGGAAATGCGGCCGGTAGTCGACAGCGTCGACGCCCTGCTCGATCTTCATTCGATGCACGAGAAAAGCGCGCCGCTAATCGTCTCAGGACCGTTACGGAAAGGGATCGATCTTGCGGTAAGGCTCGGCACACCGGCCACGGTGATCTGCGACGAGGGTCATCCGGAAGGCCGGCGGATGCGCGACTACGCAGGGTTCGGTGAGCCGGACAGCCCGAAAAACGCACTGCTGATCGAGTGCGGCCAGCATTGGGAACAGAGCGCGGTTGCGGTAGCGCGCGATACGGCCGCGCGCTTTCTGCTGCTGGCGGACGTGGTCGACGAGGCGGATCTGCCGGCCGGCTGGATTGCGCCGCTGCCGCCGGCTCAACACGTCGTGCGGGTGACGCAACCGGTGGTGGCCGAGAGCATGGATTTTCGTTTTGCGGCGCCCTACACCGGGCTGGAAATTTTTCCGCAAGCCGGCACCGTGATCGGCTGGTCGAACGGCGCACCCGTGGTCACGCCTTACGACAACTGCATGCTCGTGATGCCCTCGCTGCGGCAACTGCGCCCGGGCGTCACCGTCGTGCGGCTGGGCAAGATCGAGCAAACCATCGCAAACAGCCGGTGAGCTGATGCCCGCACATTCAAAAGGTAACGTGAGCATGAAGGTTCAACACATCAAACAAAGCGTGAATCTGCAGAACCTGGAGGATTGGGGCACAGCAGGACTGCCCGGCACGGTGCCGATTCAGGTGTCGGGCGTGCAGAGAGTGATCAAGGGCAGCGAATCCATCGACACCGGTATTTTCGAGTGCACGGCGGGCACCTACCGCCGTTCGGTGAAACAGGCCGAAGTGATGCATTTCCTCGCGGGCCGTGGACGGTTCACACCTGATAACGAAGAAACCGTGCACTTTGAAAATGGCGACACGTTGTTCTTCGAAGCCAACACGGAAGGCCTTTGGGAAGTCGAAGAGACCATGCGCAAGGTCTACGTGATTTTCTGAAACCGGGGCAGACGCGGTGTGCGTGAGCCCGCACGCGCCGCGCCTGCCCACATGGCTTAAGCGCCTAAAAACGCCAGCAGATCGGCATTCACCTTATCCGCCTCGACCGTGCACATACCGTGCTGGCCACCCGGATAGACCTTCAGTGTCGCGTTCTTCACGATCGTTGCGGTCTTGCGGCCCGCCGCGTCGATCGGCACGATCTGGTCGTCGTCGCCGTGCAACACCAGCGTCGGCACGTCGATCTTCTTCAGATCTTCCGTGTAGTCGACTTCGGAGAACTGCTTGATGCAGTCGTATAGCCCTTTGATCGAGCCGGCCATGCCCTGTGCCCAGAACGAATCGATCACGCCTTGCGACACTTTCGCATTCGGGCGGTTGTAGCCGTAGAACGGCAGCGCCAGGTCCTTGAAAAACTGTGAGCGGTCGTCGACGACGCCCTTGCGGATGCCGTCGAACACCTCGATCGGCAAGCCACCGGGATTCGCCTCGGTCTTGAGCATGAGCGGCGGCACGGCGCCGATCAGCACGGCTTTCGCAACGCGCTTCGTGCCGTGACGGCCGATGTAATGGGCGACTTCGCCGCCGCCGGTCGAATGGCCGACCAGCGTTGCTTCCTTCAGGTCAAGATGCTCGATCAGCGCAGCCAGATCGTCAGCGTAAGTATTCATGTCGTTGCCGTCCCACGGCTGGCTCGAACGGCCATGGCCGCGCCGGTCGTGCGCGATCACGCGAAAACCCTTGCTGCCGAGGAACAGCATCTGGGCATCCCAGGCGTCCGCGGACAATGGCCAGCCATGCGAGAAGACAACCGGACGGCCGCTGCCCCAATCCTTGTAGAAAATCTGCGTACCGTCCTTCGTGGCGATCATGCTCATCTTTCGACTCCTGTTGGGGTGAAATCTGCCGTCACCGGCAGGTGGATGAAGCGTGCCCTTTCAAACCATTCGCGCGACCCAGGCAGGCTGCCCGGCAGGGATCGCACACGTTGCAATGTCCGTCGCATGGTAGAAGAAAACGATCCGGTCGGCTAGCTAACAGGCTAGTAGAAAATCGCCGGCGGCGGCGTTATTGTTCAAGCGAACACACAGTGGTGCCGATGCCGTCGTAACCGTTCATCGCGGTCCCGCTCCCGCCCCCTTCCCGTCGTTCGATCCCCGGCCTGGCTATGCCTCTCATGCCTCCGGGTTTTGCTGATTTTCAGCAAAACCCGGTAACGGTTCCCTGAACCTGCGAGGCATCTGCTTGCCCGTTAATAACATATTTGTTACTATGGATACCAATGGCATTTCAGATCGACTTCTACAACGAAAAAGTCAAAGTGAACGTTGCCTCATTGCCGAAAACGCTACTGGCGCGCTTTCTCGCGCTGGCCGATCGCATGGAGCAATACGGTCCGAATCTCGGCGAGCCGCATACCGCTTCGATGGGCGGCGGGTTGTTCGAGATGCGTCTGAAAGGCGCCGAGGGCATCGCCAGGGTGTTCTACTGTGCAATCGTGGAACGCAAGATTGTCATGCTTCACTGTTTCGTGAAGAAGACACCAAAAACACCGCGCGATGAATTGGCTGTGGCGCGCAAAAGACTGGTGGAGATTAAAAATGGCAACCTATAAGGCAATGCGTGAACGGGCGCTGGCAGATCCGGAGGTACGCGCCGAATATGACCGGTTGAACCGCGAAGAATTCGCGCTGCTCGACCAGATGCTGGCTGCGCGCCGCGACGCCGGCCTGACTCAGGCGCAGGTCGCTGAACGCATGGGCACGAAGGCGCCGGCCATCACGCGCCTCGAACGGGCGCTCGCGTCGGGGCAACACTCACCTTCTGTCGACACGTTGCGCAGGTACGCCGCGGCGTGCGGCAAGCAACTGTTCATTTCGATCGCGTAGCCGGAGCACGCGGCTACAGGGTTCGACATCCAGAGCGGCAGGGTGAAACACCTGATGATCCGTGGGCTGACGGGCGCGAACCGCGTTGTTGCAGCGCGGTCGATTGACGCAGTGGGCACTTCAAACAGCGAGAATGAGCGCAAGCGCGTAATCAGGGAAACTTGATATCCATCAAGGCTTTAGCGTCTCACAATTCAGATTCGGCACAAAACAACGCGGTTTTTTGACGCACGTCGCGCCGCAGCAAAAAGTTTCGCCATCCCCTACCCTTGCGTCATCTGCCCAGCGCAGTGCGCATCGACAACGGTCGACGCGCGTAGTCCGCCCACCGGCGCCACGCACTTCACGCTTATGAACTCCGCACTCACGGCATTCGATCTCGCCCGCATTCAGTTTGCGTTCACCGTCTCGTTTCATATCGTTTTTCCGGCGCTGAGCATCGGCCTCGCCAGCTTCATCGCCGTGCTCGAATGGCGCTGGCTCAAAACCGGCAAGGCGTACTACAAAGATCTTTGCCTGTTCTGGTCGAAGATCTTCGCAGTCGCCTTCGGCATGGGCGTCGTCTCCGGCGTCGTGATGAGCTATCAGTTCGGCACCAACTGGTCGGGCTTCTCCAGTTTTGCCGGTCCTGTCACGGGGCCGCTTCTGATGTACGAGGTGATGACCGCGTTCTTTCTGGAGGCGGGTTTCCTCGGCATCATGCTGTTCGGCTGGCAGCGCGTGAGTCCGCGCGCTCACTTCGGCGCAACGCTGATGGTGGCGATCGGCACGCTGATCTCGACCTTCTGGATCCTCGCCTCGAATAGCTGGATGCAGACGCCGCAAGGCTTCGAAGTCGTGAACGGCCAGGTCGTGCCGCTCGACTGGTTCAAGATCGTCTTCAATCCGTCGTTCCCGTACCGGCTGGCGCATATGGCGCTGGCGGCGTTTATCGTCGCGGGGTTGGTGGTGTCGGCGGTGGGCGCCTGGCATCTGTTGCGCGGACGGCGCGATCCGGCAGTCAGGAAGATGTTCTCGATGGCGCTCTGGCTGCTGCTGATCCTCACGCCGGTCCAGGCGTTCGTCGGCGATCAGCACGGTTTGAACACGCGCAAGTATCAGCCCGCCAAGATCGCCGCGATCGAAGGTCTGTGGGAAACCGAGAAAGGCGGCACCGCGCTGAACCTGTTCGGCATTCCGGACATGCAGGCGGAAACGACGCGCTATGCGGTGTCGATCCCGCACCTCGGCAGCCTGATCCTCACGCATAGCTGGGACGGCGAGATTCGCGGCCTGAAGGAATTCCCGCCGCAAGACCGGCCGAACTCGACCGTGGTGTTCTGGAGCTTCCGCATCATGGCCGGGCTCGGCGTGCTGATGATTCTGATGTCGGTCACCGCGTGGGCGCTGCGCCGTGGCGACCGTCTCTTCGAGGCGAAGTGGTTCCAGCGGCTCGCCGTGATGATGGGCCCGACCGGTTTCATCACGCTGCTGGCCGGATGGGTCACCACGGAGGCCGGCCGTCAGCCGTGGGTAGTGTACGGCGTGATGCGCACCTCGCAGGCCGTGTCGCCGCTCACCACGCAACAGGTCGGCATTTCGTTGATGGCGTTCGTGATCGTCTACTTCCTGGTGTTCGGCACCGGCATCTACTACATGCTCAAGCTGATGCGCTCGGGTCCGGCGCTGCCGGGGCAAACGCCGCACGGCGTGCCGCAACACTCGCCGGATCACACCGCGCGCCGCCCGCTGTCCGCCGCCGATCAGCTGATCGATGCCGCCTGAGCGTAACGGCTTCCCCACTTGCTTCACTACCTGCTGACGAGATAGAAAATGGATGTAACCGTAGTGTGGGCCGCGATCATCGCACTGGGCCTGTTCATGTATGTGGTGCTCGACGGCTTCGATCTGGGCATCGGCATCGTGTTTCCGTTCTTCCCTGACGAAAAGGAACGCGACCTGATGATGAACACCGTCGCGCCGGTGTGGGACGGCAACGAAACCTGGCTGGTGCTCGGCGGCGCGGGCCTGTTCGCGGTGTTTCCGGTCGTGTATTCGACCGTGCTGTCCGCGCTCTATCTGCCGCTGATCTTCATGCTCGCGTGCCTGATCTTTCGCGGCGTGTCGTTCGAGCTTCGCGCCAAGGCCAATCGCACGAAGCATATGTGGGATCTGGCGTTCATCGGCGGCTCGGCGGGTGCGACGTTCTTTCAGGGCATCGTGCTGGGCGCATTCCTGCAAGGCATTCCGGTGGTCGACGGCGCCTATGCCGGCGACGCCTTCGGCTGGCTCACGCCGTTCAGTCTGCTGACGGGGCTGGGTCTGATCGTCACCTATGCGCTGCTCGGCTGCTGCTGGCTGGTCGCGAAGACCGAAGGCGATCTGCAACGCCGCCTGCATCGGGTGGTGTGGCCGCTGACGATCGTGCTGCTCGGGTTCATCGCGATAGTCAGCCTGTGGACGCCGTTGCAAGATCCGAACATCGCGCAACGCTGGTTCGGCGACGGGCTGTTCTACCGCCTGCTGCCGGTGCCGTTCCTCGTGGCGATCTGCGCTTTCTTCATGCATCGTGCGGTGCGCGAGCGGCATCACAACACGCCGTTCGTGCTGGCATTGGTGCTGGTGCTGCTCGGCTACCTCGGGCTGCTGGTGAGCCTGTGGCCGTATGCGATTCCGTCGAGCATGACGCTCTGGCAAGCGGCCGCGCCGCGCTCTAGCCAGATGTTCACGCTGGTCGGCGCAGCGGTGATTCTGCCGATCATCATCGGCTATACGACGATGGGTTATTGGGTATTTCGCGGCAAGGTGCGTCATGGCGACCAACATCATTATCACTAAGCATGCGGGCGGCCGTGCCGCTCGCCAGTCCGCCCGCAAGCTGCCGGGCTGGTTGTGGTTCATCGCGCTGTGGTGCTTCGGCGTGGCCTCGGCGATGTCGCTCGGTTTCGCGTTCAAGCTTCTGATGAATGCGACGCTTTTTGCGGTCAAATAGAGACTTGCCCGGCGTGATTTCATCCGCCGCGCATAACCTTCGGAATCCTGCATGGACGGCTTAAAAAACGGGGCATGCGGCTCGTCTACGTAACAAGCCGGAACCTATGCGCGGGAGACCTGCCTGAGCTGAAACGATCGGCTTATGATCGCGGGGTAGCTAGCGATGATGGGGTTCACAGGGAGTAGCCTCCGCCGTCAAGGGGGCTCGCAGTAAAGAAAGCGCCACACGTCGCGGCATGATGCAACCCGCGGCGGACTGACGGACGGAGGTGCGACGGGGTCGCACCATCCGCTCCGGCATCGGCACGAACCTAGCCACAAGCTGAGCGGCTCAATAGAAGTACAACGAGCAGCACAAAGGCGGTAGTCCACAACGCGCAGGCCCGACTCGCGGAGACATCATGAAGTTTCTAGTGGCCGACGACCATGAACTGATCCGGCAAGGCGTCAAGGGGCTGCTGCGCGGACTCGATCCCGACGCCCAATTCGACGAAGCCGACAGCTGGGAAACGCTTGCTGCCGCCGCGCGGCCCGACGCCGATCACGATCTCGCGATCGTCGATCTGCATATGCCGGGGATGAGCGGTGCTTCATCGCTGGAAGTACTGCTGAAGGCGAACCCCGCGTTGCCGGTGGTCGTGCTCTCCGCCGAAGAATCGCCTGACGAAATGCGCGCGGTGCTCGCCGCCGGCGCGCTCGGCTTCGTGCCGAAGCGGCAGCCCGCCAGCGTCATGCTCAAGGCGATCGAGCTGGTGCTGTCAGGCGGTGCGTATGTGCCGATGGAAGCGCTCAGCCTGCTGGGCTCGCGCGAGGCACAAGCCGCGCTTCCGCTTGCCGAAGTGCCTGCTGAGGTGTCCGCTCCGGCGTCCGGCCAGGCCGGCGCCTCACTGACCGAACCCATCGTGCAAATCCAGGCGTTGCAGCCGCACCAGCAGCATTTGCTGGAGAACCTGTCGCCGCGGCAGCAGGACATCATGCGGCTCGTCCATCGCGGCTGGACCAACAAGATGATTGCGCGTGAGCTGGGGGTCGCCGAAGGCACGGTCAAGGTGCATTTGTCGGTGATCTTCCGGGCGCTGGGCGTGCACAACCGCTCGACGGCGATCGCCGTGATCAACGGCTGGCTGGAAGCCGGGAAAACCCTGTAGCGGCACCTGTCGCAGTAGGCGGCGTACGCGCCGCCTACTGTTGCGACTCGCTCTGGGACTGGCTCTGCGTCTGGCTTTCCGCTTCGCTCCTCGTTTCGCTCTGCGATCTCTGCGGTTCGCCGGCGCGCCGCTCGACGGTGGCCGCCGCCCGCCCTTTATCCAGTTCGGCCTGTTGCCACAGCATTTCCAGCGTGCGCCGCAAGCGCGCCGGCGTGACCGGCTTGTGCAGCACCGGAATTCCCTGCAAGGCCAGCGCCGCGAGTTCCGCCGACGCCATATCGCCGGTAATCAGCAGCGTCACCACGCCCTCGTGACCACCCCGCGCAAGCACGTTGCGCACGGCAGTCAGCGCCTGCGCGCCGGTCCGATGGTTCGCCAACTGGTAATCGCATAACACGGCATCCGGCACGAAGCCGTCGCCAAGCGCCCTGAGCGCGTCGGCTTCGTCGCGTGCGCCGCGCACGCTGCAACCCCAGCGCGCCAGCAAACTGGCGAGGCCTTCGAGAATCGACGGGTCGTCGTCGATGCACAGCACGCGCCGCCCTTGCGCCGATGGACCGCCCGCCACCGCTTCGTTCAGGCTCGCGACAATCCCGCCGGCCTCGCCCTCCCGCACCGGAAAGCGGAACACCGAGCCACGGCCCGGCGCCGAGCGCACCTGCAATTCGCCGCCGAGCAAACCGATCAGCCGCTTCACCGTCGGCAATCCCAGGCCGTGCCCCTGGCGCGCGTCGCGCTGCGGATTGGCGACCTGATAGAACTCCTCGAAAATGCGCTGATGTTCTTCGGGCGGGATGCCGACACCAGAATCGCGCACCTCGATATAGCCGCCCGAAGACTGTCCTGCCCGGCGAAGGCCCATCCAGATCGCGCCTTCCTCGGTATAGCGCACCGCATTCGAGAGCAGATTGCTCAGCACGCGTTCGAGCAGCACCGGATCGTCGTGCACCACCATCGTGGTCGGCGCGATCCGCAGCGCCAGCCCTTTGGCCGCCGCCTGTGGCCGATACTGGCTGCCGACCCGCTCGAACAGTTCGGAGAGCCGGAAATGCAAACGGATTACCTGAGTCACGCCGCTTTCGAGCCGGGCCAGATCGAGCACCTGATTGAACAACTGGTTCAGCGCCTCGACGTTGTAGACGATGTGCTCGGCGGTCTTCGCATGCTGCGCGGGCGTCGCCGCCGCATCGTTGAGCGACGCCGCCAGCAGGCCGATCGCGTGCAGCGGCTGGCGCAGATCGTGGCTCGCGGCGGCAAAAAAGCGCGTTTTGGCGAGACTGGCTTCTTCGGCGACACGCTTTTGCGCGGCCAGCGACTCCGCCAGATATTGCTGATCCACCCGTGCGTGCACGACGCGCTGGAACAGCTTGCGATAACTCAACGCATAGACGTTGATCGCACAGAAGAAAAACGCGAGGACGATCGCGAGGATCGTGCGGTCGAACGTATGCGAGCCGAAATGCAGCACGATCGACGGCAGCAGCAGGAACGCAATCGCGGTCGAAAAATTCAGCAGATCGAAGCCGTTCGACATGAACACGCCCGCCGCCAACGTGACCAGCATCACGGTATGCAGCAGCGGCAAATCGGTTTGCGGGCTCTGGAACGCGAACCAGATCGCGAGGCCCGGCGCGCTGTACAGCAGCATGCCGCGCAACGCGTGCAGGTAGATCCATGTGCGCGGCGTCACCAGATTCGGGTAGCGGCGATTGCAGATCCACAGCCCGAGGCCGGCACAATTGGCTGCGGCGTAGAACCCGAAGCACGCGACGAACAGCTGTGGCGACGGTATGTTCGGCCAGTAGATCGCCACCAGCACGGCGATCGAAAACCAGTGCGAAAAGAATGCGATCGGGTCCTGGGCGTACAGCACCCGCACCAGGTCTTCGTCGATCGCATGCTGCATAGGGTCGGCCCGCATCGTGTGGTCTCCTTTGTCGACCGGAGTTAGCGCTTTAGCGCTTACTCCGGTCCCATGCAAAGCGGTCGACCGGAGTTGGCGCTTTAGCGCTTACTCCGGTCCCATGCAAGATGGTTGCTGTCGGGCACGGCAATCGAGATGGTTTACCCGGCAGTTTACCCATCAGCTACCACTTAATCCATATAGGCGAAGCCGTCGCCGCAAACCATACTGGTTTCACATTCCAGCGCGGTTTCAAATCTTCAACGATCCCATCCCCGCCTGCAGTTCAGGCTCACCGCGCTCCTTGCCTTACCCCTTACGGAGGTTTTCATGGGCGCAGTTGCCAGCCACGAGTTCGTCCGCCAATTCGACGACGCGATCCTTCCCGACCTGTGGCGCCGGCGTACCCGGCTGTCCGCCGATGAAATGGTGTCGATGGTCGAGCTGGTCAAGCAGGCGCTGCGGACCTATCACCCGCTCGAATTGCAGGCGCTCGGCGAAGACAAGGAAGAGCTGGTTGCGCAGTTCATCTACTCGAAGGTGCTGCGTCTCGCGCCCGGCCACACGGAAACCCATGCCTGCGCCGACAGTGCGCCGTCCAACGGCTACGCACTGTGCGCGTACTTTCGCCGCTATCTGATCGATTGCCTGCGCAGCGCGGGCCACCAGCGCAACATATCGATGGAAAACGAAGGCATGGTGCAGGAAATCGATCTGCACGCGCATGCGCTGGAAGACCCGGTCGAAAGCGTGTTGTTGCAGTATGGCCTCGACGAACAGCGCGTACGGTGCGCGGCGCGCGCCTTTATCGAAAGCCTCGACGAACCGGAGCGCATCGTGCTGGCCGGCAGCCTCGGCTGGTGCTCGGAGGGTAAAGGCGGTCTGTCGGCAGTCGCGGCTCAGCATCGTGTGCCTTCCTATCACTATCGGGCCGTCAAACTCGGCGTCACCATGAAAAAGACGGCCAACGCGGCCGATTTTTCCAACACCAAGATCGGCCGCTGGCTCACCGACGTGCTCGGCATCGAGATCGACCTCGACAATCGCGCGGCGATTCTGCTCGTGTTGAACCTGCTCGCAGCCGAATCGAGCGACAGCGAATTGAATGAAGTGGCCGCCTAACTACACCTGAACAAACGGCTCCGTCTGGCCGCCGGCTCTCCGAAGCACAGCAGACGCAGCCCATCTGGCCTGCGCGCCACGTACGATGCGCCTTTTTTTGTCGTTGCGCACCGCCTACGATAAAAAACCAACGGCCGCGCACCGTCTTCCTTCCGAACGCCGGGCTCCCCTACCCGGCTCCAACTCCTGACGAGGTGGTCGTGATGAACCGCTTATCGAGCGCCATGACGGCGCTGCAGCCGCATTACGAAGTCGTGGTCGTGGGTTCGGGATATGGCGGCGCGATTGCCGCCAGCCGCATGGCGCGCGCCGGGCGTCAGGTGTGCGTGCTGGAGCGCGGGCGGGAATTCATGGCCGGCGAATTTCCGCGCACGCCGCTCGAAGGCGCCACGCAGGTGCAATACAACACCAGCCTCGCGCAGATCGGCTCGCCGCTCGCGCTGCTCGAAGTGCACGTGAATTCGGAGGTGAATGCGGTGGTTGGCTGCGGGCTGGGCGGCACCTCGCTGATCAACGCGAATGTCGCGCTCGAAGCCGATCCGCGCCTCTGGGACGATCCGCGCTGGCCGGCCGCGCTGCGTGACGACAAGGCGGGGCGCGACACCGGCTACAAGCTTGCCCGCGAGATGCTGCAACCGTCGCCGGTGCCCGACGACTATCCGCCGCTGCCGAAACTGCGGGCGCTCGAACAATCGGCGCAAGCGCTCGGTATGCAGGACCGCTTCTACCGGCCGCCGATCACCGTTACATTCAAGACCGGCAAGAACGCGGCGGGCGTCGATCAGAATCGCTGCGTCGGCTGCGGCGATTGCAATTCCGGCTGCAACTACGACGCGAAGAATTCGACCCACATGAACTATCTGCCCGATGCCGTCGCGCACGGCGCGCAGATTTTCACGGGCGCCGCGGTGCATTCGGTGGTGCGCGACAAAGACACGCAGAAATGGCTCGTGAACTATCAATTGGTCAGCCTCGGCCGCGAAAGCTATGGCGCGCCCGACCTGTTCGTCAGCGCCGATATCGTGATCGTGGCGGCCGGCACCATTGGCTCCACCGCGCTCCTGTTGCGCTCCAGCAAGGCCGGGCTGCCGGTGTCGAAGCAACTCGGCGAACACTTCACCGGCAATGGCGACGTACTCGCCTTCGCGTACAACACCGACCAGGTGATCAACGGCGTCGGCTGGGGCGCGCACACCGCGGGCGAGATTCCGCCAGTCGGGCCGACCATCACCGGCATCATCGACCATCGCAACACGCAAGACGTAAAGGACGGCTTCGTGATCGAAGAAGGCTCGCTCGCCGGACCGATCGGCGTGGCGATGATCGGCGTGCTCGGCGGCGCCGCGCCGCTCGAAGGCGTGGACATTCCCGCGCCGCGGCCGGCGGACGAACCGCTCGGCGCGCCCGCGCGCGCGATCGAGAGTTTGCTGCGCGGGCCGTACCACGGCGCGCTCAACCACACGCAAACTTACCTGGTGATGGCGCATGACGACGAGAGCGGCCAGATTCGCGTGGATGAAAAAGGCAGTCCGCGCATCCATTGGCCGAACGCCGGCAAGCAGCCGATCTTCGAAACGGTCGAAAAGACCCTCATCGACTCGACAGCACCGCTCGGCGGCGAATTCCTGCGTAATCCGATTTCCGCCGATATGGCCGGCAACCGCGTCGTCACCGTGCATCCGCTCGGCGGTTGCGGGATGGGCGAAGACGCGGAGCACGGCGTGGTCGACCACGCGGGCCGCGTGTTCAGCGGCGACGCAGGCGACGCGGTGCACGAAGGCCTCTATGTGATGGACGGCGCGGTGATGCCGATGTCGCTCGGCGTCAATCCGCTGCTGACGATCTCCGCGCTTGCCGAGCGCAATTGCGCGTTGCTCGCGGCGTCGCACGACTGGCACATCGACTATGAGTCCAAGGGGGACGCCGCCCCGCCGCCGCCCAGCAAAATCGGCTTGCGTTTCACCGAAACGATGGTCGGCACGTATACGCCGACGGTCGCGGGCGGCGCCGTTGCCACGAGCCCGATCCAGTTCACGTTGACCGTCGAATCGGACGATCTGGCCGACATGCTGAACAATCCGCAACACGAGGCGCGCACGGCCGGCACGCTGACCTGCCCCGCGCTTTCCGCGCAACCCATGACGATCGCCGACGGCGCATTCAACCTTTTTGTCGTCGATCAACCGGACGTGGATCAGCGTGACATGAACTATCGCATGACGCTCAATTCCACCGAAGGCAAGACGTACTACCTGAGCGGGCGAAAGATCATCACGCGCACGTCGCCGATCAATCTGTGGGAACAGACCAACACGTTATACGCCGAGATTCGCGAGTCGGCGCAAGCCGATACGCCATTGCTCGGCAAAGCGACGCTGATCATCACGCCGGAGAACTTCCTCAAACAGCAGCGCACCCTGGAAGTCACCAACGCACCTGACCTGAAGACGCGCCTCGAATGGACCTTGAAGTTCGGCAAGTTTTTCGCCGGCGTGCTGTTCACCGAATACGGCGGCGTGGCCGCGCCCCTGCAGTTTTTCGACCCGAAGATGTCGCCGCGTTCGAAGCGGGCATTGCGTGCGCCGGCGCCGCAAGTCTTCTTTTTCGACACTCCCGACAAGACGCAACTGCGGCTCACACGCTACGTCGACAGCGCCAACAAAGCGGCGCGTCCGTTGCTGCTGATCCACGGCTCGGGTGTCTCGAGCCGGATCTATTCCACCGATCTGATCGCGACCAACCTGGTGGAATATCTCTGCGCGGCCGGCTACGACGTGTGGCTCGTCGATCTGCGCGTCAGCATCGAAATGCCGAGCGTGCTGGTGCCGACCAACGTGGACAAGGTCGCTCGCGAGGATATTCCGGCCGCCGTCGCGAAAATACGCGAGTTGACCGGCGCGCCGAAAATTCAGGTGCTGGGCCACTGCATGGGTGGGCTGGCATTGAGCATGTCGTTGCTGTACGGCCTCGAGGGCGTGCGCTCGGCGGTCATCTCGCAAGTATCGGCGCATCCGGTGCCGGGCACGCTGGAACGCATCAAGTGCGGCCTGCATATACCGGGCATCATGGAGCATCTCGGCATACTCGATCTGACCGCGTACACGCAGCACGAGAAGTGGCCCCACAACCTGCTCGATGAAGCGTTGAAGTTCTACCCGCTCAATCATAAACAGGGCTGCGGCAACCCCATCTGTCACCGTGCGACCTTCCTTTACGGCTTGCTCTACGAACACGAACAGTTGAGCGAGACGCTTCATTCGAATCTGCAGGAACTGCTCGGCGTGCATGACGTCGAGGTGTTCAAGCATCTGGCCGCCATGGTGCGAGCGGGCAAGGTTGTCGACGCCGCCGGGAACGACGTCTACCTGGCGGGAATGAACGGCATGAAGGGGCTCGAGGGCATGCGCCTGCCGATCGGTTTCATCCATGGCGATAAAAACGAAACCTATTTGCCGAAAAGCACCCAGATGACCTATGACATGCTGGTCGAGCGTTTCCCCGAGCAGCCGTATGAGCGGCATGTGATTCCCGGCTATGGGCACATCGACTGCATATTCGGCAAGAACGCGGCAGTGGATGTTTATCCGGTGATTGGGAGGTATCTGGATGCGCATTGAGCGAGGCGCACATGAGGATTGCCGAGGGTTGCTTTAAAGTCGCACCGCCTGTAGAACGACACTCTTTTACATTGAGTTCGTATGTCCGCATAAAATCCGCCTGACCGATTGACGACATGGGACCAACGACACAAATGATGAACATGCGGAAGATGACCTTCGGCGAATGCGCCGGCAAATCCTGGCTGAGTACGTGGCAAGTCGTGGCAAAAATGCCCTTTGTCTTGCTGAGTTTCATGGCAGCCCTCGCCTGCACTTTTGCCTTTCCCGACATGCTCGCCGCCGTGGCGACGCCGCCTGAAGCGCCGTCCGCCGCGGCCATGCACGCCGCCCCAGGATCGAGCCTGATGAACCTCGCACGCGTCTTCATCACGGCGTTGCTGTCCGTGAAGATTCATCGCATGGTGCTGCTCGGCGAGGGCGTTGCGCCGTTGTTTCCCGCGCAATTCCGGGTGGTACCGCGTTATGTTGGACTCTATGCGTTGATCGGCATTGCGACGCTGGTACTCGCCATCATCGTCATGCTTGCAGGCAAGGCCGTGTTCGAGCTGCCGATTGCAATCCTGCTTGCGTTCGCTGCCGGCATGTTCGTGATGACGCGACTCAGTCTTTTGTTTCCGGCCCTGGCGCTCGGCAGTCGCTTCGCGCTCAAGGCTGCCTGGCGCGATAGTCGCACGCATTTCTGGCAAATCGCCGGCATGCTGTTCGTCGTGACAGCGCCGCTGATGGTAGTCGGGATCGCTGCCGCGCTGGCCTTGAAACCGCTGCTGGAGGGACGACATCCGGTACAGCAACTCATGGTGATAGCAGCAGGCCAGTCGCTCCTCAGCACGCTGTTTTCGATACTCAGTGCCGCAGCGCTATCCTGGCTCTATGTTCGTTTCGCTCGCGAACTGCCAACCCTCGTCGCCGCGCAGCCCACGTTTGAACCGGCGCGCTGAGCCAGGCCGCGCACGCCCCGCTCAGAACAGCTTGCCCGGATTCAGGATGCCGTGCGGGTCCAGCGCATGTTTGATCGCGGCCATGGCGGCCAGCTCGGCAGGCGAACGCGAGATCGGCAAGAACTCACGCTTGAGCAAACCGATCCCGTGTTCCGCCGACACCGAACCGTTGAGCGGCCCGAGCATCTCGTAGACGAACGCATAGACCGCGTGATGATCGACGCCGGGTATCGAATGGCCGTCGACAGTGACATGCAGATTCGAATCGCCGATATGGCCGAAGAAATACGATTCGTTGCCCGGCCAGCGCTGATCGAGCGCCGCGCGGCAACGGTCGACGAAGGCGCCGATCTCACCGATCGGCAAGCTCACATCGAAGTTGATCGCCTCCAGCCGCACCGGAAACTCCGCGGTGCATTCGCGAATCGCCCATAACGCCCGTGCATCGGCGA
This sequence comes from Paraburkholderia sp. SIMBA_030, assembly GCF_046535245.1. Lineage (NCBI taxonomy): Bacteria > Pseudomonadati > Pseudomonadota > Betaproteobacteria > Burkholderiales > Burkholderiaceae > Paraburkholderia > Paraburkholderia sp. SIMBA_030. The sequence goes on from NZ_JAWRXB010000002.1 coordinate 435,993, forward strand.
CCGATTGTGCGATCACGGCGTCGCGGATCGTCTGCGCATCGAGCGCTTCGGTCAGCGCGGCGGAAAAGCGTTCGCCGTCGTCGGCGGCGTCGAAGCTCGCGTGTTCGATCAGTGCATAAAGCGGGTGTGCGTCCACGAAAGGCGAGCGCGTGCCCGTCAGCTTCACGCCGAAATCGTAGAAATCCGGCCACATGATCTCGAACGCGCCGATGTCGTTGCCAAAGCGCGTCGACAAACGGCGCAGCAGGTTCACCGCGGCATCGTAACTGTCGAGCGCGACCAGCGCCGTGTGCCGCGCCGCGCGGGGCGGATGCAGCCGCAACACCGCGCGCGTGATCACGCCAAGCGTGCCTTCCGAACCGATGAACCAGTGTTTCAGGTCGTAGCCGGTGTTGTTCTTGACCATCTTGCCCAGCGACGTCAGCACGTCGCCGTTCGCCAGCACGACTTCGAGCCCGAGCACCTGATCGCGCGCGGTACCCGACTGGATCACGCGATTGCCGCCCGCGTTGGTGGCCAGATTGCCGCCGATCTGACACGAGCCGCGCGCGCCCAGATCGAGCGCGAGTTCGAAGCCCGCCTCGGCGGCGGCTTCCTGCGCGGTTTGCAAGGTCGTGCCGGCGCGCACCGTCAGCGTGGCCGACGCGGCATCGATTTCTTCGATACCGCATAAACGTTCGAGCGACAGCGCGATATCGGTGGCGCGTGCGATCGCGCCACCGGCCAGGCCGGTCATGCCGCCCTGCGGCACTACGGGTTGATGCGCTGCGTGGCAGATGGCCAGCGCACGCGAGACTTCTTCCGTGCTGCGCGGCAGGAGCAGCGCCGCGGGGCGTGCCGGATCGTGGCGCGTCCAGTCGGTCATCGCGCGTTCGCCGATCTGCTCGCCGACGCGCACCGCGTTCTCACCTAGCGCGGCGCGCAATGCGTCGAGCGTCGCGCCAAGCGGTGCCGGGTTTTGATCTGTCATGCAGTGGTTCCCTGTGCTGCCTTCTTCCGGTAGCCCATCGAATCGTTGATGCGCCCGAGGATGTAGTCGCCCGCGGCGACCGGTTGATACTTGAGGTCGGCGTCGCTCGTACCGAGTTCGCGCGGATCGACCGTCGCGCCGTAAGTCGGATCATAGAACGTCGCGATCGAATAGCGCTCGCGCCCCGATGCATTGATCACGCGATGCAGCGTCGAGCGGAACCGGTCGTTGGTCCAGCGCGCCAGCAGATCGCCGACGTTCACCACGAAGCTGCCTTCGATCGGCGGCGCCTCGACCCACGTATCGTTGGCGATTTCGCGCACTTGCAAGCCGCCCACCTGATCCTGCCACAACAACGTGATGCAGCCGTAGTCGGTATGCGGCGCGACGCCGAACTGATCGGCGTCCGATTGGGGCGGCTGCGGCGGATAGTAGACCATCTGCGTGCGCTGCATCCGCTTGGTGTAGCGCGGCGCGAAGAAATGCTCGTCGACACCAAGGCTCACCGCCACCGCCCGCAGCAGATCGGCACCGCATGCCGCCACCGCTTCGTAATAACCATAGAGCACGGGACGCAATTCAGGCATAAAGTCCGGCCAGTTGTTCGGCCCCCGCAGCGCCTCGCCGGCGAGCACGTCGGGATCGTCCTCCGGCAACTCCAGCCCGATGCTGAAGAACTCCTTGTAGTCGGGACGTTTCGCCTGATACATGGTCGCGTCGCCGAGCGCGTTGAAACCGCGATGCCTTTGATTCACCGCCGCACGCCGCTTGGTCTCCACCGGAAAGGCGAAGAACCTGCGCGCCGCCTGCTCGGCCGCATCGATCGAAGCTTGCGGCACGCCGTGATTGACGATGTAGAAAAAACCGATCGTCGTGCACGCTTCGCGGATTTCACGGGCCACGCGCAGCAAAGCTTGCGGATCGCCGGCGCGAACGCGGGCGAGATCGATGATCGGAATACGGGTCACGGGCATCGCTTAGCTCCCTGAAAGTCCCTGAAGGGCCAGCCTAATCAACTGATGAAAGAGGCCCGCCGGTCATGCTGGATAAACTCGTCATAGCAGCGCACGCATCTCGCATCCCAGTTGTATATACCGCCAAAAGCACGCCCGCAAGTGACGTCACAACGCTTCACGTAAGGGCTTTTCTCTACTCGCTTGTTTATTTATTTCGCAGGAAAACTGCGGTATATACTGCATCGCATGACTCGCGCCGAGTCCATCTTACGAGCCGCTCGCGTGCGACACCGCTTTGCCAACCGGAGAATCCCATGAGCATCCTTGCAGGCTGGAAGTGTCGTTTGGTCATGCTGGCGTTGTGCGCGGCAAGCGTCGGTGCCCACGCTGAAGACCAGCTCGCCAAAGTGAAGAAAGCAGGCGAACTGGTGGTCGGCACCGAGATGCAATTCGCGCCCTTCGACTTCCTCGAAAACGGCCAGCAAGCGGGCTTCAACAAGGATCTGTTCGCCGAGGTCGGCAAGGAGATGGGCGTCAAGGTGCGCTTCATCGACTTGCCGTGGCCGAGCGTGCTGCCGGGTCTGGAAGCGGGCAAGTTCGATATGGTCGGCGGCCCGCTGACGGTGACCAAGGCGCGCATGGAGCGCTACACGTACACGCTGCCGATCGCGGACGCCACCGACGCACTGCTCAAGCGCGCGAACGATACGTCGGTCAAGCAATCGTCGGACATCGCCGGCAAGACGGTCGGCGCGGGCAAAGGCTCGGCGCAACTCGACCAGTTGAAGAGCTACGTCGCCACCTTGCCGAAGCCGCCTGAAATCCGCGAATACGTCGACAACAATCAGGCCTATGCCGATCTGGCCGCCGGCCGCATTGCGGCAGTCGCGAACTCGATGACCAACATCGCCTATGTCGCCAAGCAGCGCCCGGAAACTTTCGCGGTCGTGCAGCCGCCGTTCGGCGCGAAGGTGTACTTCGCCTACTGCCTGCGTAAAGACGCGGACAGCAAGCCGCTTGCCGATGCCTTCAACGCCGCGCTCGTGAAAATGCACAACGACGGGCGTCTCGCGACCTTGCAGAAGAAATGGTTCGGCGTGGCGATGGATGCACCGACCACGATGCCCACGCCGAACTATTGACAGCCTGATGTCCTGATGCACGCGATTTGATGCACGCGATGCGGGTGTTTTGACGAGCCGCATCGCCCTCCCCGTTCTAGCGAGTGCGACGCTTATGTTCAGCACAACCGTCTTCGCCCAGGGCTTGCCGCTGCTGTTGCACGCGGCGCTCGCCACCATCGGCATTTCGCTGACGGGCCTCGTGATCGGCTTCTTCGTCGCGGTCGGCGTGTGCGCGGCGCGGCTTTCCGTGAACCGCGCGGCGCGCATGTTCGGCGGCGCCTATGTGTTCTTCTTTCGCGGCGTGCCGATGCTGGTGCAACTGCTGCTGGTGTATTACCTGCTGCCGTTCGCCGGGATCAATGTGTCGCCGGTGGTCGCGGCGATCAGCGCCGTGTCGCTATGTTCCGCTTCATACATCGCCGAGATTCTGCGCGGTGGTTTTCTCAGCATCCCGCCGGGTCATCTCGAAGCCGCTCGCATGCTCGGGCTTTCGTCGTTCGATATGCTGCGGCGGATTCTGGTGCCGCAAGCATTTCGTTTGACGCTGCCGTCGCTCGTCAATGAAATGGTGCTGCTGATCAAGGCTTCGTCGTTGATCTCGGTGGTGGGCGTGGCCGAATTGACGCGCACCGCGCAGAACATCGCGGCCAGTACGTATCGACCGCTCGAAGCGTACCTTGCTGCGGGGCTGATTTACTTCGTGATCTGCGGTGCGCTCGCGCTCATTGCGCATGCCGCCGAATATCGTTTGCAGCACGCCTGAGCCTAAGCCGGACGTTGACACCCAGCCATGCAAAAGCTCGACCCCACCGTCATCACGCACAATCTTCAACCGATCGCCGCCGGTCTCGCGACGACGCTCGGCACGTGGACCGCGGGCGTCGCGATCGGCATTCTGATCGGCTTTCTGATCGCCGTGCTGCAACTCTTTTGCGGACGCTGGGTGCGCGGCGCGCTACGCTTTTACATCGAAGTATTTCGCGGCACGCCGTTTCTGGTGCAACTGTTTTTGCTGTACTACGGCGGCCCTTCTATCGGTCTCACGCTCGAACCGATGACGGCCGGCGTGCTTGGCCTCGGCCTGTACGGCAGCGCATATTTCGCCGAAGCATTCCGCTCGGGTTTCCAATCGGTGCCGCCGGGACATCTGGAAGCGGCGTCCTGCCTCGGACTCACGCGCTGGCAAGCCGTGCTGCGTATTCAGATGCCGCAAATGCTGGTGCTGATCGTGCCGGCGCTGACCAATCTGATCATCGTGCTGAGCAAGGAAACCGCGGTGCTGTCGATCGTCACCGTGCCCGAGCTCACGTTCGTGCTGACCGGCATCGGCTCGGCGACCTTCGCTTTCGTCGAAACGCTGCTGGCGCTGTGCGTGTGCTATCTGGCGCTGGTCGAGCTTACGTCGCGCGCCGGCATGTGGGCCGAAGCCCGCATCGCGCGCTTCATGGCATGAACGGAATCTGGACCACCCTATGAACGTCATCGCCGACATGCCCTCCTCCGCATCCACCGCTGCCGTCGATACGCCCTCCGGCGCGCCGCTGATCGAAGTGCGCGACTTGCGCAAACGCTTTGGCGAAGTCGAAGTGCTGCGCGGCGTGGATCTCGAGATCGCCCGTTCCGAAGTGGTCTGCATTATCGGACCGTCGGGTTCGGGCAAGAGTACGCTGCTGCGCTGCCTCGCCGCGCTCGAAACCTATGACCAGGGCGACGTGCGCATCGAAGGCGAACTGCTCGGCTATAGCGAGCGCAACGGCAAACGCATGCGGGCGTCGCAAGGCGAAATCAATCGCGTGCGGCGCAACGTCGGCATGGTGTTTCAGCAGTTCAATCTATGGCCGCACATGACGGCGCTCGGCAACGTGATGGAAGCGCTGCTGCGCGTGCGTCATCTATCGCGCGACGAAGCGCGCCGCCGCGCCAACGCGATGCTGGAAACGGTCGGCCTCGCGCACAAGGGCGATGCGTATCCTTCGAAACTCTCGGGTGGCCAGCAGCAGCGCGTCGCGATTGCCCGCGCGCTGGCGATGGAGCCGCACATCATGCTGTTCGACGAGCCGACCTCGGCGCTCGACCCCGAGCTGGTCGGCGAAGTGCTGCAAGTGATGAAGCAACTCGCGCGCGACGGCATGACGATGGCGGTGGTCACGCACGAAATGGGTTTTGCCGCGCAAGTCGCCGACAAGGTCATGTTCATCGACCAGGGACGCATCGCCGTCCAGGGCAAGCCGCGCGAAGTCTTTCACGATGCCGGGCAGCCGCGTTTGCGGCAGTTCCTGCAAAACTACTTCGACCGCAACGCCTTCTGGGCACGCGGTCCCGACGAGGCGGAGCCGGTATGAGCGCGCGCGTGCCGGCCGCACGCTACGAGCAGGTCAAAAGCCATATCCGCCGGATCATCGAATCGGGCGCGCGGCAAGCGGGCGACCGTCTGCCTTCCGAGCTCGCCCTGGTCGCGACGCTAGGCGTGTCGCGCATGACGGTCAACCGTGCGCTGCGCGAGCTCGCCGACGAAGGCCTCGTCACACGCGTATCCGGCGTCGGCACGTTCGTCGCCCAAACCAAGCCGCAATCGACGCTGCTGATGATCGCCCATATCGGCGACGAGATCCGCTCGCGCGGCCACGAATACAGCTACGACACCGTGCTGGCGCAACGCGAAACCGCGCCGGTGACGGTGTCGAACGCGTTAGGCCTCGCGCCGGGTGCTTCCGTATTTCATGTGATCTGCGTGCATCGCGAGAACGGCTTGCCGGTGCAGCTGGAAGACCGCTACGTCAATCCGGCGATCGCGCCGGATTTTCTGCAGCAGGATTTCGCGGCGATCCGGCCGTCGGAGTATCTGTACGATATCGTGCCGGCGCATGACGTCGAGCATGTCGTCGATGCGGGATTGCCGACACGCGCCGAAGCCGAGTTGCTGGAAATTCGCGCCGAGGAGCCGTGCCTTACGCTCATGCGCCGCACCTGGACAAGCGGCGTCGCGGTGACGTTCGCACGTTTCGTGCATCCGGGCTCGCGGTATCGGCTGGGTTGCCGTTTCTCGCCGGATATGTCGCAGCGGCAAGGCTAGCGGCGCGAACGCCGCGCGCGTCGGTTAAACGTTCCCCGCCAGATGAAAACGCGACGCCGGATGCCACAACTGCACCGAGGTCGCGACCGCGTCACCCACCCACGTACGGCGCCATAGCTGCAAGCACGGCTCGCCGATCTCCATCATCAGATGCCGGCGCACATACGCGTCGGGCTTCTGCGCATAGATGCGAAACTCCGCGCGCTGGATCGGCGCGAGCCGCACCATGTAGTGATTCGGCGTCTCGACGGTGAAGTCCTGGTGCAGATAGTCTGGGAAGACCTTTGGATTCACATAGCGATCCTCGTACTGGATCGGCTCGCCCTCTTCACTGTGCACGATGCACGAGTGAAACGCCGGGCCCTCGGCGAGACCGAGCGAGTCGAGCGCCTGCGGATCGTCGCTGGTTTCGAGCGTCAGCACGCGCGCCGAGTGGCGATGGCCGCGCGCGGCGATTTCGTCGGCGATGTTGCGGATTTCCAGCACCGTCGATTCGTAGTGTTGCGGCGCGACGAAGGTGCCGGATCCCTGCACGCGCGTCAGCACACGTTCGGTGGTGAGCTCGCGCAACGCGCGCGACACTGTCATGCGCGCAACGCCGAATTCCTTGACCAGTTCCGTTTCGGACGGGATCAGCCCGCCCGGCTTCCAGTCCCCTTCGCTGATGCGCTTGAGCACGTAGCGCTTGATCTGCTCATAGGCGGGCATGGCCCTGGCTGGGGCCGCCTGGCTGCGGCCCGGGTGGTCTTGAATGTCTGCGGTTTGCGCGTTTGTACTGTTGTTCACGTCTACCTCGTGGGTGGTACGCAACACGCCGGTTCACCGGCTGGTCAGCCCGCTCACCGGCACGGTCTCCATCAGGCTGTGTGAGCCGCCGGTTGGCCGTCGTTGGCCGCCATGGCTGAGCCAGATGGGGTGCCGGCCACGCTTGCTAATCCGGCAAGGCCCGGGCCGCCCGTTGCGGCCGTGACGGTGGCAGGCGCAGGCCGCATCTTACCCGGGTTCGGCAGCGGTGGCGGCGCACCGTCGGCGATCATGCGAAACGCGATGGCCATATCGTCGGCGAGCGGCCGGTCGTCGCGATAGGTCGGCACGACGCGGCGCACGCATTGCCAGAGCGAGTCGGTGTATGGCGCGCGCGGCGCGTCGATGGTTTGCAGGTCGTAGGCCCGCGCCGTGGCCAGCAATTCGATTGCGACGATGCGCCCGGCGTTGTCGACGATCTCCAGCGCTTTGAGCGCGGCGGGCGTCGCGTGGCACAAGTGGTCTTCCTGCAAGGCGGACGTGATGCCGCCGTCGAGGCTCGCGGGCATCGCCAGACGCCGGTTCTGCGCGACCAGCGAAGCCGCCGTGTACTGCGCGATCATGAAGCCGGAGCAGGTGCCGCCCGGCTCGGCGAGAAACGCCGGCAAGCCGCTGACCAGTGGATTGACCAGACGATCCAGACGCCGCTCGGCCATCGCGGCGACCTGTGCGATCGCGGTGGCAAGGCTGTCCATCGCGAGTGCAATCGACGCGCCCACCGCATGCGCCTGCGAATAGACGCGCGGCTCATCCGGCGTGCCGGCGACGATCGGGTTATCGGTAATCGATGCGAGTTCGCGGTTGAGCACCTCGGCGGTCGCGGTCAGCACGTCGCGCGCGGCGCCGTGCACGTGCGGAATGGTCCGCAAGCTCAACGGGTCTTGCGTGCGCTGGCCGGCCACTGCGGCGAGAATGCCGCTGTCGGCGAGCGCCATGCGCATCCGTTCGCCGACCAGGTTCAGGCCGGGCGAGATGCGCAATGCCAGCGAATCGGCATCGAACGCGGCGAGCTGGCCTCGCAGATTTTCGAAGCTCATCGCGGCGACCACGTCGCTCCAGTCGAGCAGACGCTCGGCGCGCGCCAAGGCCAACGCCGCGAGACCTGTCACGCACGGCGTGCCGTTGACGAGGCTCAGGCCTTCCTTCGCTTCGAGCACCAGCGGTTCGAGGCCGAGCATCTGCAATGCGTCGCGCCCTTTGAGCCGTTCGCCGCGATAGCGCACATAACCCTCGCCGATGCATACCAGCGCAATATGCGCCATATGGCTCAGATAACCGACCGAGCCGAACGCCGGCACTTCGGGCAGGCAATCGGCGTTGAGCAGCGCGACGAGCCGGTCGGCGACTTCGAGGCGAATGCCCGAATGTCCGTGTGCATAATTGTTGACGGCCGCCGCCATGATCGCGCGCGTCTCGGCAACGCCGAGCGGCGCGCCTACGCCCACCGCGTGGCTCATCAGAATGTTACGCGACAGCGTGCGCTGTTCGGCCGGCGACACGATCACGTCGCACAACGCGCCGACGCCGGTATTCACGCCATACGCGCGAATCCCGCGCACGACGATCTGTTCGACAAGCACACGCGCCGCCGCGATGCGCGCGCGGGCGTCGGCGGAAAGCTCGAGCGGCTCGCCGGCGGCAACGGCCGCAACCTGGCGCCAGTCGAGGGGAAGATCGGAACGGATTACGGCCATGAGATTGCCCGTCACGTGGAGAATTAGTTAGTAGTGCGGTCGTGGTGGCTCGACACGAATTGCCTGAAGCGCTCGGACTTGCATTCGACAAACACTTCGTCCGGCGTACCGTCGGCTTCCACCTGGCCTTGATGCAGGAACAACACGCGATTCGACACGTGGCGCGCGAAGCCCATTTCGTGCGTGACGACCAGCATCGTGCGGCCTTCTTCGGCGAGCGAGCGCATCACGCGCAATACTTCGCCGACCAGTTCCGGATCGAGTGCTGAAGTTGGCTCGTCGAACAGCATGACCTTCGGGTGCATCGCCAGTGCGCGCGCGATCGCCACACGCTGCTGCTGGCCGCCCGACAGATGCGCCGGATAGTGGCCGCGCTTTTCCGCGAGGCCGACTTTCGCGAGCAGCGTTTCGGCCTCTTCGACCGATTCGGCGCGGCTGCGCTTTTGCACGCGCATCGGTCCTTCGATCAGGTTCTCCAGCACGGTCATATGCGACCACAGGTTGAAGTTCTGAAACACCATGCCGAGTTGCGAGCGCACCCGGTCCACCTGGCGGCGGTCGCTCGGTTGCAGCTTGCCGTCGCCGCGGCGCTTCATTTTCAGTTCTTCGCCGGCCAGCGCGACCGAGCCGTCGTCGGGCGTTTCGAGCAGATTCAGGCAGCGCAGAAAAGTGCTCTTGCCCGAGCCGCTCGCGCCGAGAATCGAGATCACGTCGCCTTGATGAGCGTCGAGCGAAATGCCTTTGAGCACGTGATGGTCGCCGAACGACTTATGAATGTTCTTGACCGACAGTGCGACGGGTGCCGTAGCGTTCATGGGAATCTCCACAGGATTAGCGGCCGTTCAGGGCGCGGCGCGGCGTGCTTCGGTGGTGGTGGAAACCGGGCGGCTCGACGCGGCTTGCGCGGGCGCCGCGCGCAGATGGCGGGACAGACGCGTTTCGAGCATGCCGAGCAGGCGCACGATGACGAAATTCAGGAACAGATAGATCAGCGCGGCGCAGATGAACACTTCAGTCGTGCGATACGTTTGCTGAATGATCTGCTGCGCGACGCCGGTCACTTCCCACACGGTGACCAGACTCGCGAGCGCGGTCGATTTGACGAGCAGCACGGCCTCGGTCGAATACGCGGGCAAACACTGGCGCAACGCAATCGGACCGATCACGCGACGCAGCAGGGCGAAACCCGACAGGCCGATCGAATAGCCCGCCTCAATCTGACCGACCGGCACGGCCATCAAACCACCGCGGATAATCTCGGCGGTATATCCCGCGGTACACAGCGCCAAAGATAAAACCGCACACATGTACGGCTCGCGCAATACCGGCCACAGGAAGCTCTCGCGAATCACGCCGAACTGGCCCATCCCGTAGTACACGAGGAACATCTGGATCAGGAGCGGTGAGCCACGGAACACGAGGATGTAAGCGCGCGCAAAACGATTCGGCAGCCAATGCGGCGACACGCGCATCGTGACGATCACAAGCGAGAGCAAGCCGCCGAGAATCAACGAACAGAAGAACAGCCCAAGTGTGGTCGGCACGGCCGCAATCAGTTGCCGCAGCGTGTCGAGCAGGAAATCGAAGTCGAAATTCATGATGTCCGCTCCTCGTCAGTTGCGCGCGAAGTTGCGCTTGAAGGACCGGCCCACGTGTGCTTCAGCGCGGTTGAAGACCCGGTTCGAGATGCTGGTCATCAGCAGATACAGCGCGCCGCCCACCACGAAGAACGTAAAGTATTGGTGCGTGGAACCCGCCGCGACCTGGCTTGCACGCAGCAGTTCGGCCAGACCGGTGACGGAGATCAGCGCCGAGTCTTTCAGGCTCAATTGCCACACATTGCCGATGCCGGGCAACGCGAAGCGCAGCACCTGCGGAATCAGGATGCGGCGCGCCATCGTCATGGTGGGCATGCCGATCGAACGGGCCGCCTCGAGTTCGCCGCGCGAAACGGCCAACACGGCGGCGCGATACACCTCGGCCTGATACGCACCGGAAATCATGCCGACCGCGAGCGCGCCGATCACGAACGGCGGCACGCCGACGAAACCCTCCGCGCCGAACCATTGGCCGACGGTGGTCACGAGCGTCGAGCCGCCGAAATAGAACAGATAGATGACGAGCAGTTCAGGCACGCCACGAAACACCGTGGTGTACACATCGCCGATGACGCGCAGCGTACGAAAGCGCGACAGCTTGGCCGCCGCGACGAACGCGCCGAATACGGCGCCGACAGCAAGCGCCGCGAGCGTCAGCGCGACCGTCATCAATGCTGCCAGCAACAACACGCCGCCCCAGCCTTCCGGGCCGAAGCCGAGCATCTCTATCAGAGCCATTCCCTACCCCTCATCCATTACGACGGATACGACGGATCGCACCGGCCGGCAGGCGCAGCGTGACGCCGCGCCTGCCGCTACAGCTATACGCGACGACGCATCAAGGCGTGACGTCGGTCTTGAACCACTTTTCGGAGAGTTTCTTGACCGTGCCATCGGCGAGCGCGGCGCTGATCGCCGTGTCGAACTTCGCTTTCAGATCGGCGTCCTGCTTGCGGAACGCGAGACCTTCGCCCGGACCCCAGATCGGGCCGCCGATCTTCGGGCCCGCCATCGCGATCGATGCGGTTTCTTTCTTGTCGATGGCCGCGGCATAGTAGGTCACGTCGTCGAACGAGGCGTCGATGCGGCCGTTGGCCAGATCCAGATCGCGCTCGGGCGAAGTCTTGTAGACGCGGATCGTGGCGACGTCCTTGAAGCCGTCGTTGATGAACTTGGTGTAGACCGTGCCCGACTGGATGCCGATGGTCTTGCCCTTCAGCTGCTTGCGCAACGCGTCGACGGTCGGTTGATCGGTTTTCGGATCGCCCGACAGCTTGACGACCGCGGCGGTCGGCGCGGCCTTCGGCAACACTTTCGCGTCAGTCACGGCGAAGGTCGCGGGCGTGGCGGCGTACGGCTTCGAGAACGCGATGATCTTTTCGCGCTCGGGCGTGATCGAGATCGCATCCATCAGGACGTCGAACTTGCCTGCTTGCAGACCGGGGATCATGCCGTCCCAGTCCTGGGCAACGAGGTTGCACTGCAACTTGATGCGGGCACACAGGTTGGCGACCAGCTCAGGCTCGAAGCCGCCCAGCTTGCCGCCCGGCAAGGTCAGGTTCCACGGCGCGTACCCGCCTTCCAGCGCGATCGTCACCGTCTTCCATTCTTTCGCCTGCACCGGTGCCGCGAAAATGGTCGCGGCGCCGAGAACGGCGCCCATCAATGCTTTTGCTAACGTCGTGCGCTTGAACTTCACGTCGAAACTCCTTTGATTGAGGAAACCGTTGAGGCGGATTTTTTAACTGCGCTTAATTTGTATAGACAAGTCTGCATGAATCAAAAAATCATCGCAAGAGGATTTGCGGGAAATTGCCCGAATCATCGGGTAAGCCCCTAGCCTCCCCGTCTTACAAGGCTCTTAAGGAAGTGTTGAAGGGATGAAGGCCGTGCGCTGATCGCGGCTTCATGCGCCAGCGTTGTGCATTTTGTCTAGACAGGTTGGTGCAAAGCGATCGAATGCGCTTCGCGATGGCGCATCCGCGCGACTACCAGACGAACGGTATGAAGCGGTAGTGCACGCGGGTCATGTAGTCGGCGTAGCCGTCGAGTTGCGATGCCAGCAAGCGCTCCTCACGCACTGCACGCCAGCCGAGAGCGATCACCATGAGCGGCACGCAAGTGAAACCCCACCACGAACCGAGCAGCAAAGGCGTGCCGACGAAGAACAGCAGCGCGGCAGCGTACATCGGGTGACGGACATACGCGTAAAGGCCGCTGTCGACAACCTTGTGACCGCGGCTCGTCTGGACTTTCACGACCGGGGCGGCGTAGCTGTTCGCCTGGAACACGAAGCGGCACATGAAGATGCAGAGGAACACGCAAAGCGAACCGAAACTCACCAGCGGCACCGGCAACGGCGCCGACCAATGGAAGCGCACGGCGTCGAGCCCCATCACGATCAGCCAGCCGCACCACACCAGCGCGACGACCATCATGAAAAAGCGGTCCCAGCGGCTTTGTTGCGCCTGCAGGAACGGCGCAAGACGCTCGGCGAGCAAGCCGGGATCGTGGCGCGCGAGCCAGAAGCCGATCCATAGGCTTAGCACGCCTATCTCGAGCAGATACCACCAGGCGGCCGGCCATGCGAGCGTGCCCGCCGCGCCGAACAGCAGCACGCCCATGACGGCCAGCGAGATCAACGTTTGGAAGACGAGGCGTTTGATCATTGTTTTAGGTGGCGCTCGCCGCTGGTTTTTAGGTGACGCTCGCCGCTGGTGCGCGCACGCGGTCGAATATGCCGGCGATATCGATGTCGCCGGTGTTCAGGCCGAATCGATCGCGCAGGCAGGCTGCGAGTTCGTCTGCGGTTTTGAGTTGCCGTGCGCTGATTATTTCGCCGTCCGCAGCGCGTTCGTTGAGTTGGTCGTTGAGCAGCGTCAGGCGCGATTGCTCCAGTACGCGGCAGACGATCAGGTTGCTCGCGAAGATTGAATCCGGCGAGGTCGAGGTGTACCAGTTGGAGGTTTCGTAGTCGATCCACTCGACTGGGTGCAGATCGAAGCAGTAGACGCGGGACCAGGTATTGTCTCTCGCCTGCACTTCGAGGTAGAGCGCGTCGTGCGACGCGTCGGCGAGACGGAAGGTGCCTAGCTGGGTCTGCTGCGCGATGCCTGGGGTCAGGCGCAAGGGCGCTGTTAGCGTCACGCTGCCGAAGCCGACATCGGCGATCCATTGTGTTTCGTTGTTGTCGTTGCTTTTGTCGATGTCGACGCGGAGGATCATGTGCGTGCGGGGTGGGATTGCTTCTGGTTCGCGGCCCCACAGGACTCGGCCTATCAGCGGCGTTATTTTGAAGCCTAATTGCTTCAGCACGCTCGCGAAAAGTGCGTTTTGTTCGAAGCAGTAGCCACCGCGGTTTTGGGTGATTAGCTTTGTCTCTACCGATTCGAGATCCAGTTTGACCGGTCGGCGCGATAAAGGATTGAAGTTCTCAAATGGAATCGATCGAGGGTGGAGCCCGTGCAGCTCTTGCAGGACTTCCAGCGTTGCCGCGCGCGGGCCTTTGTAGCCTATGCGGGTGAAGTAGTGGTCCAGATTCACTGTGTGTGGCATCGGTGTCGTCCTTTTGAGCACCGGGCGCTTATGGGTTTTGCCCTTCGGTGCAGTCCAGGGTGATGATCATAGCTTTATTGGATCGATACTTCAGAACACCGCTCGCGGGGTCTCGCCCTTCAGCGCGAAACCCCGCCGTTCAACCTGTTTTACTGCCCGCCCTTCAGCGCCGCCGTCGCTATCGACGGTACGCTGATGCCGCGACTCGATGCGAACTGCACCGCCGAACTAAGCGTCGACATCAACGATTGCAGTTGGCCCGGCGCCGATTGCGCGATATATGATGCGGCCTGCGCCGTCTGCGGGTTCATCCCCGCCTGCAATAGCGACGAAGGGTTCATCTGGCCAATACCGCCCAGCCCGGACTGCAAGCTCGAATACTGGCTCACGCCCTTGCCTAACGACGACAAGCCGTCCGTGAACGCCTGCTTGTTCAGCGGTGTCGCCGACGCCGCGCTGCTCGCACGGTTCGCGAATGCCTGGGTCAGCGTCTGCGATAACGATTGCTGCGTACTGCCCATTTGCGTCAATTGACTGACCGACGGCGTTCCGCCACTCAGCAATCCCGCCGCCTGTTGCGCCTGGCCCGCCGCGCTGCTCAATCCCATCGCCGAGGCAAGACTCGATTGCCCACTCAGCACCTGCTGGTTCGCGCCGACATACGTCTGCAGCAACTGCGACACACCACCCGATGACGCCGTCGCCCCAGCATCCGCCGAACTGTCGCCGCCTATGCCGAACTGCTTCAGATTCAACTGCGCGTTCGATACGCCGCTCACCAGCAAACCACCGCTAGCAAGCAGCGAAAGCAAAAGGATGCGTTTCTTCATCTCTATCTCCTGACATTGGCGTTTCGAGGTACTCGTGCGCTTCGACACCCCCTCACGCCACACGTTCGATATGGCTTAAACCATACCGATAAATTACACATAGATTCGATTTTTATTACGCTCAAATGCTGTTTCGCAGCAGTGCATAAATATCGGCATTACGTCTCGGAAATATTGATGCGAATCATTCTCATTTGTGTTGACGTATCCATGCCGCATGCGTACGATCTCGCCATCCGCTGCATCAGGCGTCGCGAACCGATGCGGTAAGTCGCAGGCACGCAGTCATATAACGCCGCGATGGTTAGATCAGTCGATACAACACAACACAATAAGGATTTCGATGAAGTTCGCCCAGTCCAACGGATCCGCCGCTCACGCACGCTCACGCCGGGATGCCGCTCCATACGGCCGCGCCGCGCGCCGCTCGCGCGCGCCTTCGATGCGTCGCGCCGCCCTCTGCACCGCTTTCGCATGGGCCTCGCTGACAGCCGGCGCGGCCATGGCCGAAGCCAATCCCGATGCCGCGCCGGAAGCGCCGGAAGCCGACCTGAATATCAAGGCGACCCAAACGAGCCAGTGGACCGGGTTCTGGAATCGCCAGACCATGCTCGGCGACATGGGCGGTCTGCGCCCCTGGCTCGGCAAATACGGCATCACGTTCGCGCTGACCGAAACCAGCGAACTTCTCGGCAACGTGCGCGGCGGCCTCGATCGCGGCGTCGCCTACGACGGTCTGACGACCGCCGCGGTACAGGTCGATACGCAAAAAGCGTTCGGCTTGCCGGGCGGCCAGTTCAACGTCAGCGCACTGCAAATTCACGGTCGCAATCTGAGTTCCGACAAGCTCGGCACGCTGAATACGGCGAGCGGTATCGAAGCGCAGAATACAACCCGTCTGTGGGAGCTCTGGTATCAGCAGTCGTTCCTGAACAAACGGGTCGACGTCAGGATCGGCCAGCAAAGCATCGACCAGGAATTCATCACCAGCACGTATTCGGCGCTGTTCGTCAATACGATGTTCGGCTGGCCAGCCCTGCCGTCGTACGACATGCCCAATGGCGGCCCGGCTTATCCGCTGTCGGCCCTCGGCGTGCGCGTGCGCGGCCAGATCACGCCTTCGTTGACGGCGCTCGCGGGCGTGTTCGACGGCGATCCGCTCGGCAACAATCCGAACAACAGGAGCGGCACCAACTTCAACCTGCATAACGGCACGTTGTTCATCGGCGAATTGCAGTACGCCATCAACCAGCCGGCCGACGGCGAAATGGTCGGCGCGAGCGGCGGCGGTTTGCCGGGCACCTACAAGATCGGTGTCTGGTACCACAACGGCAGCTTCGCGGATCAGCGCTACGACAACACCGGTTTGTCGCTGGCGAATCCGGCAAGCACCGGTATCGCCGCGAATCATCGTGGCGACTACAGCTTCTACGCGGTGGCCGACCAGATGATCTGGCGTCCGAATCCGGACGAAGCGCGCAGCCTCGGCGTGTTCGCCCGTGTGATGGGCGCGCCGGGCGACCGCAACCTGGTGAGCGTCGCGGCCAACCTCGGCATCGTGCTGAAAGCGCCGTTCGCAGGCCGCGACAACGACAGCGCCGGCCTCGCGCTGACCTACATCAAGGTCGGCAGCCACGCGCACGGACTCGATCAGGATAACCTGGCATTCAGCGGCGGCCCATACGGCGTACGCACCAGCGAAACCGCGCTTGAAGCGACCTACCAGTATCAGGTCAACCCGTGGTGGACGCTGCAAGCCGACGCGCAATACACGTTCAACGCCGGCGCCGGCCAGAACCCGAGCGATCCGACGCAGCCGCTGCGCAACACGTTCGTCATCGGCGTGCGGACCAACATCACGTTCTGACGCCGTTAGCGCCATTTACACACGCTCCCGATCAATCATGCTTTCGAACATGACCGCATTCACCGCTTTGTGCGCAGGCACGGAGGCTCATTCATGAACAACCGCACGCGCAAATTTTCGCCGCGCGCCGCGCGGGCCCTGGTCGCCGTCACTGTCAGCGCCGCCGCGTTCGCGACGGCCGGCAGCGCGCACGCCGAGCCGCAGGGTTTCCTTGAAACCGTCAAGCACCACACCACGCTGATCAACACCGTGCCGGTAAACGGCGACCAGAATCCGTACGCGGTCGTGGTCGCGCCGGTCACGGCGGGCACCGTCAAGCAAGACGACGTGCTGGTCGGCAACTTCAACAACTCGACCAATCTGCAAGGCACCGGCAGCACGATCGTCGACTATCGCCCGGACACGAAGCAGATGACGGTGTTCGCCACGGTGCCGCGCGATCTGAAGGAATGCCCGGGCGGCATCGGCCTGTCAACCGCGATGACGATGCTCAAGTCGGGCTACGTGATCGTCGGCAGCACGCCGAGCAACGACGGCACCACCGGCACCAAGGGCGCCGGCTGTCTGATCGTGATCGATCCGAACGGCAAGGTCGCCTCGACGATCGTCAGCCCGAACCTCAACGATCCGTGGGGCAACATGGCGGTCGTCGACAACGGCAGCAGCGCGACGCTGTTCGTCAGCAACGCCGGCTTCGGCGTGGGCGGCGCGAACGGCAATCCGCCGGTGTTCAAGCAGGCCACCGTGCTGCGTCTGGACCTCGACGTGCCGGCCGGCAAGCCGCCGGTCGTGAAGAAGGAAACGGTCGTGGGCAGCGGCTTCGGCGCGCAGGCCGACAAGGGCGTGTTCCTCGTCGGTCCGACCGGTCTCGCGCTGTCGGCCGATCGGAAACTGCTGTACGTGTCCGATGCGATCGGCAACCGCGTCACTGAAATCGACGATCCGATGACGCGCGACACCAGCGCCGGCGTCGGCCGCCAATTGACCGCCGACGGCCTGCTGCACCGGCCGCTGGCGATGGTCACCGCGCCCAACGGCCACCTGCTGATCACGAATGCGTTGAACGGCCAGGTCGTGGAAATCGATCCGGCCAGCGGCAAGCAACTCTACGCCCGCTGGATCGACACCGACAAGGCGCAGGCGCCGCCGGGCAACGGCGACCTGTTCGGCATCGCGATGACACCGCAAGGCGACGGTTTCTACTACGTGCAGGACGACGTAAACACGCTGGTGCTGGCGAAGTAAGTGAACGCGAGTAAGCGACGCAAACCAGGCAAACCCCAAGGCCAAATCAAGACTAAGTAACCATGGCAAACAATCATCCGTCGCGGCCCGCAAGGCGCGGCTTTCTCAAGGCGGGCGGCGCTGCGGTAGCGGCTGGCGCGAGCCTCGGCGCGGGTCTGGGTACGCCCCAGGCCGCGCTCGGCAAGACACCGGCGCACAATGCCGAGCCGCACATGGCGGTCGAGCCGTTCTACAGCGCGCATCAAGGCGGCATCGTCACGCCGCAGCAGAGTCACACGTACGTGGCCGCGCTCGATCTGACCACCGACAAGCGCGACGACGTCATCGCGCTGCTGCGTGCCTGGACCGACGCCGCCGCGCGCCTGACGCAAGGCGCCACAGCCGCGCCGTTGCCCCCGGGCGACGCGGGCGCAGATAAGGCCGCGCCCGATTCCGGCGATGTGCTCGGTCTCGGCCCAGCCGGTTTGACCATCACATTCGGCTTCGGCCCGGGCCTCTTCACGCATGAAGGCAAGGACCGCTACGGCCTCGCCGCGCGCCGCCCCGCCGCGCTGGTCGATCTGCCGCGCTTTAACGGCGACCAGCTGATCGCCGGGAAGACCGGCGGCGACCTGTTCATCCAGGCATGCGCGAACGATCAGCAAGTCGCTTTCCACGCGGTGCGGCAACTGGCGCGTCTCGGCTACGGCGTCGCGGCCATGCGTTGGGGACAGTCCGGTTTCCTGTCGGGTCCGCGCGGGCAGACGCCGCGCAATCTGATGGGTTTCAAGGACGGCACCAACAATCCGTCGACCGCCAAGCCGCAGTCGATGAACGAGTTCGTGTGGGCCGGCGCCACCGCCGACGCGCCGTGGATGGAAGGCGGCACCTACACCGTCGTGCGCCGCATTCGCATCACGCTCGAACACTGGGACAACACCGAACTGGGTTTCCAGGAGCAGGTGTTCGGCCGTCACAAGTACAGCGGCGCGCCGATCGGCAAGAACAACGAGTTCGACCCGGTGGATCTCAAGGAAGAGGACAAGGACGGCAATCCGGTCATTCCGGAGAACTCGCACGTGCGCCTGTCGAATCGGGCGAGCAACAACGGTGCGCAGATTCTGCGCCGCTCATACTCGTACAACGAGGGCACGAACTTCTACATCGAGCGCTGGCCGCCATGGCGCCAGGAAACCGAATACGACGCGGGGCTGATTTTTGTCGCCCACCAGAGCGACCCGCGCACCGGCTTCATTCCGATCAACGACAAGCTCGCGAAGTTCGACATGATGAACCAGTTCACGACGCACGTCGGCAGCGCGGTGTTCGCTGTGCCGCCGGGCGCGAAGCCGGGTTCGTATATCGGCGCAGGGCTGTTCGAGACATAATGGCAGCCGCCAGACGATCAGCAAAACAAGCAGAGAAGATCAACTATTACATCATCAACGGACTTTAGGATCATGGCTCATTCCTGGTTTGTCACCCGCCTGCGCCTCGTCAGCAGCGCGGTCGCGCTCACGCTGGCCGCGCTCGGCACCGCGCCGACGGCGGCTCACGCTGCGTCGATCACGCTGTACAACGCGCAGCACGAACAGGTCGTCAATCTGCTCGCCAAAGACTTCGAAAAGCAGTCGGGCATTTCGGTAAAGATCCGCAACGGCGAAGGCCCGGCGATGGCCGCGCAACTCGTCGCGGAAGGCGCCGCCACGCCCGCCGACGTGTACTTCACGGAAAACTCGCCCGAGCTGACGCTGCTCGAAGAGAAAGGCCTCTTGAACAAGGTCGACGGATCGACCCTCGCCACCGTGCCGGCGCGCTTCAACTCGCCGACCGGCGCATGGGTCGGCGTGACCGCGCGTGAAAGCGTGCTGGCCTACAACACGACCAGGCTGCAAGCATCGCAACTGCCGCAATCGCTGTTCGATCTGGCCAAGCCCGAATGGAAAGGCAAGGTCGGCATTGCACCGAGCGACGCCGACTTCCTGCCGCTCGTGAGCGCAGTGCTCGCGCTGAAGGGTGAAGCGCAAACCGTCCAATGGCTGAAAGGCCTGAAAGCCAACGCGCAGATTTTCGACGACGAAGAAGGTGTGGTCGCCGCGGTCAATCGCGGCGGCGTAGCGACCGGTGTGATCAACAACTACTACTGGGACCGTTTGCACGCCGAACTCGGCGACGCGAAAACCCGCAGCGCGGTTCATCACTTCGGCAACGGCGATGTCGGCGCGCTGGTGAACGTGTCGGGCGCGGCAGTGCTGAAGTCCGCGCACAACACGGACGGCGCGCAGAAGTTTCTCGCCTATCTGGTCAGCGAACGCGCGCAAAAGTTGATGGCGAACAGTCACGTCATGTTCGAATATCCGCTGCATGCGGGCGTCGCGCCAGACCCGATCCTCAAGCCGTTCGCCGAACTGAGCCCGCCGTCGCTGACGATCCAGCAACTCGGCGACGACAGCCAGGCCGGCAAGCTGCTGCGTCAGGCAGGCTTGCTGTAAATGAGCGATGCCGTGTCAGCCGGACCACCGGTTGTAACCCCACCCCCGGCGCGCGCCCACTCGCGCGCGCCGCGTGGTTTGTTTGCGGCAGCAACACTCAGCGCTTTGCTGGTGTTGCTGCCGATTGCGTTTACCTTCTGGCGGGCGGCGAGCTTCGGGATCGCCGAGGCGGTCGACCTGATCGTCCGGCCATTGGTGGGTGAACTGCTGGTCAACACGCTGCTGATCGCCGTATCGACCACGCTTGTCTGCGCTGTCATCGGCACGGCGGCCGCATGGTTCGTCGAACGCACGCATCTGCCGGGACGCCGCGCGTGGGCCGTGCTCACTGCCGCGCCGCTGGCGATGCCGGCCTTCATCTCGAGCTATGCGTGGGTGTCGTTGAGCCTCGATTTGCAGGACTTCGCGGGGGCGTTGCTGGTGCTGACGTCCGCGTACTTCCCGCTGGTCTATCTGCCGGTGGCCGCCGCGTTGCGCGGCATGGACCCGGCGCTCGAAGAAAGCGCGCGCGCGCTCGGCTGCAACCGCTGGGCCACGTTCACTCGCGTGGTGCTGCCGCAATTGCGCCCGGCGCTGCTCGGCGGCATGTTGCTGGTCGCGCTCGGCGTGCTGTCCGAATTCGGCGCGTTCACGCTGCTGCGCTTTCGCACCTTCACGACGCAAATCTACGCGGAATATCGCACCAGTTTCGATGGCGGCGGTGCTTCGCTGCTCGCCTGCCTGCTGATCGTGATCTGCCTCGTCGTGCTCGCGTTCGAGTTCCGTGTGCGCGGCGCGGCGCGTTATGAACGCGTCGATCGCGGCACGCGCCGCGCGGTGCTGCGCTACGATCTCGGCGCATGGCGCTGGATCGTGGTGGCCGGCTTTGCCGCGCTGGCGATCGCGACGCTCGGCGTGCCGCTCGGCATGGTCGGCTACTGGCTCACGCAGCCGGGCGCTGCCGCCGTCACACCGGCTGACGTGTCGCCCGAGTTGCTGTTCGACGCGACAATCTCGTCGCTTGGATTCGGCCTCGCCGCTGCTGCACTGACCACGCTGCTGGTCCTGCCGCTCGCGTTCCTGCTAGTGCGCTATCCGACGCGTTTCGCGACGCTGTTCGAACGCACGGTGTTTCTCGCCCAAGGCATTCCGGGACTGGTGATCGCGCTGGCGATCGTCTCGCTCGCGGTGCACGCACTGCAACCGCTTTATCAGAGCACGACGCTGCTTATCATCGCGTACGCGATCCTGTTCATGCCGGTTGCGTTGGTAAGCGTGCGCGCCGCTTTGCTGCAGGCACAACCGCGCCTTGAAGAGACCGCCCGCGCGCTCGGCCTCGGCTGGTCGCAGACCGTTTTCCGCGTGTTGTTGCCGCTTGCCGGCCCGGGGCTCGGCGCGGCGGCGGCGATGGTGTTCATCTCGGTCGTCACCGAACTCAACGCGACGCTGCTGCTCGCGCCCATCGACACCCAAACGCTCGCGACACAAGTCTGGGCCGACACATCGACGATGGCCTTCGCCGCCGCCGCGCCGTATGCGGCACTCCTAACCGGCATTTCGCTGTTCGCCTCCGGCCTGCTGTTCGCGTTGCTCGGCAAATCGGCGCTGCTCGGCGAGCGCGGTTGACGCACGCCGCTTTTTCCATCGGATTCTCATGAGCGAACTTCGTATCCGCGGACTGCAAAAATCGTTCGACGGCCATCCGGTGCTGCACGGCATCGATCTGTCCATCGAGCGCGGCGCGCTCCTCGCGTTGCTTGGGCCGTCCGGCAGCGGCAAGACCACGTTGCTGCGCCTCCTGTGCGGCTTCGAACGCGCGGACAGCGGCACCGTCGAAATCGACGGACGCCGCGTGGCCGGCGAGAACCTGCATGTCCCGTCCGAACAACGTCACATCGGCTATGTGCCGCAGGAAGGCGCGCTGTTTCCGCATCTTTCCGTGGCGGACAATATCGTGTTCGGCCTGCCGCGCGCACAACGCCGGGCGCGGCATCGCGTGTCCGAATTGCTCGAACTGGTCGGCTTGCCGGCGAACTTCGGCGAGCGCGCGCCGCAGCAACTGTCCGGCGGGCAGCAGCAGCGAGTCGCGCTGGCGCGGGCCCTCGCGCCCTCGCCGGCGCTGGTGATGCTTGATGAGCCGTTCTCGTCGCTCGACGCGGCATTGCGGCTCGAAACGCGGCAAGCGGTGGTGAGCGCGCTGGCCGCGACCGGCGCGACCGCCGTGCTGGTCACGCACGATCAGTCGGAAGCGCTGTCGCTCGGCCATGAAGTCGCGGTGCTGTGGCAGGGCAAGCTGATTCAGACGGCGACGCCGGAGACGTTATATCGGCGGCCTGTCACGCGAGAACTGGCGTCGTTTGTCGGCGAGGCGGTGTTGTTGCCGGGAGTAGCCGAACAGGATCGCGTGACGTGCGAATTGGGTGAACTGCGCTTATGCGCCCCGATGGATCATGGCGCCGTCGACGTGATGGTGCGCCCTGAACAGATCCGTCTGTTGCGCGCGGGCGAAACGATGGCGAATGGTGCGGCGTCATACGAAGCCGTCGTGCAGGACGTGATCTTCCAGGGGCAGGACGCAGGGGTTGCGCTGCAATTGCAGTCGCCCGCGCAGACCGTGGTGCGCGCACGCGTGCCGGGCTATCTGACGCCGCGGCCAGGCGAGCACGTGCGGCTCGCCGTCGACGGCGATGTGACGGCCTATCCCCGCGGCTAGCTGACACGAATGAGCGCCACAACTAAGCGATACGGTTAAGCGACACGGTTAAGCGACGCAATCAGGCAACACCGTTGAGCGGCACCGCGGTGCGTCATCTGGCCACCGTTACGCGGACGCCGCCGCACCCGGCGCGCGCGTCTGCGGACGCAGCGACAAGTCCTGCACCATCTGCGCGGCCAGATAATCGCACGTGGGCCGGTCCGATTTGGCGCTGCGCGCCACCACGATTTCCAGCGGCGCGATTTTCGGCAAACCTTGCGCTTCGCCGAGAATCGCCAGCCGCGGCGGTACGCTGCAACGCGTCAGCGCAATCACCGACAACCCCGCATCCACGGTCGCCACGAGACCCATCAGACTCGCGCTGCTGAACGCGGCCCGATAACGGATCCGCGCGCCGTCGAGTGCGGCCAGCGTATGCTGCCGCGCGACACATCCAGGCTCGTAAAGTCCCACCGGCAACGGCGACGCCGCCAGCACCGGCGTATCCACCGAAGCCCCCACCCACACCATCGGCTCGCTGCGCACGAATTCGCCGCGCAACTTGCGGTCGCGCGTGACGAAGGCAAGATCGATCTTGTTATCGGCCAACATCGGCGCGAGCGACGTGCTCTGCGCGCAGACGATCTCGATCTCCACGTGCGGATACAGATTCGAAAAACGCCGCAATACCGGCGACAGCAACGACGACACGTAGTCGTCCGGCGCCCCGAGCACCACGCGCCCGCTCACCTCCGGCCGCACGATCGCCGACCACGCTTCCTCATGCAAAGCCAGCACGCGCCGCGCGTACTCGAGCAGCGTATTGCCGGGCCGCGTGAGCGAGAGATTGCGCGTGTTGCGGGCGAACAGCGTGGTGCCGAGCATAGTTTCGAGCCGCTTGATCTGCATGCTGACCGCCGCCTGCGAGCGGTGCACGGTGGCTGACGCCTTTGTGAAGCTGCCCGTTTCCACCACCGCGACGAAAGTCCGCAGCAGATCGACGTCGAATTCGGGGTGCATGATTTATCAATCCAGCTTATGGGATTTCTCAATTTAATTCGTTTGCCGGTGCCATGCAAGCCACGCAATACTTGAGACTCACTGCCACGGAGCCGCTTCGCATGTCCCTCACCCCACGTCAACAAGGCGCCATCACGCTGGCCAGCGGCGGGCTATTGATGGGCACGCTCGGCATCTTCGTCGAGGAAGCGCGGCTCGGTGCGCTCACGCTGGTGTTCTTTCGCTGCCTGTTCGGTTTTCTTGCGCTGGCGGCGTATTGCGCCTGGAAGGGCTTTTTCACGCGAGCGCATTTCACGCGGCGCACGGTCGTGCTGGCGCTGATTTCAGGCGTGCTGATGGTCACGCAGTGGGTCGGCTTCTTCGATGCGATTCATCGCACCAGCATCGCGGTCGCGACAGTCGTGTTTCATGTACAGCCATTCTGGGTCGTGCTGATCGGCGCGGCGCTCTTCAAGGAGCGACTCGGGATGGACCGGCTCGGCTGGATCGCGACGGCATTCGTCGGGCTCGTACTCGCGTCGGGCGTCGCGGCGACCGACAATCTGCAAGGACACACGAGCTATCTGATCGGCATCGGCGAAGCGTTGGCAGGCTCGGTGCTGTATGCGAGCGTCACGCTGATCGCCAAAGGGCTCGGCAGTTTACGGCCGCACCTGCTGACGCTCGCGCAGTGCTTTGTCGGCGTGGTGTGCCTGCCGTTCATTGCGCCGCTCACCGCCGTGCATATCGGGCCGATGCAGTGGTTCTGGCTGGTCGGCATGGGCGTGTTGCACACGGGGCTGTCGTATGTGCTGATCTACGGCGCGCTGCCCAAGCTGACGACGCCGGTTATCGCCGTGTTGCTGTTCGTGTATCCGCTGACGGCGATCGTCGTCGATGCCATCGTGTATGAGCGGGCGCTGTCGCTGCCGCAACTCGCGGGCATGGCGTTGATCGTCGTCGCGAGTCTGGGCGTCAATCTCGGCTGGCCGCTGCTTTCGATGTTGCGGCCCGGTGGACGGGCGCGGCGTCACGCCGATTGAGTTTGCACCGCGCTGCTTGCAGGCGGACCGCGCGCGACTGGGCTTTCAGGTGCCGCCGGCGTTGCAGGCGTTGAACGATAAACCGGGCGTTGCGCCCGGTTTTTTCAGTCGTCGTAGTGAAAGCATCTCACTGCGGCAACACCTCCCCCTTTGTCTCCGGCGCAAACGGAATCACGAACAGGCCGACGATAAACGCCAACGCCGTCAACGCCACCGGCACGCCGAGCGTATGCATATGCAGCACGGCCGCCCCAAGCAAAAAGTTGACGCCCGCGCCGACAAACCGCCCGAACGACGTGCAGAACGCAAACGCCGTCGCCCGCACGCGGGTCTCGAACTGCTCCGGCAGCCACAAACTAAACAACGCGAAATTACCGCCGAAAAATCCCAACACGAAGAGCCACGCGATGAACGGCGCAAGCCCATTGGGCAGATAGAACGCCCAGCCGAAACTGCCGGCGATCGACACCGCCATACCCGTGAAGTAAACCGCCAGCGTCTTCTTGCGGCCAATGCGCTCGGCCAGCAGCGGCAACGTGAGACAGCCGAGAATCGTCGCAATCGACAGCAAGCCGGTGGCCAGCGACGCGGTTCTGATCGCATCGTTTTTCCCCATGCCGGCTTTCGTCGCCAGTTGAATCACCGCTGACGGCTCGTACACCGCGCCCGCCCACAAGCCGACGATGGCGATCGTCAGCAGAATGCACGCGACCCACGTGCGGCGCCGGTAAGCCGGCCCGAGAATCTCGCGCAACGGTTTGACGTGCACGGTGCTCGCGTCGGCTTTCTGCCACTTCTCCGACTCTTTCACGCGCAGCAAGATCAGAATCGCCACTACCACCGGTACCGCGCCGGTCAGGAACATCGCGCGCCAGCCGTAATGCACGCCGATCGTGTAATTGAGCGCGGCGGCCAGAAAGAAGCCGGCGTAGTAGCCCGTTTGCAAATAACCCGCGCCCATCTTGCGGCGATCTTCCGGCCATGACTCGGCCACATACGTGCCCGCCAACGCCCACTCGCCGCCGATGCCGACGCCGGCAATGAAGCGGTAGATGCCGAGCTCCCACACGTTGTGCGACGTCGCGGCGAGCCCCGTAAAAATGGCGAACGTGAAGATCGTGCCGGCCAGCACTTTGGTGCGTCCAAAGCGGTCGGCGAGCGGTCCCCAGATGAACGACAGCCCCCACCCGACCAGAAACAGCGCGAACAGAATCGAACCGGCAAGGCCCACGTTCGCGGGCGTCGCCGCATAGCCCGAGCGCGGCAATAATTCGGCCAAGGCCGGCGTCAGCACGAGCGCGTAGATGAACGAGTCCATCCCGTCGAGCGTCCAGCCGGCCCAAGCTCCCCAAAAACCTACAATCTGCGAGCGATTGAGCGGCGTGCGACGCCGTGCAACCGGCGTGCTGTCGGTCAGTGAATTCATCATGCTCCTCCGGCCTTACTGTTGGCGTATCTGACGATGTAATGGGAACGACGGGATGGCGCGCTTGTGACGAAGTTGAATTGCCCTGTGGCAACCACGGCAAGGGACAGTGCCGACGGCCCGATAGAAAACATTCCGGGTTTGCCCGCCTGTAAAACGCGTATTTTTATATATAATATTTGATCTTATGAGCGACGTAATAGATGGTTTTCCCCTGGACGCTCCGGCGCGCACCCTGCTTCTCCCAGCGGCGGCGGCGCGCGAAAGCACGTCCCGCGTGATCGCGGAGGCGCTGCGCGCGGCGATTGTCGACGGTACGCTGGCGCCTGGCGCGCCGCTGCGGCAAGACGCCATTGCGCGGCATTTCTCCGTTAGCGCCATTCCTGTGCGCGAGGCGCTGCGCCAGCTGGAAAGCGAAGGCTGGGCGAAAGCCGCGGTGCATAAAGGCGCAACCGTCGCGCCGCTGTCGGCGGATGAAGCGCGCGAGATCTACGAGATCCGCTCGGCGCTGGAGAGCCTCGCCATCGGCCTCGCGATTCCGCATCACACCGCCGCCACGCTGCGCGAATCCGCTGACCTGTGCCACGCGGCTGAACGTGAAGCCGACCCGTCGCTGTACGTCACGCGCAACGCCGCGTTTCACATGAGCCTGTATGCGCCCGCTGCCCGTCCGCAACTGGAGGAGATGATCGGCACCTTGCATCGGCGCGGCGAACGGTATCTGCGGCTGAAGTTCGGGTTGCCGTCGTACAAGGGCGAATCCGACGAAGAACACGCCGCCTTGCTCGACGCGGTTCAACGCCGCGATATTCCCGCTGCGCAAGCACTGGTGGTCGCGCATCTGCTCGGCACCGGCGATCTGCTCCACCGTTTCCTGACTGAACGCGCGCAGGCGGAAGCCGCGCTAGCGAATCAACCCAAGCCGCGCACCAGACGCACGCGCACCACCTCCGGGAGCTGAATCCACCGATGAACCGATCCGCCGAAGCGTCACCCCCAACCCGTTCATGGACCACCCGCCGCGACGAAAAGAACCGGCGTCTGGCCGCCGTTGCACCGTGGCTGGAAGACGGCGTACTGCCGGCCCACCGCATCGTCGATGCGCTCGAAACGTTGATTCAACCCGGCGACCGCGTCGCGCTCGAGGGCGACAATCAGAAGCAGGCCGACTTCCTGTCGCGCTCGCTCGCCAAGGTGGACGCACAGAAGATTCACGACGTGCATCTGCTGATTTCGAGCATCAGCCGTCCTGAACATCTGACGCTGTTCGAGCGCGGCATCGCGCACAAGGTCGATTTCTCATTCGCCGGACCGCAGAGTTTGCGGGTCGCGCAACTGCTCGAAGACGGCCAGCTGGAAATCGGCGCGATTTATACCTACGTCGAGTTGTACGCGCGGATGTTCGTCGACCTGACACCGCACGTCGCGCTATTGTGCGCGGAGAAAGCGGACCGCCACGGCAATCTGTACACCGGCCCGAATACCGAAGACACGCCGACGATCGCCGAAGCCGCCGCGTTCCGGCATGGCATCGTGATCGTGCAGGTCAATGAGATCGTCGATGAACTGCCGCGCGTCGACATTCCGGGTTCGTGGGTCGACGTGGTCGTGCAAGCAGACCGGCCGTTCGCCGTCGAGCCGCTCTTCACACGCGATCCGCGCCATATCGGCGACTTGCAGGTGCTCACCGCGATGATGGTGATTCGCGGCATCTACGCGCCGTACGGCGTGACGTCGCTGAATCACGGCATCGGCTTCGACACCGCGGCAATCGAGTTGCTGCTGCCCACCTATGGCGAATCGCTCGGCCTGAAAGGCAAGATCTGCCGCAACTGGACCCTCAACCCGCATCCCACGATGATCCCCGCGATCGAATCGGGCTGGGTCGAAAGCGTGCATTGCTTCGGCAGCGAAGTCGGCATGGAGGCGTATATCGAAGCGCGTCCGGACGTTTTTTTCACCGGCAGCGACGGCAGCCTGCGTTCGAACCGTGTGCTGTGCCAGTTGGCCGGACAATACGGCGTCGACCTGTTTATCGGCTCGACGCTGCAGATCGACGCGGACGCGAATTCATCGACGGTGACGCGCGGGCGCCTCGCGGGTTTCGGCGGTGCGCCGAACATGGGTCACGATCCTCGCGGCCGGCGTCATTCGAGCGAAGCGTGGCTCAAGCTGCTGAAGGATCGAGGGCCGGTCTCGCGCGGCCAGAAGCTGGTCGTGCAGACGGCCGAAACGTACAAAAAAGGCGGCGAGCCGACTTTCGTCGATGAACTCGATGCGATTGCGGTCGGCGCGCAAAGCGGCATGCCGATCGCGCCCGTGATGATCTACGGCGACGACGTGAGCCATGTGGTCACCGAGGAAGGCATCGCACATTTGCACAAGGCCGAAGGCATCGACGAGCGGCGCGCGGCACTGGCCGCGGTGGCGGGCGTGACGCCGATCGGGCTGCGTGCGAAGCCGGAGAAAACGGCCGAGTTGCGCAGGCGCGGCATCGTTGCGTATCCGGAAGATCTGGGCATTCGGCGCGGCGAAGCGAAGCGTTCATTGCTGGCCGCACGCAGCATCGACGATCTGGTGACGTGGTCGGGCGGGCTTTACGCGCCGCCGGCGCGCTTCAGGAGCTGGTGACGATGGCGCCCGCTGTTTTGCTCGAGCGCGCGGATGAATCGTCCCGGCTCGCTACGTGCGATGCCCGGCCTGCAACGGCTGAGCCACGCAGCACGGCAACGCATGAGATCGCTTCCGATGACGCGAAACTTGCCCGGCTCGCCGTTACCGCACTGATCGAAGAAGCTCAACTCACGCCGAAACCGGCGCTAGTCGACCGGCGCGGGAGCGGCGCGCATCGCGACCTCGATCTGACCACCATGCTGCGTTCCGCTCATTCGCTCGAGCCAACCTTCGCGGCGCTCGCACGGGCATCGCGGCGGCGTGAACCGTCCGCGGTTTTGCGCGCCGAACTCGCGCAGATCGGCCGCACGGGCGAAGCAGACATGCAGCGCGCCACCGGCGGCAGCAATGCGCATCGTGGCGCGATCTGGATTGTCGGCTTGCTGGTGGCGGGCGCGTCCGGATCCGGCGGCTCTGCGTCCTTGCCGGCCGTGCACATCTGCACGCGCGCCGCGCGGATCGCCTGCTTCCCGGATCGCTTCGCCGCGCCCACCGGGAGCCACGGCGAGCGCGTGCGTCAGCGCTACCAGGTCGGCGGGGCGCGACGCGAGGCGCAAGACGGTTTTCCGCACGTCATCGACGTCGGTCTGCCCGCGTTGTTAGCGGCGCGCGCTCGAGGTATCGACGAAGACGCCGCGCGCGTCGACGCCCTACTCTCGATCATGGCCTCACTCGACGATACGTGCCTGTTACATCGCGCGGGTTTGCCCGGTTTGCACGCCGGACAACGCGGCGCGCGCCGCGTCCTCGATGCTGGCGGCAGCTCGACCGCAACCGGCCGCGCCGCCCTCGCCGCGCTCGAACGCGAACTGCTGTCGCTCAATGCATCGCCCGGCGGTGCAGCCGATCTGCTCGCCGCCACCCTCTTTCTCGACATGCTGGCGCATCACGACGCCGGCGGGAGCTCAGTCCCATGGAACATCTGACCTTCGACTATCCGGCGCAACGCGCCGTCACGACTCGCGCGCATGTCGGCGTGGTCGGTTCGGGCGACCTTGAAGTGCTGCTGTCGCCGGCCGATAGCACGGCCGCGTTGACCGCGCACGTGGTCGTGCGCACCAGCGTCGACGGCTACAGCCATATCTGGAAGAGCGTGCTCGACCGCTTCTTCACGCGCTACGACGGCGCTGCGCAAATCGAAATCAACGACTTCGGCGCAACGCCGGGCGTCGTGGCATTGCGGCTCGCGGAAGCCGTCGAGGCCGCCGAAGAGGGAGACGGCGCATGAGCACAATTGCTACGACAGCGACCACAGGTGCCGCGCCGATGCTGCGCGACAGCTTCATCGAACTGCCGGCGCGCGAGCGTGCCCGCACGCTGCTGGATGCGGGCACCTTCCGCGAGTTGCTCGGCCCGTTCGACCGGATCGAGTCGCCATGGCTGCCGCTGCAAGGCGTCGTCTGCCAGGCGGATGACGGCTGCGTGATCGCACGCGGCACCATCGACGGCGAACCGGCCGTGGTGGCCGCGATCGAGTCCGCGTTCCAGGGCGGCAGCATCGGCGAAGTGTCGGGGAGCAAGATTGCCGCCGCGCTCGAAATGGCCTTGCGCGATTGCGAACGCGGCAAACCGGTGCGGCCTGTGGTGCTGTTCGAAACCGGCGGCGTGCGCTTGCAGGAAGCCAATCTCGGCCTCGCGGTGATCGCCGAGATTCAGGCCGCAATTGTCGCGTTGCGCCGGCATGTGCCGGTGGTCGGCGTGATCGCGGGGATGGTCGGCTGCTTCGGCGGCATGTCGCTGGCGGCCGCGCTGTGCTCGTATCTGGTGGTTACCCGACAAGGGCGGCTCGGCATGAACGGCCCGGAAGTGATCGAGCAGGAAGCCGGCATCGATGAACTCGACGCCAGCGATCGCCGGCGCGTGTGGCAGCTGATCGGCGGCGAACAACGGGCGGCGACCGCGCTCGCCGATCGGTTAGTCGACGATCACACGGACGCGGTGCGCGCCGCCGTGCGTTCGGCATTCGCGCAGGGACTGCCGGCTGCGCATCGCAGCGAACAGGTCGACACTTTTCTGAACCGTCTTGCGCAGATCGATCCGGCCAGCGTCACGCCTGAAACGATGCGTGCGGTCTTTCACCCGCGCAAGGAGCAAGCATGAGCGACACCACCCTCAGCCGCGGCGCGCGCTGGTTCCGTGCGTTGGCCGGAGAACCGTCCGGTAGGGCTCCTGTATGGAGCGGCGATGCCCCCCTCGGCGACGAAACCGCGCGTTTCATTACGGTCGTTCCCGATCCCGACAACCGCTTTCCGCGTGCGACCGATAACGTCGTCGGTCTCGAACAAGGCTGGCTGCTCGCGCGTGCGGTGCGCGACGCCATCGCACAGGACGAAACGAGCGGCACGCACCGCCCGATCGTTGCGATCGTCGATGTGAAAAGCCAGGCGTACGGCTATCGCGAGGAGATGCTCGGCATTCACCTCGCCTGCGCCGCGGCCGTCGATGCCTATGCGTCGGCGCGCGCCGCCGGGCATCCGGTGATTGCGCTCATCGTCGGACCGGCGATGTCGGGCGCGTTCCTCGCGCACGGCTATCAGGCCAACCGGATAGTCGCGCTCGACGCACCCGGCACCATAGTTCACGCAATGGGCAAGGAAGCGGCCGCGCGCGTCACGCGGCGCACGGTCGAAGCGCTCGACGCGCTCGGCGAAACCATCGTACCGATGTCGTACTCGATGACCTCGTTTGCCAAACTCGGACTACTGGACCAGTTGATCGAAGGCATCGACGCGGATGCGCCGGATGCGCTGCAGATCGAGCGCGTGCGCCAGGTGTTATCGGACGAGGTTCGCAGCGCGCGAGAGGGCCGCCGCGATCTGTCGCATCGGTTGGAATCGGCGGCGGCGAAACAGAACCGCGCGGCGTCGATCGAAGTGCGGCGGCGCCTCGCCGAACAATGGGATGCCGTGTGATGCACGCATGCGCTGCCCCACCGTTCGCACCCGCTCGCGCGTTAGATGGCGCGTTGGGTTACGACGCGCGCTGGCGGCCGCATGATCTGCTGCGGCTGCGTCGTTTGCAGCGGTTCGACGGCGAACCGGCGTGGGTGCGGGACGCCTTTGAACGCGCGCCGTACGCAGTCGTAAGACGCGCGCCGGCCGCGGAGGGCTTCGTCGCGATCGGTCTGCGCGGTACGGCGCGGTCGCAGCGCTACGGCACATGGGCGTGCTCGGCCGATATCGAGACCGTGGTGGCGCCGGAGACCCTGGCGGAGTGCCGGCCCGATTCAACGCGCGGCACATTGGCTGCCTTTGCAGCCTTCGCGGCATTGCAACGCGACATGGCCGGCGCGCTAGCCGGCTTCATTTGGGGGCCGGCCGGCAGCACGGGTTTCGAACTGGCGACGCAGGTGCCCACTGTCACCGCGTCGAGCGATCTGGACCTGTTGATTCGCACCCCCACAAAACTCTCGCACGACACAGCTGTTCAAATCCTGAACCAACTGCAAGCTCACGCACAACGCGCCGGCATTCGCGTGGATGCGCAACTCGAAACGCCCGCTGGCGGCGTTGCACTCGCCGAGTGGGCAGCGGGCAAAGCACGCGTGATGGCTCGCCATGCACAAGGCCCGCAACTGATCGCCGATCCGTGGGCGCTTGCTCACGGCGATGTCTGATGCTCGCCCTTCTGTTTCCCGGCCAAGGTGCGCAGACCGACGGCTTCCTGCACCGTCTGCCGCAGCACCATGCGATGCGCGAAACGCTCGACGAAGCGTCCCAGGCGCTGGGCATCGATGTGCTGACACTCGACACAGCGGAGGCGCTTCGTTCGACCGTCGCCGTGCAGGTCGGCTTGACGGTCGCGGGCGTGGCCTTCGCGCGTGCGCTCGCGGACGAACACCTCACGCCGGAGATCAGCGCGGGCTTGTCGGTCGGCGCCTATGCCGCGGCGGTCAGTTGTGGCGCGGTTCGTTTTGACGACGCACTACGGATGGTTCGCAAGCGCGCCGAATTGATGGAAACGGCATATCCAGCAGGCTATGGCCTCGCGGCCATATCGGGTTTGACCGAACATCAACTGGAAACACTCGCCGCGCAACATGCGAGCGAAGGCAATCAGCGTGTCTATATCGGCAACGTCAATGCGCCGCGTCAGATCGTCATGGCCGGCGCGAATGGCACACTGGATACGTTTATAGAACTCGCGCTGGCGGCAGGCGCGCGCAAGGCAACCCGCCTCGCGGTGAGCGTGCCTTCGCATTGCGAACTGCTCGCGCATGCCACGGACGAGCTGGTTGCGTATGCGCGGGATGTGCCTTTTCGCGCGCCGCACAGCACCTATGTCGGCAATCGCGGCGGCCGTCCGTTGCACACGGCGGAGGCCATCCGCGACGATCTCGCGACCAATATGCGCTACACCGTGCGCTGGTTCGACGCGCTCAGCGTGATGCTGGAAATGGGCGCCCACGTGCTGCTCGAAGCGCCGCCGGGCCAGGTGCTGACGGACATCGCGCGCGAGAACTTTCCGGACACCGCGGCACTTGCCGCGAGCACCTTCGCGTTCGACAAACTGGCCGCTACCGTGCGACGGCGCCTCGCACCCGGCGAGCAATAGCAAAACGGGTCATCGCCGCTCGATTAACTGGCGTCCCATCGGCTTTACATAGCGTTGCGGTGATTCTCGCCGCGTTGAAATTGCCCGAAACCAAAGGACGTCAGCTGAGCGCGTGAGATGCAGCGGGTTGCGCTGCTACAACGCCTGCTCCGGTGCGCGTCCGATCGCATGCGAGTCGGACGCCGCCACGTCGCCGCGGCCTTGCCCACGCTCGCGGCCAGGCGTCACGACCGCGCCTGTACCACCTGGCCGCCGCACCGATTTCGCGTGCCGCTCGATCAGCCGTTGCAGCAGGCAGAACGCGCACAGCAACGCGCCGATCACGATGCGGGTCCACCACGAGCTGAGCGTGCCGTCGAAGGTAATCAGCGTCTGGATCGTGCCGAGAATGCCGACGCCGAATAGCGAGCCGATCACATAGCCGACGCCGCCCGTCAGCAAAGTGCCGCCGATCACCGTCGCGGCGATCGCGTCGAGTTCCATGCCCTGCCCCTGCAGGCCATAGCCCGACAGCACGTAGAACGTGAACACCGCGCCGCCGAGCGCCGAACAGAAACCGCTGAGCGCATACACGCCGATCCTCGTACGCGCGACCGGCAAGCCCATCAGCAACGCCGAGCGCGCATTGCCGCCGATCGCATACACGTTGCGGCCAAAGCGCGTGAAATGCGCGACATAGATCGCCGCGGCCAGCGTGACGCATGCGATCAGCACGTTGGCCGTGACCGACCCGATGCCGATATCGAGGCGGAACGCCGAAATCTTCTGGAACGTCGGATCGGTGATGGTGATCGACTGCGTCGTGATCAGGAAGCACAGGCCGCGCGCGAAGAACATGCCGGCCAGCGTGACGATGAACGCCTGCAAGCGGAAGAAGTGAATCAGCGCGCCCTGCACCGCGCCGAACACGGTGCCCATCAGCAACACGATCGGCACGATCAGCCAGACCGGCAGATGCATGTGCTCGGACAGCACGGCTTCGACGATCGTGGTCAACGCCACCACCGAGCCCACCGACAGATCGATCCCGCCGGACACGATGACCAAGGTCATGCCGATCGCGACGATCAGCAGGAACGCGTTGTCGACCAGCAAGTCGAGCAGCACTTGCCACGAGAAAAATCCGGTGTACATCACGGAGCCGAAACCGAACAGCGCGCAGAACAGCAAAATCGTCACGGCAATCGGCAGCGTGCGCGGATCGACGATATGGGCACATGCATCGAGGAGCCGTCTCATCGCGCCACCCCGCGCTGCGTGACGAGCGACATGGCCAGCGCTCGCGCCGACGGCGACTGGATCACGCTCACGGCAAGCACCACGGCCGCCTTGACGACGAGCGTCGCTTCGGGTGGCACGCCGATCGAATAAGTGGTGTAAGTGAGCGTCTGGATGATCAGCGCGCCGAGCACAGTGCCCGCGAGACTGAAGCGGCCACCGAGCAGCGAGGTGCCGCCGAGCGTCACCGCCAGGATCGCATCGAGTTCGAGCAGCAGCCCGGCGTTGTTGCCGTCGGCACTGCGCACGTTCGAGCTGATGAGGATGCCCGCCATCGAAGCGGTCAATCCCGAGAAGCCATACACCGCGAACACGAGCGCTTTCGAGCGCAAGCCGACAAGGCGCGTCGCCACCGGATTCACGCCGATCGCGCGAATGAAAAGCCCGAGCGCGGTGCCTTCGACGAGCACCCCGGTAGCCAGCACGGCAACGCTCGCGATCCACACCGAACATGGCATGCCCAGCCAGTAACCACCGCCGACGAACAGGTAGCCCGGCGCGCCGATTGGAATGATCTGCCCGGCCGTCAGCAATTGCGCGACGCCACGGCCCGCAACCATCAGGATCAGCGTTGCGATGATCGGCTGCATGCCGACGAACGAGACCAGCAGCCCGTTCCACATCCCGCTCAGCACGCCGACGATCAGCGCCGCCACCAACGCTTGCGCGATCAGCCCGGCGCCCGGTGCGGGCTGCGTCGCCAGGATCGTCGCCGCAGCGGCGCCGGCAATCGCCACTACCGCGCCGACCGAAATGTCGATGCCGCGTGTCGCGATCACGAGCGTCATGCCGGTGGCGACGAGCACCAGCGGCGCGGCGCGATTCAATACGTCTATCGGCGCGCCGAACAGGTGGCCATCGAGCATGCGCAGCGATAGAAAATGTGGATTCACCCACAGGTTCAAGCCGCACAACAGCGCCAGCGTCACGCACGGCCAGATCAACGGACGCTCCACGCCGTCGCGCACGAACCAGTTCGATAGCTTCATTCGCCGCTCCCCGCGATGAGTCGATAGATGTTGTCTTCGTTCGAGGCTTGACCGGCCACCTCCGCGATCTTGCGGCGATCGCGCAAGACCGCCACGCGATGACTGACCCGCAGCACCTCGCCGATCTCCGACGAAATGAACAGAATGCTCAAGCCGTTCGCGCACAGCGCCAGCAGGCGATCCATGATGTCGAACTTGGCGGCGACGTCGATGCCGCGGGTGGGCTCGTCGAGAATCAGCAGCTTGGGATTGGTGGCGAGCCAGCGCGCCAATAGCGCTTTTTGCTGATTGCCGCCGGAGAGCAGGCCGATCGGCTGTTCGGCGTCCGTTGCCTTGATGCCGAGCCGTTCGATCCACATGTCGGCCAGTTCGCGCGCGCGATTCCGGCTGATCTTGCGCAACCAGCCACGCCTCGCTTGCAACGCCAGCAAGATATTCTCGCGAATCGACAACTCGGCGACGATGCCCTCCTTCTTACGATCCTCCGCGCAGTAGCCGATGCCGTGACGCACCGCGTCGCGCGGCGAACGCAACCGCACGGCGCGGCCTTCGATCACGATCGTGCCGCTGTCGGCGCGGTCCGCGCCGAACAGCAGCCGCGCGGTCTCCGTGCGGCCCGAGCCGAGCAAACCGGCGAGACCCAGAATCTGGCCCGGCTGCACGTCGAGATCGATCGGCTGCAGCGTGCCGCGTCGTCCAACACCGCGCAGTTCGACGAACGGCTGCAAAGCCTGCTTGCTCGCCGGTCCTTCGCGTACCTCCTCGTGTCCTTCGTGCGCCGCTTCGCGTAGCCGCGCGCTCATGCGCTCGTGGCCGACCATCTTCGCGACCAGTTGATCGGCGGGCAAATCACGCGCGAGATATTCGCCTTCGCATTCGCCATTGCGCATCACCGTAATGCGATCGGAAATGGCGTAGGTCTGCTCGATAAAATGCGTGACGAACAGAATCGCGATGCCGGATTGCTTAAGATGCCGAAGTATTTTGAAAAGCTGGGCGACCTCGCTGTCGTCCAGACTCGAGGTCGGCTCATCGAGAATCAGCACGCGCGCATCGACCGAGAGCGCTCTGGCGATCGCCACCATTTGCTGCACGGCGATGGGATAGGCATCGAGCGATTTGGTGACGTCGAGCGTCACGTCCAGTCGGGCGAGCGCGGATTGTGCGCGCCGCTTGATGTCGGGCCAGTCGATCGCGCCGAAGCGCTTTGGCTGCCTGCCCGCGAAGATGTTCTCTGCCACTGACAGGTTCGGGCACAGATTCACTTCCTGATACAGCGTGCGCACGCCGGCTGCTTCGGCCTCCTGTGGCGACGCAAACGCCACGGTCTCGCCGCCGAGCCGGATCGTGCCGGCGTCAGGCGCGACCACGCCGGTCAGCACGTTAATCAACGTAGATTTGCCGGCGCCGTTCTGGCCCATCAGCGTGTGGATCTCGCCCGGAAACAGCCGGAAGTCGACTCGCTGCAGCGCTTTGACACCCGGATACGTCTTGCTGACCCCGGTGGTCGCCATGATGGGCTCGCGTTCGTTCGAGACGATGCCGGCGCCTTCAACTGCGCCACTGGCTGGCGGATTCGGTTCGGAAGCGGGATGCGTCATAGACCTCGCTCGATCGGCGGTGCGTGGGTTCAGCAGGGTCAGTGGAAAAGAGACCGCCCGCTGCCGAAACAGCCGGGCGGTCAGGCACCGCTGGAGAAACCCTGCAATCTGCCTGTACTTCGCTTGTGTCCTGCTTCTGTCCTATGGAGTGCTCAGTACTTCGCCTTAGTACTTGCGCGTCGGCAGAGTCTGCGCCGCGACGCTCATCGGGAAGACGGTCTCTTCCGTCAGGATGCGCTTGGGCAGCGGCTTGCCTGCCATCACGTCCTTGACCGCCGACATCAGTTGCGGCCCCAGCAGCGGGCTGCACTCGACGTCGACGTTCATCTTGCCCGCGGCCATCGCCTGGAAGCCGCCCTTGGTCGCGTCGAACGAGACGACGGTGATGTCCTTGCCGGGATGCATGCCGGCCTCTTCCATCGCCTGGATGGCGCCGAGCGCCATATCGTCGTTATGCGCATAAACTACATTTATTTTATTTCCATAAGTTTTTATAAACGCTTCCATCACCTGCTTGCCGCCGGCAAGTGTGAAGTCGCCGCTTTGCGACGCGATGATCTTGAATTTGGGATCGCTCTTGATTACTTCGATCAAGCCCGAATGCCGGTCGTTGGCAGGCGCCGAGCCGACCGTTCCCTGAAGTTCAGCGATGTTAATCGGGCCTTGATCGTTTTTAAAGTGATCCGCGAGCCAATGGCCGCCACGGCGCCCCTCTTCCATGAAATCGGAACCGATCATCGTGACGTATAGCGAGGTGTCTTTCACGTCGATGTTGCGGTCAGTCAGGATCACCGGAATCTTCGCTGCTTTGGCCTCACGCAGCACGGGCTCCCAACCGGATTCAACGACCGGCGAGAACGCGATCACGTCGACCTTCTGCGCGATGTAGGAGCGGATCGCCTTGATCTGGTTTTCCTGCTTTTGCTGGGCGTCCGAGAATTTGAGCTTGATCTTCGCGTCCGCGGCCGCGGACTTCACCGACTCGGTATTGGCGGTTCGCCATGCGCTTTCAGCGCCGACTTGCGCGAAACCGAGCGTGATCTGTTTGTCTTGCGCGTAAGCGTGCGGCGTTGTCAGCGTCAGCGCACCGATGCCTGCGCAAATCGCGAGAGCACCCAACGCACGACATGCGGCGCGTCGTGTATTCGCCATGACTGTCTCCTGATCGTTGTTGTGTAGGCGATCCATCGAACCGCCCGCCGTTCCGGCCTGTCTCGGAGCGTGGATCGTGCTGTA
Organism: Paraburkholderia sp. SIMBA_030; assembly: GCF_046535245.1. Taxonomy (NCBI): domain Bacteria; kingdom Pseudomonadati; phylum Pseudomonadota; class Betaproteobacteria; order Burkholderiales; family Burkholderiaceae; genus Paraburkholderia; species Paraburkholderia sp. SIMBA_030. The sequence goes on from NZ_JAWRXB010000002.1 coordinate 474,653, forward strand.
GCGTAGTGTCTGACGCGTTAACCGTCCAATCCTATGATTTGCGTTGGCGATACCAATTTTGGTATCGCGAACGGTAGCGACCGTGGCGCAGGCATCGAGGCGGGCCGCCGCTGGCGCGCTAGTCGCGGCGGCGAGGAACCCGCGCCCTCCACATGCTTTTTATGCGCTTAAGTGCTTGACGGCCGATTCGTCTAGCGGTTCGCCGTGCGCGGTGTCACCCAACGGAATGTCAGATTGATTCGCTCACCGGCGACGCCTGGTTCTTTCGGCACCCGGTGCCGCCACTCGGCCTGCGTGTTGCCCTTCATCACCAGCAGGCTGCCGCCCTTCAGCGAAAACGACCGAACCGTGCCCGTGCTGTTGTGCCGCAAATCGAAAGTGCGCGCCACGCCCAAGCTGACCGAGGCGATGATCGGCCGCGCGCCTAGCTCGGGCTCGCGGTCCGCGTGCCATCCCATGCTGTCGGTGCCGCTGCGGTAGCGATTGATCAGCACGCTGTTAAAGCGGGCGTTGCAGGTCGCTTCGGCGGCGGCCTTCAGTTCGGCGACTGTTCGGGTCCACGGTTGGGGCACGTTGCGAATGCCGGAGTAGACATAGACCGCGTCCGGCTCGCCCTGCCAGGCGGTCAGACGCGGCAGCGGCACGCGCCCGGCGGGCGTGCCCATCATGTCCTGACGCCACTCGACTTCGCCGATGAGGTGAGCCAACGCATGCACTGCTGCTTCAGGCGCAAGCCAGTCGGGATACCAGTCGACGTCGGGTGCCGGAAGGTCATCGAAAAGATCCGCCATGAGATTGTCCGAATGCGATTGCGCACGCTCAGCGTGCTCGTGTGAGAACCTTGGCTATTATGGCGGCAGCGACGGCGCCGCTCACGCATGCGGCTTGCGCTGTCATCCGGTTTTCTTCACTTCATTTCAACGGACCACCATCATGATTCTCTCAGACCAGGCTCTCGATCAACTCTTTCGCCAGGCGCGCACGCATAACGGCTGGCAGCCCAAACCTGTCGACGACGCCGTGCTCAAGCAACTCACCGAACTGGTGCTGCTCGGCCCTACCTCGGCCAATTCGAGTCCCGGCCGCTTCGTCTACGTTAAAACACCGGAAGGCAAGGAAAAACTTCGACCGGCATTGTCGGCAGGCAACCTCGAAAAGACGATGGCGTCCCCGGTCACGGTGATCGTCGGGATGGATATGGCGTTCTACGAACATCTGCCGAGACTGTTTCCGCACGCCGACGCGCGCAGCTGGTTCGCCGGCAACGACAAGGCAATCGCCGATACCGCCTTTCGCAATTCGACGCTGCAAGGCGGCTACCTGATTCTCGCGGCGCGCGCGCTCGGTTTGGACACGGGTGCGATGTCAGGCTTCGACGCAGCCAAGGTCGACGAAGCTTTCTTCGCCGGCACGACGGTGAAGTCGAATTTCCTGATCAATCTGGGCTACGGCGACGCGTCGAAACTGTTTCCCCGCAGCCCGCGCTTCACCTTCGACGAAGCTGCGCGAATCGTCTGAACCTGTCGCTGCGTTCAGGTGAACAGCGCCACGTAGAACACCACCACGCCGATCACCGCACCGATAAAACAGAAACCTTCTTCGGCATCGTCGCCATTGGAACGCAACCACGCGCCGACGACGCCGAACAAGCCGGCAATGCCGAGCGCGACGCATACCATCACCACGTCGAATAACGCACTTCGTCCCAGCTCGGAAATGTCGATGTCGCGTACGGCGTAGTACAAGCCGACTGCCATTAGCGATATGGCTACCAGCGGCAGCATCACGTGGCTTCCCTCATATCCGACATGATGCGCGTGATGTGCGTGGCGTGCCTGATTGCCTGATCTGAGCAGTTTCATCATGCGTCTCCTGCCTCGCACGCTAGCGGCGACAAAGCGAACCGCCACCGAGCCGCGACGCCCCTGATATAAGCCGGTTCCTTTTCAGGATAGTCCACGCACGACGACGATTCAAAGGCCGTTTAATTATGCTGAGCGGCCCGCCTGGAAGGGCTTCGTACGGTACGACGGATGCTGCATTGCAGTAATCGCCGGCGGCGACAACAATAGCCCGGTTCGCGCCCAAGACGGTCCAATTTGACACGGCCGGCAAGGGAAAGCACATGCCAGTAGAATGATCTCGCCGTCAGCGTTTTTCCTGACTCGAACTGACGAGCTGCCGCCGGTCTTCCGATTGTGCCGGCCCCTTCCCGCCTCCGTCCTCTCTATGCGCCGCTCATCGTTTCTTGTTCGCTTTATCCTGATTGGCATTCTGCTGCACATTTACGTCGGCTTTCGCCTGATTCCCGATTTGCCGATCAATGCCGCCGGCCGGTGGCTGTGTGCGTTGTGGCTGGTACTGTCGATCTTTCTGATTCCGCTCGGCATGCTGGCGCGCACGGTCAAACAGCAACCGCTCAGCGACCGGCTCGCATGGGTCGGCCTGCTGACGATGGGCTTCTTCTCATCGCTGCTGGTGCTGACTTTCGTGCGCGACCTTGGTCTGGCTTCGCTGCTGACCGTCGACGCAATCTGGCCGAACACCGTTGCGCTGGCACACTGGCGGACTGGCTCGGCGGCAGCCGTGCCAGTGCTCGCGCTGCTCTCTACGCTGGTCGGCCTCTTCAACGCGCGGCGCCGCGCCCGGGTCGTGACCATCGAGGTGCCGATCGACGATTTGCCGGCGGCACTCGACGGCTTCACGATCGTCCAGATCAGCGATATCCACGTTGGCCCAACCATCAAACGCAGTTACGTGGACGCGATCGTCGACGCGGTCAACCGCCTCAAGCCGGACCTGATTGCCGTAACCGGCGATATCGTGGACGGCAGCGTGCCGCAGTTGACCAGGCACACGCAGCCGCTGGGGCGGCTCAGCGCGCGTCACGGCGCCTTCCTGGTGACAGGCAATCACGAGTATTACGCCGGTGCTAACGCATGGATCGATGAATTCCGGCGCCTGGGTTTGAACGTTCTGCTCAACGAGCACGTGATCGTCGATCACGACGGTGCGCGCGCCGTGATTGCGGGGGTGACCGATTACTCGGCAGGTCATCATGATCCGTTACACCGCAGCGACCCGGTCGCCGCACTCGCCGGCGCACCGGGCGACGTGTTGATCAAAGTGCTGCTCGCCCACCAGCCACGGTCCGCCGAAGCGGCTGCCGCAGCAGGTTTCACGCTGCAACTGTCCGGCCACACGCACGGCGGCCAATTCTTTCCATGGAATTTCTTTGTCCGTTTTCAGCAGCCGTTCACGGCTGGCCTCGCGCGCCTGAACGGACTGTGGGTCTACACGAGCCGCGGCACCGGCTATTGGGGGCCGCCGAAGCGCTTGGGCGCCCCCTCGGAAATCACGCGGCTGCGCCTCGTGCCCGGCGAACCTGACTGAAGCGCCACGTCATATGGCATGGCGTTGAAACGACAGCGCGGATGTCCGGGAAGGACATCCGCGCCTCGGCGCAAGCGCGCCGCTTAACATCAATGCGTTTACTGCGCGGGCGCCACCGCCACGCTCACCTGCGGTGCGTACGCCACCGACACCTGCATGCCCGGCGTGACGTTGACGACCTTTGCCGGCTCACGCCCCTGAATGTGGAACACGGCGCCATTCGGACCTTTCAAGGCCATGATGCCGGTGGCGTGATCGACGGTCTGAACCTCAGCGGTCAGGTTATGCACAGTGTTCGCCTGAGCTGATTGAGCCGCAGCGCCGTGCCCGTCGGCACCACGCGTCACGCTGATCACGGCATTACGCATCATCCGGATATGAACTTTGCCGCCCTGCTTGATCTGCGGGAGGTTGCTGGTATCCGTGATATTGAACGAGGCTTCGCCGCCCTGCGCGTCGAGCACGGTAACCGAGTGTTTCGCCTGATCCACCGATTTCACGACGCCATCCGCTTGCAGCGTGCTGCTGCCTTCAAACGGCGCGGGTAAGCCAGCGGCGAACGACGCGAGCGGCGCAGCGGCGATCAATGCACCGGCAACGATGCCAAAAGCTTTAACTTTCATACATTCCTCAATTGGGTGAACAGCGGAAAAGAGATGACGTCGTGCAGAGCGTTCTGCGAAGCCGCGAGAAGTGAAACGCGGATTGAACGCCAACCCAAACCGGCGCAGCACGACGTGTTCTGAAGCATCCAGACAGTGTGTTTTCCGGGACGGACACCGTCAATATTCGGAGTCCGTATTTATGCAAGGAAAAATCCAGATTCGCCGCGGATACTTCCCAAAGGTTGAAAAAAGCAACGTCGCAACCAGACGTCATCCCGGCTTGACTTAACTTTGCAGAGTTGCCTAAAATTCGCCCAGTTCATTTAACCGGAACGACGATCTTGGACAGTAGCAGTAGTAGCAGTCGAGCTTCGATTCGCCTGATCGCCTGATCCGCAAGACTTCCGCGTCAGCAGTTTGCCTGTCGCCGTCTTGCCGTTAGGCCAGACGGCGCACGTCGTTTATCCCCTCGTACTGCCCATGAAGCGCTGCATGGCCCGTGCCGTACAGATGCTTCGTTGCATTTCGCGCCGCGAGCCTTTGCTTGCGTGCGTCGTCACGCCTGACCGCGCCCGCGTGCCCACGTCCGGATACCTGCTGCTGTCACGCGTGGTGTTCACAATGTGCGAAGCGCGCACCGACCTTTCTTATCGATGAGCGTATCCAGCGTCAGTTGGATCGCTAAAGAAGCGGAGCCGACGCCGGAATGACCGGCCGTCGATAAGCGCCCCCCAATATCTCCACGTATCGTCTACACTTAGTCGGCAATAGATTTAGACAATGTTAATTCAACGTCCTGAATATGGACGGCACAACCGCCTTCGACTAAGCTCTGTCACCGTGAATTTTTCACACTCAACCATGGAGTCTCAATTATGGAACACGGCATCATTGCATGGCTCATCATCGGCGCGATCGCCGGCTGGCTGGCTGGCGTGCTCGTCAAGGGTGGCGGTTTCGGCCTGATCGTCGATATCATCGTGGGGATTGTCGGCGCGTTCATCGGCGGCTGGCTTGCCGGCGTGCTGCATATTTCGCTCGGCGGCGGCTGGATCGGCTCGATCATTACAGCTGTGATCGGCGCGGTCATTCTATTGTTCATTATCCGGCTCTTCCGACGCGGTACCTGACCGTAGCAACTGATGTTGTGCGGCGTCAGGGGCCAATGCCACCTGACGCCAGCCTGACTTCAAGCAGTGCTTCCCCCGCCGGCATCATCGAGCCGGTGTCACGCAGCCGCGTATGCCATGCGAATGCCTGGTCCAACCGATGCGGCGTTTGCCCACCCCATTGCAAGGCGTCCCGATAGTAGTCGCGAAGCAGATCGCGATACAGCGGATGCACGCAGTTTTCGATGATCAGCGTGGCGCGTTCTCGCGGCGCAAGCCCGCGCAGATCGGCGAGCCCCTGCTCCGTCACCACCACATCCACGTCGTGTTCGTTGTGGTCGCAATGCGGCACCATCGGCACGACGCTCGAGATCCGGCCACCCTTGGCGATCGACTTGGTCGCAAAAATCGCACACGACGCATTGCGCGAAAAGTCGCCCGAGCCGCCAATACCGTTCATCATGTGCGTGCCGCCTACGTGCGTCGAATTCACGTTGCCGTAGATGTCGAATTCCAACGCGGTATTCAATGCGATCAGCCCGAGCCGGCGAATGACTTCGGGATGGTTGCTGACCTCTTGCGGACGCAACACGAGACGGTCGCGATAGCGCTCGATCTCCCCGAACACTTGCGCCTGGCGCGTGGCCGACAGCGTGATCGACGCACCGGAGGCGAACGTTACCTTACCGGCATCCATCAGGTCGAAAGTCGAATCCTGCAGCACTTCTGAATAAATTTCGAACGCATCGAACGGCGCATCGACAAACCCGGCGAGCACCGCATTGGCAATCGTACCGATGCCGGCCTGCAACGGCGGCAGGCGTTTGGACATGCGCCCGTGCGACACCTCGTGCTGAAGAAATTCGATCAGATGGCCGGCAATCTGCTTGGTCTCCGTATCCGCGGGCAGCACTGTGGACGGACTGTCCGCCATATCGGTAATGACGATCGCGGCGATTTTTTCGGGCGGAATCTCGATAGCCGGCGTGCCGACGCGGTCTTGCGGACTAACAATAGGCAGCGGTTCGCGGTGCGGCCGGCGACCCGGGATCCAGATGTCGTGCAGCCCTTCGAGCGCGAGCGGCTGAGCGAGATTGATTTCGACGATGACTTTGTCCGCCAGGATCGCGAAGCTCGCCGAATTGCCGACCGAAGTGGTCGGCACAATGCCGCCGGTTTCGGTGATCGCGGCGGCTTCGATAATGGCAATGTCGAGCTTACCGAGTTGATTCGCGCGCAGCATCTCGACGGTTTCCGACAGATGCTGATCGACGAACATCACTTCGCCGCGATTGATCGCGTCGCGCAAGGTCTTGTCCACTTGAAACGGCAGACGGCGCGCCAATACGTGCGCCTCGGTCAGCATGCGGTCAACGTCATGACCGAGCGATGCGCCGGTCATCAACGTAATGCGCGGCGGTTTGTCTTCGTGGCGCGCGCGCTCGGCGAGCGCAACAGGGACAGCCTTGGCGTCGCCCGCGCGCGTAAAGCCGCTGGCGCCGACACGCATGCCGTCCTGAATCAGCCGCGCTGCCTCGGCCGCTGAAGTGATCTTGCCGCGCAGCGCGGCACAACGAATCCGGTCTTCGTACATAAAACTGAGTCTCTCCATAGTCACCAGCCCAGTCTACCGATGCGCACGTCCGCGGTGTGCTTCGCTCAGTAGCCAGATTGTCGCATCCTGCCGCGGCGTCTCGATGGGACGGCGTCGCGGCCAGGTATCTCGTCGCGCGCCAAACTCTCGCGACAGGCCCTACAGGTACTGCGGGTGTTACACGTGGCGCTGCTTAGCTGCCGAAGTAGATATTGCAGAAGCTCACAGGACCGACACATTCTTCAACTTTGGCCTTCGGCGCAACGGTCCGGCCTTGCGCCGCGACGCTGTTGGCGCGCGGCGCATTCGCTTGCGCAACTTGCGGCGTCGGGGCGGCGGGGGCGGTTTCGGTTTGTGCGTGAGCAACAGCAGCAGACAAAGAGCAGGCAATCAGGACAATCTTCAACACTTTCATTTTATTCTCCAGTACTTCCGGTTACGTCCCGCAAGAAGCCCCCTTGGGGGACTGCATGGCAGTGGTGAAACTATATGACTGCCATCTGCGCGGATAAACGGGGCTGCCCGGAAGTGATCTTTCCATCTGGCGGAAGGATCGGATCGCCTGGTGATCGGGCACATCCTTCAGCGCGTGTTGAAGGGCGCGTCTTTGTCGAGCAAGGCTGTGCGAATGAAATGCAGGCAACTGAGGATGCGTTGCAGGTCGTGACGTTTATCGCGATCGGTATGAACGGTTTCGAGGACGTCCTGCACCGTCCAAGTGGCCGAGCGTACGGATACGAGCGCGCGTTCGAGACCACGTGCGTCCGGCTGCGCAAAGAGCCGGGCGAGGTCAGCGCCAGTGCGCTCGAGGCTGCTGCCCCAGCGCGGGTGGAGTGCCTGCGCGTAGGGCGCGCGAGCCACTTCGTTGCGCAGATCGATCACGGCGTGCCCCACTTCGAGCGTGACCAGCATCCAGCGCAAAGCGTCGCGGCGGCGCCGCGAGCGCCGCGTCAGCAGCAAACGCAGTTGCGAAGTCAGATCGTGCGTGCTCGACTGGAATCGCTGATTGAGTCCTGGCAGTTCGCCCTTGCATGCGAACACGACCTGCGCGCGCAAATCGCCCTTGATTCTCTCCGTGAGCCACGGCATATCGGCCGGAAAAACCACCGCGAAGACAATCGCCGCGAGCAGCAGCGATGCGGTGACCGCGATACCGTTGTTGATCAGCAGATCGGGCGCATACGTGACGACGTTGTCCGGTCCGGCGAGCAGACAGAAGAACACCGCGAAGCCGATGCCGTAACCCGATGCACGCTTGCGTGTTGCGATGAACGCGCCGAGCGCAAGCACCGGGGCGAGCGACGCGCAAAGCAACGGAAAACCGTCGATGTTCGGATAGACGTAGCAGGTGAACAGGTAGCCGGTCATGGTCGCCAGCGCGGCACCGACGGCCATCTGCACGGCCATCCTCGAAGCGTTCGGCGCGGTGGACGTCAGCGCGCATGCTAACGCTGCACCAATGACCGCAAGCCCTCCACTCGGCCAGTCGGTAGCAATCCAGAACCAGCCGACGACTGCCGTTACCACCGCCGTCCTGACAAAGGTGAAAGCAACGACGAAGCCGTTTGTCTTGCTGACATAGCGGCTAGTGTTGCGCTGCCGCCCTGCCGGCTTGCGCTGCGCCAGCGATGCGTAAGTCTCCGAATACCCGATCCATTCGTCGACGAACCGATACAACAGTTCCGCAGCCGTATCGAAGTCCGCCAGCGATTCAGCGGACGCCGCTTCGAGAGGTCGTCTTGTTGCGCGCACGCGTCGTGGCAACGTCGCCTGAAAGAGCCGCAGACGGGCGGCCACGCGCGATGCATCGAGGTCGGTACCAGGCTGTGGCTCGATGAACGCCGACAGCTCGTGAAAGTATGGCGTGATAGCCTCGACCATCCTTCGCGGCCCGCTTGCGCGCAAACGCTTGAGCAGCTGATGCAGCGCATGCAACCGCGCGCATACGTCCATGAATTCGCCGTTCAGACGACCGAGATGCTGGCTGCGCGAACGCATCGCAGGATCTTCGAAGGCGGCAAAAATACGCGTCGCTTCGAAGCCGACAATTTCGTCGACCAGATCGGCAAAGCGCCGCTCGAACTGCCCTCGATCGAGCCCGCGGGCCAGCACGTCGGCGGCGAACGCAGTAAAATCCTCATATCGAAATTGCAGCGCGCGTCGCAGCGCAAGGCTGGAACGCTGCGGCACGATTAGCGCGCTCACCGCACTCGAACACACGATGCCGACCGCCACTTCCGCCGCGCGCGTTAGCGCGGCCAGAAACAGGTCGTGGGGCGCCGTGACATTCGGAATGCCGATCAAGGCGGCGGTGTAACCCGCCAACACAAAGCCATACCACCTGAAATGCCGATAGCGGACCGCTGCAGCGATACATGCGCTCACCCAGCAAATCATGCCGAGCATGTACAACTCGGGCTGCTGGACAAACAGCGCGCCGAGCACCAATGCAGCGGCCGTACCCACCGCGGTCCCGAGAATCCGATAGAAACTCTTGGCGAGCACCATGCCGCTGAATGGCTGCATCAGCACGAACACCGTAGTCATCGCGATGCGTGGCTGCGGCAGATCCAGCAGCATTGCAATGCCAAGGGCCAGCAAGCCGGCTGTTACGGTTTTCAGCAGATGCAGCCAGATCAGACCATCGGTGCTCGCCCAATCGCGAGTAACGGTACCGAGCGCTTGCAACATGTCGTTCCACTGCCGGCGAGAGTCCACCGTCGGTTTGATCGCATGTTGGCGTTTCATGGAAAAACAATGCGCTCCGGTTTGTCACTGAAGGAAGCGCCGATTGTAGGAGCACGCGTCGCGCGCATTAATAGGACGGGGACGGAACGTCCCTTGCAGAACGAACAACAATGAGTTTTCGAGACAGGCGGACAATAAGGCCTTTGCCGTGAAATAGAAGGATCGATGGATACGTTACAAAATATGCGAGTGTTCGTGCGCGTGGTCGAAGCCGGTAGCTTTACCGGCGCCGCGCAGTCGCTCAATTCAACGACCGGTGCGATGTCGCGCGCGGTCTCCGAGCTCGAAGCGCATTTGCGTACGCGTTTGCTAAATCGTTCGACGCGGCGCCTTGCGCTCACCACAGCCGGCGAGCGCTACCTGACGCGCAGTCTGCAGATCCTCGCAGACGTCGATACTGCGGAAGAAGAAGCAAGTTGCGCGCACGAGCGGCCTAGCGGCGCTTTGCGCATGCATAGCTTTGCCAGCATCGGCCAGCATTACGTGCTGCCGGCCATCTCGCGCTACCGCGCGCTTTATCCCGAGGTCACAGTCGAACTCACGCTATCGCAGCGGATGCCTGATCTCTTCGAAGGTAGTAGCGACGTGGCTGTGGTCGGCGCGTCGTCTTTGCCGAATTCGGACCTCGTGTCGCTGCTGCTAGGCTCGACATTCAGCATCTTGTGCGCGTCACCGGCATATGTGCGCGCCCGCGGCACGCCGAAAGAACCTCGCGATCTTGCGCATCACGAATGCCTGATCTTGCATACGCCGGCCTTTCCGCCCCATGAATGGGTACTCGACGGGCCTAACGGCAGTGAAACGATGGCGATCAACGGACCGGTTCAGGTCAATATCGCGGAATCGCTGATCGTGGCGATTCGTGAAGGAATGGGCATCGGCCTGGTACCGCTCTATGCAGCGATTGCGGGCTTGCGCGACGGAACGCTGGTGCGTGTGTTGCCGCAGCATACGCTGCAGAAGATGAACATTTACGCGCTGTATCCGTCACGTAAGTTCATTGATGCAAAGACACGGACATGGGTTGAATTTCTGCGTGCGCATCTGCCAAAAGTGATTGCGCGCGACGAAGCTCTGCTCGCGGAAGTCGACCAGGCGCTCGCAGTCGATGACGCGCTGTACGTTCCGGCTCCGGTGGGCGTGATTGCCGTTGGCGATGGCCATCCAGGACATTGATCCAGAACGAAAGGACGAGGCGATGCGCTGGGTTTTCGGCGCATGCGCTTCGCCTGGGCGTAAGCGCCCGGCAATGGCACCCTGGGGAGTGCCTACCAGCGATCAGGCGGTGATCGGCGCCCAGCGATGAGGCAGTAGCTGAGCGATGTCGTCGGCGCGATGCGTTGGCAAGCGATTCAGTACGTCTTTGAGGTAGACGTATGGATCATGGCCGTTGAGCTGCGCTGATCGAATCAGGCTCATGATCGCGGCTGCACGTTGCCCCGCACGCAAAGAGCCCGCGAAGAGCCAGTTCGCCCTTCCCAGGGCCCATGGACGAATCTGATTTTCCAGCCAGTTGTTGTCGATGGGCACATGCCCGTCGACCAGGTAGCGTGTAAGCGCGTCCCATCGCTTGAGGCTGTAGTCGAGTGCCCTGGCGATCGCCGATCCCTCGGAGACCAGTTTGCGCTGACCGG